>JBCBSM010000001.1:1627241-1952689 GCA_039819165.1 Planctomycetota bacterium
GAGGCAGCATTTGTTGCGCGTGGTCCGAGAATGCGATGAACGAGGATACCACCACACTCCCGTTGACCTGCACAGACATCTGAACCCTAACAAACAACTCGCAGCAGTGTTCCGAAGGAACCTGGCATGCAGCTTCACAGCGATCACGTCCGCCGATGATGGCTGGGCGGCTAGCGATACAGGACGAGGACTGCAACTGGGTCAAGGGGGTAAGCGGCGTGGTCGCCGAGCTGTACCACTACACCGACAAGGTGAAATCGGGAGAACTGACCGACGCCGAGGCACTCGCGTTGCTGCGTAGCCGGCGGGCGAGCAGGGAGGCCGCGGACCGGCCCAGCCCGCCGCTGGTCGTCAAGACGCACGAGCCGTGGAGCGTCGGGCACCCGTTCGCCGGCGAATCGTCGAACGCGGTGCTGCTCGTGCGCAATCCTCGCGACATGCTCATCAGCGCCATCAACTACCGGCGGTTGCAGGGCGATGCCGAGCTCGACGCCGAGGCGTTCGCCCGCGAGTTCATCGAGCACGGCACGTCCAAGAAGTGGATCCGACGGGGCTACGGCCCCTGGTTCGAGCACTACCGCTCGTGGACCGAGCAGCGGGACGTTCCCGTCCACGTCGTCCGCTACGAGACGCTGAAGACCGAGCCGGTCGAGGCGCTGATGGAGCTGGGCGGCTTCCTCGGGCTTGCCATAGGCGAAGAGGCGGCGGCGCGGGCCGTAGAACGCAGTTCGATGGAGAACCTCCGCAAGCGAGAGGTCGAGGCCCGGGGCCAGGGCGAGCTGAGCCAATACAAGGAAGGCTACTTCTTCATCAACCAGGGGCGATCCGCGCAATCGCTCGATGACATCGCCCCCGGACTGGATGCGGCCTTCGACGCCCGGTACGAGCGCGAACTCGCCGAGATGGGCTACGGCCGCCAGCCCGCCCGCAGCTAGCTAGACGGCCGCCGGCTGCATCCCCTCGGCGACGAGGTCGGCGGCCAGGCGGGCCCGCGCCGCCTCCCACAGAGCGAGATCGTGCTGATTGTGCCGCAGGATGAGGTCGATCGTCTCGGCATCTTGGTCGTCCGCCCGTGGCCGCTCGGGTGTCCGGTTTTTCTCGGGAATAGCCGACAGCGACCAGCCCTCGGCCTCCCGAAGCAGCCGCTCGAAATCGGCCATCTGCTCGACGATGCCCACGCGGTCGACCCTGGCAAGGTTCGCGAGCGCTGCACGCCCCATGGCATCGTCGATCCCGCCGAACGGCGGGTGGTGCTCCCGTGGCTGTTCGTTGAACAGCCGCGTCTGCATGTTGTCGAGCTCGATGTTGCGGCCCTGGCGGATGAAGTCGGCCAGCGACATGTCCGCGTGGAAGCCCGTGCGGTGGACGTAGTGCTCCGGCTTGCGAAGCACGTAATAGAAAAAAGAGAGCACCCTATCGACCGGATGCCGCAGCACGGACATGTACGTCGCGGGGGTCGATAGATAGGCGTGGTTGCCGAAGAACTGGTGGCCCAGCAGCACGTCGGCTTGATCTCGCTCGTCCTGCGGCAGCGCCTGCCACGCGCGCAGCTCGTCGAGCCCGCCCTCGAACCGCTGGATGGTGGCGCCGGCGTACTGATCGCGCACCACGGCCCGGATCGACGTGCCGCCGGCCTTGAAGACGTGCAGGAAGATGAGCGGCTTCTTGAGGCGAGCTGGCATCTGTGCTCCTAGCGATTGGCCGTTGCAAAGATCCGGGGTCCCAGCGGATTCTCGAGCCGCTGCTCGAACAGGCGGATCGCATCCCCATACAACGCGAGATCCAGCTCGTTCTGGCGTTCGATGGCCCGCCGCGTCTCGCCGTCGAGGTCGTCCGCGGCCGGGCGACCGGGCGCCACCCGCGCCGAGGTGTAGGAGCCCACCCACCACCCGTACCGCCGCTCGACGAGGCCGGCGAACTCGTCGAACCGCTCGGTCAGCCCGACGGCATCGAACTGGTCCAGGTTGGCCCGAGCGCTGGCGAGCATCGCCTCGTCGACCTCGCCAAACCGCGGCCGGGCATCCGCATCGCGGTTGAGCGCCCGGACCTGGAAATTGTCGAGCTCGATGCACCCCCGTTGCTCCAGCAGCTCGCGGAGCGATACGTCGGCCGTGAACCCCGTCCGGTACAGATAGTGGTCCGGGGTGCGGAGCACGTGGTGGTAGAAGGACAGCACCCGATCGACGGGGTGCCGCAGCAGGGTCACGTAGGTCGCGGGCCGCGACAGCAGGTCGTGCAGACCGAAATTGATGTGGCCGCGCAGGTAGTCGTATGAGTCTCGCTCCGCCTGCGGCCGCTCGGCGAACTCCGCGACATCCTTCAAGCCTCGCTTGAATCCGTGCGTCACTTCGAGCGTGTAGTTCTTGTTGAGGATCCGCCCAAGAGTGGTTCCGGCCGTCTTCTGGATGTGGTGGAGGATCACCGGGCGAGGCCAGCGGGACGGATCCGCCGTGATATGCCGGACGTGGGTGCCCTGTCGCATGGATCCGGTGGTGCTCACGCGGCGCTCCGATTGCTATATTGACCGGTGCTCCTGATCTCCCGCGAGTACCCCCCCTTCGTCGGCGGGGGCATCGGCACCTACACCGTCCGCATGGCGCGGACGCTCGCGGCCGCCGGGCGTGCCGCGACCGTGGTCACGGTAGGCCACGATGCCGAGCCGACCCGCGAGCACGCCGGCGGCATCGCCGTGGTGCGGCTGCCGTTCATCGCCCTGGGTAACGCCGGCGGCGGGTCCAAGCTGGAGGGGTCCGAACTGGAGGGGGCCGAGCCGGACTGGTCCGCGCCGCATCCGGCCATCCGGACGCCGGCCACCCTGGCGGCCTTCTGGGCCTTCCACCGCGAGAGCGTGTTCGCCATGCAGATCCGCGAGCACCTGCCCGCGCTGCTGGACGAGTTCGAGCCGGAGGCCATCGAGGCCCCCGACACCGGGGCGGCGCTGTGGTTCATCCTCAACGACCGGCGGCTGGGCCGCGGGCCGCTGGCCGAGCGTGGCGTCGACGGCCCGCCGGTGATCGTCCACCTGCACAGCCCGACGGCGTGGATCGAGGAACTCCAGGGTGGCCCGCAGCCGGGGCGGGCCGCGGCCGAATTGCGATCGATGGAGCGGGACGTGCTCCGCTGGGCCGACGGCGTCGCGAGCCCGTCGCGGATGCTCGCCGAATGGACGGCCGCGTGGGAGCCGGCGGTCGAAGGCCGGGTGTGCGTGACGCCGTACCCGCTCGGGCGGCCCGTCGACGCCGAAGCACCGCGGGCCAGCGGCGACGCGGCGTTGTTCGTGGGCCGGATGGAGCGGCGCAAGGGCTTCGGCACGCTCACCGAGGCGATCGCGATGCTCCGATCCGCCGACCGCTCGTGCCCGGTCGTCCGCGTCGCCGGCCGGGATACCGAGGACTGGGTCACCGGCGGCCCATTCGGCAACAAGGTGCTTGCGCGGCTTGGGCTCGGGGGCGACGCGATCGAGTTGCTGGGAGAGCTTGAGTCTGCTGCGCTGGCTGCCGAGAGGACTCGGTGCCCGATCGCGCTGGTACCCAGCCCGAACGACAACTTCCCCAACACCTGCATGGAAGCCATGGCGGCGGGCCAGATCGTCGTTGCGGCCAATGCGGGCGGCATGGCCGAGATGATCGAGGACGGCACCAGCGGCGTGCTGTTCGCACCGGGCGATGCCGCGAGCCTGGCCGACGCGATCGAGCGTGCGGCCACCATGGCCGCGGGGCAGCGCGACGCGATGGCCGCCGCCGCCCGTCATCGCATCGCGACGCTGTGCGAGGACGCCCGCGTGCTCGCCCGCCGCACCGAGCACGCCGCCGGGTGCCGGCCGCGCTTGCCGACGCCCGCCCCGGACCGCAACGTAGCGATCATCAACGCCAGCAGGGCGAGCGAGCCGCAGCACGAGCAACTGCGGGCGGCCCTCCGAGCGAACGCCGGCGTCGACGCCGTCATCCCTTGGACCTCGAGGACCAACGCGGACGGCGAGGCCGTGGAGGCCTGCTCGACGCCCGCCGCCGACCGCGCCGAGCTGCTCCCCGCCCACGCGGGCCCCATCGCCACGACGCTCGCCCTCGCCGAGCGGCTGCCCGGGGCGGCACGAGTCGACGCGGGCTGGATCGCCGCCGACTCGACCGCCGCGCTGCGGTGGCTGCTCGATCAGGGTGCGCGGGTCGCGGTGCTGCCCGAGGTTGTCGTCGGTTCGGCGGGCGATGCGGACGACCGGCCGGGCGTACCCGTCGTGCAGCGGCTGGGCGAGCTGGAGGGCCTGGCCAACGCCCGCTGGCACGAGATCGACGCGGTGCGCCGCCGGGCCGACGCGCTGGCCGCCGACCTCGAGCGCACGCGGCGCGAGCTGGCCGAGATCCGGTCGAGCCGGGCGTACGGCCTCGCGCGGCGGCTGAGCGCGCTCCGCCGCCGGCTGCTGGGCGGCTAGGCCCCCGCGGGTGCTCGCTCTACGATCGGCCGTGGATGCCGCACACAACGAGCACACGACCGACGCAATGCCCGAGCAGTTCGACGCGGGCGGCTGCATCGTCGAGTGCCGGGGCATCAGCAAGCGGTTCAAGATGTACCGCAACCCGTGGCACCGCGCGGCCGAGTGGGCCACCTTGAATCGAGCGAGCCTGCATCGCGACTTCTGGGCCGTGCGGGACGTGTCCTTCGAGCTGCAGCGCGGCGAGTGCCTGGGCATCGTCGGCCGCAACGGCTCGGGCAAGAGCACGCTGCTCAAGCTGGTCACCGGCGTCAGCGTGGCGACCGAGGGCCACGCCGAGATCCACGGCCGGGTGCTGAGCCTCATCGAGCTGGGCGCGGGCCTCAACAAGGAGCTCACGGGCCGGCAGAACGTGTTCAACATGGCCCGGCTGCTGAACTTCCCGCCAGGATTCGCAAAGGATCGCATCGACGCCATCGAGGCCTTCGCCGAGATCGGCGACTTCTTCGATCGGCCGACCAAGACCTACAGCTCGGGCATGACGGTGCGGCTGACCTTCAGCATCTTCCAGTCCTTCGAGCCCGAGGTGCTCGTGGTCGACGAGGCCCTCAGCGTGGGCGACGTGTTCTTCGTGCAGAAGTGCAGCCGTCGGATCCAGGAGATGCTCGACGCCGGCACGACGATGCTCTTCGTCAGCCACAGCCCGGGCGCGGTGACCAACCTGTGCAGCCGGGCCATCCTGCTCGAGCGGGGCCGCGTGACCTTCGACGGCGAGCCCGAGGACACCATCGCCCGCTATCACGACAGCCTGCGGCGGGGCGACCAGCCGGCCAAGCCAGCCGCGCCGACCCGAGCCGCCGCAGCTCGACAGGACGCGTCGAATCCGCCGGCCGAGACCGACCACGCCGCCGCGACGCGCGAACACTCGGTGCTCCACGGCACGCAGCACCGGCGGCACGGCGAGGGCGGCATCCGCATCGAGGCCTGCCGCCTGACCAACGCCGACGACCAGGACCGTACCGTCTTTGGCGTGGGCGACACGCTCCGGCTGCGGATGCTGCTGCGAGCGGATCGCGCCGTCCCCGCCCCGCGGGCCGGCCTGCGCATCTTCGATCGCTACGGCGTGCAGGTCTTCGGGCAGGGCACCATGCAGCAAGGCACCGACGTGCCACCCCTGGAGGCCGGCGACGAGCTGCTGCTGACCTTCGACCTCACGCTCGACGTCTCGCCGGGCGACTACACGCTGGGCGTATCCACCAGCGAGCCCAGCGGCGACGGCGATCCGCAGGGCGCGATCTTCCACGACCACATCAACGGGCTGGGGCCGATCCGCGTCAAGCACCCGCCGATGACGCCGTTGCCCTTCCTCGGGCTCGCGCGGCTGCCGATGTCGGTCTCGTGCGAACGCCTGCACGCAAACCCGGGCGTCGCCTCGCACGCCGGGGCGTCCGCGTGAGCCAGCCCGGCGAACCCGGCCGCATCGCCTTCCTCACCGGCTGCGGTCGCTCGGGCACGACCATCCTCGGCCGGCTGATCAACGCGGCGCCGAGCGTGCGGTACCTCAACGATCAATTCGACCTGTGGATCGGCCCCTTCCCGCGATGCGATGCGTGGGGCCTGCATCCCGATGCAAGAGAGTCCGGCCCGATCGAGCTCACCGAAGCCGACGCCGATCCGGCGGGCATCGACGCATTCTGGCGGGGCATCGAGGCCGAGCGGGGCAATGCACCCCTCGTCCTCGAGAAGGTTGCGCTCAACAACTTCCGGCTGCGCTTCCTGCGGGCGATAGCGCCCGACGCCCGCATCGTCAGCATCGTGCGGCACGGCGTGGAGGTGGCACGCTCCATCGGCCGCCGCATCGAATGCGGGCAGTGGTACGGCGACGGCGACCGCAAGTGGCACGCGCTGCAGGACCTCGCGAGGGCGCGCGGGCTCGGCGACCTGCTGCCGCACTGCGCAACGCCGACGGAGCGGGGCCTGCTCGAGTGGCGGCTGAGCGTGGAGGTCGCGGCCGAGCACCTCGCCGCGATTGGCAATGATCGCGTGCTGCGGGTGCACTACGAGGACCTGCTCGCCGACCCGGACGCAACAATGGCGGCCATCGCCGGCCACCTGGGCATCCCGTCCGACGCGGAGCACATGCAGCGGAAGGCCCGCGAACTGCTGGGTCGGCAGAATCCGTCGCACGCCGAGCTGCATCCGCCCCGCGAGGCCGAACGCATCGCGGGTGGGGCGCTGCGCGCCCTCGGCTACGAGCTGGAGGCGCCCGATTGCGGGGCTATGCTCGCCCCGTGAGCGACCGGCCGATCCTGATCCTCGGCGTGCCCCGCTCGGGCACCACGCTGCTGCGGACGCTGCTCGACGCGCACCCGCGGATCGCCTGCGGCCCCGAGACGCCGTGGCTCGCCGAGCACCAGAGGGCGAGCGTGCTCGGGCTCGTGCGCTTCATGCGGGACGACGAGACGGGCTACTGCCGCTCCTACGGGCAGGATCCGTCCGTGGTGCTCGCCGCGGCGCGCGGCTTCGTGCACGAAGTGATGGCGGCCTACGCGAAGTCGCGCGGCAAGCGGCGCTGGGCCGAGAAGACCCCCAACAACCTGCTGCACCTCGACGAATTGGCCGGCCTGCTGCCCGAGGCGCAGTACGTGTGGATCACGCGCGCGCCGCTGGACGTGGCACACTCGACGACGAGCGTCCCCGAGCATCGCAAGCGGGTCGGCTCGATCTACAACGAGAAGCTCCGGCTGGACCGGCGTGTCGTCACGACGTCGACCCCGCTGGCGGCGATGCTGCGGTGGGCGAGCTGGAACCGCCGCATCGAGCGCTTCCTGGAAGGCCGCGAGCACCACACGATGACCTACGAGCGTCTGGTGCAGGACCCCGCCGGCGAGCTGCGCCGCCTGTGCGCGCACCTGGGCGAGGACTTCGACGACGCCACGCTCCGCTACGAGCCGGGCCGCCACGACCTGCCAAGCTGGGAATGGGGCAGCGCCGACGTGGCCGAGCACGCCTCGATCAGCACCAGCCGCATCGGCGTGGGCTGGCGGGAGCTCTCATCCGAGCTGCGGAGCGGGCTCGCGCCCATCGCCGCGTTGTGGTCGCCCGATGACGTGCCCGCGCCCGCCGAGGTTGCGCCGCACGAGCCGACCTGTCCACGAACCGCTCGGTCCATCGGCACCCAGCTGCGCACGCTCGCGAACGGCCTCGGCATGGATGCGCTCGATGACGACGACGAGGCCCTAGGCATGCAGCTCCTCGACGCGGCTCGACGGCGAGGCGGTAACGCTCCGGCCGCCGCAGCACTCGCACTCCGCTATGCGGGCGTGCCCGTCCGGTGCGACGGTCCCTGCTTGGGCCCCGCGCTCGAGAGGCTCGATCTCATCGAGCCCGACAACGACCGCGTGGCGGCGCACGCGAGCGCCGCCCCACCGGCTGCGCACGCCCGTCTTGCATCGCTCGACGAGTTGCGGTCGGAGCCATTCGCGGGCTTCATGGCGGTGCTCAACGCCTTCGCCGCCGAGCACGGCCTCCGCGAATTCACGACGTGGTCGAAGATCTGGGAGTACCCATGGTTGTGGTGGAACGCCGTTCGGCCGCTGCCGCTCGCGGGGCTCCGCGTCGTCGACCTGGGCAGCGAACTGAGCCCCATGCCCTGGTGGCTGGCATGCCGGGGCGCTCGGGTCACGATGATCGAGACCACTCGCGGCATCGAGCCCAGGTGGACCAAGCTCCGGGACGCGCTGCGGGTGCCCATCGACTGGCACTTCACCGACGACGAGCGCATCCCGATCGGTGACGGCGAGGCCGACCTCGTCACGAGCCTGAGCGTCATCGAGCACCAGCCCGACAAGAAGGCGGCGCTCGACGAGGCGGCCCGCGTGCTACGCCCCGGCGGCGTGCTCGCGCTGTCCTTCGACATCTGCGAGCCCGACATGGACATGGCCTTCCCCGAGTGGAACGGCCGTGCGCTCACGATGGCCCAGTTCGAGCGGGACATCTGGCGGCACCCGGCGTTCTCGCCCGGCTGCGACATCGCCTGGAATACCGGCGACATCCCGGCCTACTTCGAGTGGCACAAGACCACCGCCGAGCACCACACGTACGTCACGGGCGCAGCGGTCCTGCGGCGATGCGAACATCCGACCGGCTAGTGAGGCTTGTGCCACAGGCCGCAGCACCAGCAGTGCTCGTCGGCCGCGGGCTGGACGCTCTCGACGGCCTCGAACGGCACCAGCGGGTGCCACGAGACGCCGCCGTAGCGGATGAACGCCAGCGGCTCGACGGGCAGCAGCCCCCGCACGTCGTTCCCCAAGAGTCCCGGGATCGCACCGAGCAGGGCCGCATCGTCGGCGTCGGTCGATCCCTCGAGCGATCGCACCCAGTCCATCGCGTCGGCATCGACGATCCAGTCGTGGTCCTGGCTGAGCTGCTGGTCGATGAGCGACGCAAGCCTGCCGCAGTAGCCCCGCAGCGTCGCACCGCACGGCGCAATCTCCGCCGACACGACCAGCACCCCGCCGGCACGCAGCGACGCCCAGGCCGCCGACGCGACGCCGGCGGGATCGTCGGAGCGATGCAGCGCGGCCCTCAGATGGATCAGGTCGTGCGGCCCGTCCCGGGACTCGGTGGTGCGCACGCCCGGCAGGACGGTCCCGGGAGGCACGCGCCAGCGGCGGCGAATCAGCCGGGGTGGCGACGGCAGCGATTGCAGCGCCGCACGGAGCGGCGCGTTGTGGAAGCCCGCGGACGCTTCGAGAGGGCGAGGCTCGGCGGCCGATGCCGGCTCGGTATCCGCCCAGAGCGATCGCAGCCGGCGGAGCACGGGCCCGCTGAGCGCGAGCTTGCGGCGCATGCCCTCGATCTCGCGCGCGGCTCGATCGCGCTCGGAGGCGCCCGTGATGTCATCCAGGAACGGCTCGCCGAACTCGATGAGCGACGCCACGATGCATCGGTTGTCGGCCGTCTTCTGCTCGTCGTGCGCGCGCATGCACGCCACGCGGTGCTCGATGGACTCGAACCGCGCGCCGGCGCGGAGCAGCGTCAACCACAGCTCGTGGTCCATCGTGAAATGGTTGGCGTCATTCAGCCCTCCCACCGCCCGGAAGCACGCGAGCCGGAAGAACGCCTCGGGCTGGACGATCAGCCGACCGTTGAACCAGCCGCTGCGCAGCCTCAGCAGGCCGGCGGCGTCGATCGGCTCGGGCGGCCTCGGTTCGAAGATCGTCTCGCCATCCCGAACGAATCGGCAGCGGCCCACGAGCACGTCGGGCGCGTCGGCGTCGCGGAGCCGGCCGAGCATGGGCGCGAGGGCGCCCTCCTCCAGCCAATCGTCGGCGTTGAGCCAGGTCGCGAACTCGCCGCGGGCGTGGTGCAGCAGGCCCGCGTTGATCGCCGCGCTCTGGCCGCCATCGGGCTCGCTCTGCCAATGCGCCAGGTGAGCCGCACGCTCGAGCAGGCCGACGGTGGCGTCCGTGCTGCCGCCATCCATGACGATGTGCTCGACCGAGCCGGGCTCGCCGAACTCGGCATCGACCCGGGCGATCTCCCGGCGGACCGAGTCGAGGCACTCGCCGAGGTAGCGACCCTGGTTGAGCGACGGCGTCACGATGGACAGGAGCGGCGTTGCGGCGGGCACGCCCGACGGTAGGTGCGGAATCGCCCTGCCCCGACGCCCCGCCGGGTTCCGGACCCACCGCTCCCGCTACGCTGCGCCATGGAGAGCACCCGACCGAGCACCCTGGCCGACCTCCGAAACGCCGGCTGGTGCTCCAAGAGCGTGAAGGACGAGATCCGCGGCAACATGCTGGCGGCCCTGGAGCGAGGCGACGATCTCTTCCCGGGGATTGTGGGCTACGACGACACGGTGGTCCCCGAGATCGTCAACGCCGTGCTCGCGGGCCACGACGTGCTGTTCCTGGGCGAGAAGGGCCAGGCCAAGAGCCGGCTGATGCGGATGCTCGCCCGCTTCCTGGACGACGCGGTGCCCTACCTCGACATCCCGGGCTGCCCGGTGCACGAGGATCCGTGCGCCCCGATCACCGCCCGGGGCAGAGCGGTGCTCGCCGAGCAGGACGCCGCCGGCGTGCCCATCGCATGGTGGCCTAGGGAGGAGCGCTACGCCGAGCGGCTGGCGCCCGGCACGAAGTTCGCCGACGTCATCGGCGAGATCGATCCCGCCAAGCTCGTCGCCGGCGCCTCGCTCGATACCGAGGACGCGCTCAGCTTCGGGCTCATCCCCCGCATGCACCGCGGCATCTTCGCGATGAACGAGCTGCCCGACCTCGACGACCTCGTGCAGGTCGGGCTGTTCAACATCCTCGAGGAGCGGGACGTGCAGATCCGCGGCGTGCCGATCTCCTTCGAGGTCGACGTATTCATCCTCTTCAGCGCCAATCCCAGCACCTACAACCGCTCGGGCAAGGTCATCCCGCAGCTCAAGGACCGCATCGGCAGCACGATTCGTACGCACTATCCCCGGGAGCGGGACCTGGGCATCGACATCATGGAGCAGGAGGCCGCCGCCGACCTCGCCAAGCTCGACGACGCCGTCCCCCTGGTGGTCCCCCGCTTCATGAAGGAGATCGTCGAGCAGGTGTCGATCGCGGCCCGCGGCAGCAACTACGTGGACCACGAATCGGGCGTCAGCGCCCGCTTCAGCGTGGCGAACTACCGCACGATGGTCGCCAGCGCCCGCCAGCGGGCGCTGCGGCTCGGCGAAGACAAGGCCGTCCCCCGCATCAGCGATCTCGCGCACATCCGCGCCAGCGCGACGGGCAAGCTCGAGCTGGACATGATGGGCGCCCACCAGATGAACGAGCAGCAGGCCCTCGACGCGATCGTGGCCGAGGCCATCCAGACCGTCTTCGCCGAGTACGTCACCGAGCACGGCCTGGCGGAGATCGGCGAGATCTTCGCCAAGGGCGTCCGCATCGAGGTGGGCGACATGCTGCCCAGCGAGCACTACGCCTCGCTGCTGGAGCGCGTGCCGCCGGTGTGGGACAAGGCCTTCGAGGTCAACGCCAGCGAGAACCCCGCCGTCCGCGCAAGCTGCGTGGAGTTCGTGCTCGCGGGGCTGTACGCCACCGATGTCATCAGCCGCAGCGAGCGGCACGGGCGGCTGGAGTACGAGTTCTAGGGCGATCCGGGCTCAGCCCTCGAACCGCACGCCCTGCCGCGTGCGGTCCACGCTGAGTGACAGCACGTCGGGCCGCGCATAGTGGCCGCTGGCGTCGAAGTTCTGTCGCTCGCGGCGGACCATCGCGGGGTCGAGGTCGGCGTACACGATCTCCTCGCGGCCGACGACGGGCTCGACGACCCACGTCCCGTCGGGGGCGGCGACGCATGAGCCCCCGTTGCAGTAGAGGCCGCCCGGCGCGTCCTTGTCGGCCCACTGCTCGCGGTGCGGCACGCCGGGGGGCACGTCCTTGGGCCCGATGATCGCGCCGGCCGACACGACGTAGCTGCGGCCCTCGCGGGCGACGAAGCGGGTGATGTCCCGGGTCAGGCCGTCCGAGCCGGGCCAGATGGCGACCCGGAGCGTCTCGCCCTGGGCGTAGAGCGACGCCCGCGCCAGCGGCATCCAGTTCTCCCAGCAGTTGAGCGCCCCCATGGTGAAGGGCCCGACCTCGTGCACGCGGAGGCCGTGGCCGTCGCCTGCGCCCCAGGCGAGCCGTTCCTCGTAGGTCGGCACCAGCTTGCGGTGCACCGAGGCGACGCCCCCGCGATCATCGATCACCACGGCGCTGCAGTAGATCGTCTGGCCGCCCCGCGACCGCGGCCGCTCGGCCAGGCCCATGACGACATGCGTGCCCGCCCGCCGCGCGGCGTCGCGCACGGGGTCGAGCTGGCCGTCCTCGATGCACACCGCCTGGTCGAGGTACGCCGCGTGCAGGTCCTTGACGTCGCCGGCATCGAAGCGGGCGCCGTCCATCCGGCTGAGCCACAGGGGGTAGGCCGGCAGGAAGGTCTCGCCGAAGGCAACGAGCGCCGCGCCGCCGCGGCCGGCTTCGACGATGGCGTCGGCGGCCCTGCGGGTCGTGGCGTCGCGATCGAGCACGACCGGGGCAATCTGGGCGATGGCGATCTTCATGGGCAACTCATAGTCCGCCGCTACCCCGCCGTCGCGGGAGACGCACGCCACGCCGCCAGCCCGCTCAAGGCCGCCTCCGCAGGATCCACCAGCATCCGCGTATCGAGCACCAGGGGAGCATCCGGAGCCGACACCGCCAGCGCGGCGGCGTACGCGTCGACGTCGAGCCGCCCGCCCGCGGACCCCAGCGGCGCCCGGCCCAGCGTGCCCGCGTCGCTCAGCCGGGCGTGCGCGAGCCTGGGTCCCAGCGACGCCACCACGGCAACGGGGTCGGCCCCCGCGAGGATCGCCATCGCCGGGTCGAGGCCGACATCGCCAGCTTCGGGCGCGGGCCAGGCGTGATCGGCGACGCGGACGTCGTGCCGCTCGGCCGCCGCCCGGATCGCCGCCATCGCGTCGGCGTCGGGCTCGGTGGGGAGCGCGACGCACGCCGCCGGCGTGGCCCGCACGAGGCCCGCCAGCTCGCGCGCGAACGAGATGGCATCGATCACCGCGGCCGTCGCGCGGTCGATGTGCTCGCGGGTGGCGAAGTGCTCGGGCGGGATCCATAGGTCGACGCCGCTGCACGCGACCTCGTGCCGGCGGAGCAACGCCGCGACGTCCCGCCGCGCGGACCGATCCAGATCCCGCGGCCGGGTCTGGGGGTGCGTCGCGTCGAGCTGGACGGCGCGGAAGCCCGCGGCGGAGGCCCAGGCCACGCGATCGCGGGCGTCGGCGTCGCGGAAGGCGCACAGGGCCAGGCTCGGCGGCTGGGCGTTCACCCGATGTTCTAGGCTCCGCGACGTGCCCGGCGACTAGCGTGTGGCATGTCGTCCAGCAGGCAGCCCGTCCGCCTCGAGGCCATCCAGGTCGCCGCCTGGGCGGCGTGGTCGGGCGCGCTGCTCGTCACGGGGGCAACGGCCTACTTCGTCTTCACGCTGCTCAAGCAGCTCGACCCGCAGCTGCCCGCGTACGCCGCCTACGAGGGCGAGCACTGGAAGCTGCTGGGCGGCTTCGTGGCCGAGCGGCTATTCGTTGGGGCCGACGTCGTGGGCTTCCTGGCGATCGTGGTCGGCGGGCTCGCGTTCGCGGTCGCGTGCTGGCGGGGCAACCCCCCCGCGCGGAGCTGGGTGGCGGCGCTGCGGGCGCTGGCCATCCTCGCGATGGTCGGCCTCATGACCTTCCGCTTCGCCTACCTCGATCCCGCGATGCAGGCCGACCTCGACGCGTACCGCGCCGCCGCCGCGGCGGGCGAGACCGAGGCCGCGCTGCAGATCCAGGCCCGCTACGACGGCCGGCACTCGACCGCGAGCACCGTGATGGTGGCCTCGCTCGTTACGGCGATCGCGGCGTTCGGCTTCACGCTCGCCACCAGCCGCCGGGTGCTCTCCGGCGAGGTGCGGGAGCGTGAGGCCGCCCCGGCGGCGAGTCCCTCGGGCCTCCAGGAGCCCGCGCTGCTCAAGGGCCGGCGGCCGTGAGCGCGACGGCCGCGGTCCGCACGCCGGCGAATCCGAGGCGGCTGCGTGATCTGCCCTTCGAGGTGCCGAGCGTGACGCGGGCGCAGAAGGATCGTGCCCGCCGGATCGCCGCCGCCCTCGCCGAGCGATACCCCGACGCCGTCTGCGCCCTGGACTTCTCGGCCCCCCACGAATTGGTCGTGGCGACCATCCTGTCGGCCCAGGCCACCGACGTGGGCGTCAACAAGGCCACGCCCGAGCTGTTCCGGGCCTTCCCCACGCCCGCCGACTACGCAGACGCCACACCCAAGCAGATCGAGGGCTACGTCCGCTCGATCGGGCTGTACCGCAACAAGGCGAAGGCCATCCACGCGGCGATGGCGTCGGTGGTCGAGGACTTCGGCGGCGAGGTGCCCCGCACCATGGACGAGCTGCTCACGCTGCGGGGCGTCGCGCGCAAGACCGCCAACGTGGTGCTCGGCAACGCCTTCGGCATCAACGTCGGCTTCGTGGTCGACACCCACATCGAGCGGCTCAGCAAGCGGCTGGGCCTCGCGCCCCAGGACGCAACCGTGACCATGGTCGAGCGCTATCTGATCGCCCACTTCCCGCGGGACCAGTGGGCCGACCTGAGCCACCGCATCATCTACCACGGGCGACAGGCGTGCAAGGCGCGGGGCTGGCTGTGCGAGCACGACGCCATCTGCCGGGCGTACTGCGTCAACGGCCGGGCCAATCGGCGGCATGGCTATTGGGACGAGTAGGCTGCTGATTGGAGGGGTCGCCCCGCTCCGGGGCGACGCCGGGTGGCCAGGAAGAAGCGAGCCCGCCGCGATTCGAACGCGGAACCTCTGGCTTCGGAGGCCAGCGCTCTATCCAATTGAGCTACGGGCTCGACGGGAGCATCACACTCCTTCGAGCGGCGGCAGGACCGAGAACCGAGCCCGGCCGCCGGGGGCATGGTAACGTCAGGGCTCGTGCCAAGCAAACCCGACAGCCCGGCTCCGGCCGCCGGCGGCGTGCGGCCCGCGCCGTTGTGGGCCGTGCTCGCCTTCACCTTCCTCGCGAGCGCCGGCACGGGGGTGGCCACCACGGGCGTGCCCTTCCTGGCCGAGAGCGCCTACGGCTTCGGCGAGATCCCCATCTTCGTGCTCGCCGCGCTCTACGGCGCGGTGTACGTGCCCGGTGCGTTGCTCGTCGGGCCCGCGCTGCGGCGGGCGGCACGCCGGCACGCATGGCTGACGACCCGCCGCCTGCTGGCGGCGCTGACCCTCGCCCTGGGCCTGTTTGCGGCGCTGCCGCTGCTGACGAGGCCGGCCGAGGGCGAGGCCGGCACGCTGGCGGGCACCTGGGCCATCTGGCTGCTGGCGATCGCCAACGGGCTGCTCAGCGGCGCGAGCTGGCCGATCGTCGAGAGCTACCTCAGCGGCGGACGTCGGGGCGAGCGGCTCAGGCACGCGACGGGCCTGTTCAACATCACCTGGAGCTCGAGCCTCGTCGCCACACTCATCGCGCTGGGGCCCTTCGTGCATGGCCGCCCGCTCGAGGCCCTCGCCGCGATGCTGCCGGTCTACGCCGCCTGCGCGATCCTGACGCTCTGGATGGGCCGCGAGCCGGCGCGCAGCCTGCCCGACGAGCACCCCACGCGGCCGGCTGCCTATCGCAGGCTGCTGGCGGTCTTCCGCGTGCAGCTGCCCGCGAGCTTCCTGCTGCTGGCGGTGCTCGAGCCGGTGGCGCCCTTCCTGATGGCCCGCGTAGGCATCGAAGATCCGTGGGCGGCCCCGGCGGCGGCGATCTGGCTGGCGACCCGGCTGGCGACCTTCGTCGTCTTCGCCCGCTGGGGGGGCTGGCACGGCCGCTGGCGGACGCCCATCCTCGCCGCGGCGCTCATGCTGCTGGGCTTCGCGGGCGTCACCATCGGCCCGACGCTGGACGCCGCCGCCGGCCGCACGCTGCTGCTGGGCGGGCTGGCGGTGCTGGGCTGCGGCGTGGGCATGGTCTACGCGGCGGCGCTCTACTACGCAATGGAGGTCGGCGACGCCGAGATCGACGCCGGCGGCCGGCACGAGGCCTTCATCGGGTTGGGCTACACCGCCGGGCCGGTGCTGGGCGTGCTGGCCTACGTCGTGGCCGCGCCACGGGGGCCGCTGGCGGCGAGCCCGACGCTGCTGCTCCTGGGCCTGGTGGGGTCCATCATGATCGTGCTGTGTTTGGGGTCCGTCGCGTGGGCCTGCCGATCGTCCCGCGGGCCCGAATAGCCGGCGACCTGGGGCCATCCACCTTGGTCACTAGGAGACATCCGAGAACGAATGGGGTGTCTTTTTCGAATACCGAAGCGGCGATGACGGTATAACCATCCCCGGCAGTCCTTGTTTTGCGGGATCCGGAGCGCTCCGCATCGCCGAGCGGCCGATCCCCGAACGATCGGCGGATGCAGCCGCCGGGATATCCGGGCGGCCGAGACAACAGGAGGCAGCATGCCAAGGCACCGAGCCAGGACCACCGCGACGATCGTGGCCGCAGTTGGACTCTTCGCGTCCGCGACGCTCGGGACGGCCCTGCTGCCGGCGGCCTCCACGAGTTCGATCGACCACATCTCGACCGAACGCGCGTCGCTCGAATCCGAGTGGTCCCAGGACCTCTGGGATGCGGCCTCCGCGGGCGACGCCCGGGCCTTCCGCACGCTACTCGACGCCGCCGCCGAGGCCTTCGACGATCCGACGCTCGCGCTCTCCGCCGAGGCGCTCTCGCAGCGCTTCCTGGAGCGGGACGACGCCCGCGCCGTGCTCATCGCCGAGCAGCGGCAGGAGCTGGCGGAGCACTGGGGGGCCTTCCAGGAGGCCGACCAAACCGAGGACCGCGAGTTGGCGCTGCTCGATGGCCTTGGCGCTGCGATCACGCTGCACATGCTGACCGGCAACGACGCGTCGGTGCTCGGAGAGGCCACCGTGCGGGACCTGGTGGCCGCGGCCGAAGCATCGGCCGCGCTCGCCGAGGGCGAGCGGCGGTGGTTCCAGGCCGCCGAGCTGTACGACCGGCTGCACGGGCTCTACGAGTTCGACGCCCGCTACCTGGACGACCGCACGCGGGCGATCAAGCGTCTGGCCCTCGTCGCGATCTACGCGCCCAAGCGCAACCACGAGCTGCGCAGCGAGCGGCTCGTCGCCGCGGGTGAGGATCCGCTGCCGCCGTTCAACCCGTCGGGCGTCTCGGTGGACGAGCGGCTAGACGGCATCAAGTCGCGGATGGTCGAGTACGCGCTCGCGCTCTCGGATGCGCGGCACGTCGAGGGCACGCCCTACCGCGACCTGATGATCTCGGGCATCCGGGCCCTGCAGCTGCTCGTGGACACGAGCGACCTGTACGAGAGCTTCCCGCAGCTGCAGGATGCCGAGAACCGCGCGACGTACCGCGGCGTGCTCGAGCGGCAGCTGGTCGAACTCCGCGACGCGCCGGCCATCGGCCCCCGCAGCGTCCGCACCCTCATCGACCGCGTGCAGGAGTGGAACCGCCAGACCATCGCCTTGCCCGACGAGTTGATCCTCCGCGTGTTCGGCGATGGCGCGATGGCGGCCCTGGACGAGTACTCCGAGATCATCTGGCCCGACGACGTCACGCAGTTCGAGCGGAGCACGCGAGGCAACTTCAGCGGCATCGGCGTCTCGATCCACATGAACGAGCGCCGCGAGATCGAGGTCGTGACGCCGCTGGACGGCACGCCCGCGCAGCGGGCCGGCGTCCGCGCCGAGGACGTCGTCGTCGGCGTCAACGGCGAGCGGACCTACGGCTTCACGCTCAACCAGGCGGTCGAGAAGATCACCGGCCCGAAGAGCACGCCCGTGGACATCACGGTGCGGCGGGGCGAGGGCGACGACGCCGAGGAGATCACCTACACGATCGTCCGCGACACCGTCGAGCTCAAGACCGTCAAGGGCTGGGAGCGGATTGACGCCACCGACGACAACTGGAACTGGATGATCGACGCCCAGCGGGGCATCGGCTACGTCCGGCTCACGGGCTTCACCGAGAACACCACCGCCGACTTTGGCCGCGCCATCACCGAGATGCAGCGGGCCGGGCTGCAGGGCCTGATCCTCGACCTGCGGTTCAACCGCGGCGGGCTGCTCGACCAGGCGGTCGAGATCACCAGCCGCTTCGTGGATTACGCCGACGGCCGCAACGCCTACGGCCGCGTCGTGGTGTCCACCCGCAACAACAACGGCGACCGCCAGACGCAGAGTCCGCCCGAGCGGCTGATCAACCGCCCCAGCCCGCTGCCCAAGCTGCCCGTGGTGGTGCTCATCAACGAGGGATCGGCCTCGGCCAGCGAGATCGTGGCGGGCGCGATCCAGGACTACACCGAGGCGTCGGCGGCGCGGGCCATCATCCTGGGCCAGACGACCTACGGCAAGGGCAGCGTGCAGAACGTGCTGGCGATCGACACCGGGCCATCGCCGCGGGCCCTCATGAAGCTCACGACGCAGTACTACGTGCTGCCCGGCGGGCGGATGATCCACCGCCGACCCGGCCGCGAGGAGCACGGCGTGACGCCCGATCTGGCCGTCCAGATGCTGCCCGAGAGGGTGGCCGAGAGCCTGCGGCTCCGCCAGGAGGCCGACGTGCTGGTGCTCGACGAGAACGGCGACATCCCCGCGCCGGAGGACCGGGCCGACCCGGATGCGCTGATCAGCGAGGGGCTGGACCTGCAGCTCCACGCCGCCCTGGTGCTTCTGCAGAGCCAGACCAAGCCGACGACGGCTGCGGCCATGCTCGACCAGCCCGAGGATCGGCGGACGCCCTGACCGCGGACGACCTGACCGCGGACCGCACCATCGGCGACGGCTCGAAACAACCGCCGGCCACGGGCGAATGGGCCCGGGGCCGGCGTTACACTTGGAGCCGCGGCGTCGCAACGGCGCGGATCGAGCCCGCCCAGCCCGCACCCGGCGAACGCGCGCCGCGTGCGACCCGTGCACGAGAGGAATCGGCCCCATGGCGCAAGCAGCTACGACCGCCCCGCCCGCCGGCAGCAAGCGAGCCGTCGATGCCCTGCCCGACGAGACGCTGCTGGGCTGGCTCCGCAGCATGCAGCTGATCCGCGAGTTCGAGACGCGGACCCAGCAGGCGTACCAGGCCGCCAAGATCGGTGGCTTCTGCCACATCTACTCGGGCCAGGAGGCCTGCGCCGTCGGCACCATCGGCTGCACCAACCCCGATGATCCGGTCATCACCGCCTACCGCGACCACGGGCACGCGCTCGCCCGGGGGATGACCGCCCGGGCGTGCATGGCCGAGATGTTCGGCAAGATCGACGGCTGCGCGAAGGGCAAGGGCGGCTCGATGCACATGTTCGATAGGCCCAACCACCTGTACGGCGGGCACGGCATCGTCGGCGCGCAGACGCCGCTGGGCGCGGGCCTGGCCTTCGCCGCGAAGTACGAGTGGGAGGTGCTCGGCACGGGATCCAAGAAGGTCTGCCTGTGCTACCTGGGCGACGGCGCCGTCGACCAGGGCGCCTTTCACGAGGCCCTCAATCTCTCGGCGCTCTACGGCCTGCCGGTGATCTACATCATCGAGAACAACGGCTACTCGATGGGTACGGCCATCGGACGGCACACCGCCAACCACGAGAACCTCATCGAGCGGGGCAAGAGCTACGGCATCCACTCGGTGAAGATCGACGGGCTGGATATCCGCGACGTGTACGACGAGTTCAAGCCCGTCGTCGATGCCTGCCGCGAGGAGCAGAAGCCCGCCTTCGTCGACCTGCACACCTACCGGTACCAGGGCCACTCGATGAGCGACCCGCAGAAGTACCGGACCAAGGACGAGGTCGAGGAGTTCAAGAACAAGGACTCCATCGCCGCCCTGCTCGACCACCTGATGAACGACCGCGACGCCATCGACGAGGACGCCTGGAAGGCGATGCGGACCGAGATCCGCGACGAGGTGAAGGACGCCATCGACTTCGCCGAGCAGGCCGAGGCACCGGGCGTCGAGGCGGAGCTGTATTCGGACGTGTTCGTGTACCCTCAGCCCCAACTCAGCCCGAACAGGGAATATACCAGGGGCGCCCCCAACCCGCTGCTCTAACCCTCTGCGATCCGCGGGTCTAGCGCGGATCCAACGGGCCCGCCGGCCAATCCAACCACAGCCGCCGTCGCATCGACGGTCGTGATCCGCTGGACACGACCGGTACGCTTGGGCCTTGCTGGGGATGGACCGGCACGCGCGTGCCGGCGACCGCACACGCACCCCGGCGGGCGCGCACGAGGCGACGCCCGCAGACACCACTCGATTACGGGACCACATCGGATGCGGCGTCGGATGTCCGGCTTAGCGCAGATGGTGCGCCTGGGCGACAACGGATTCTGGGGGGGCGAGCTTGGTTTTTTGCCCACTCCAGGCCCAAAACCGATGATCGAGTGTCGTTCTGGGGATGCTGGAGGAACCTGATGCTCGACCGACGACGGAACACGAAGCGGACGCTTGTGCTGGCGTCCATGGCCGCCATGACGCCCATGCTGCTGGCGGACCAGGACAACCGCGCACAGGACCGCGAACGGGCCGCCGAGAGGCCGAATGCCGCGCCGCTCTACAGCGGCGCCAGAACGAACGCCCAATTCCGGGCCGCCCTGCGAGAAGCGGCCCTGCAGAACCGCGAGGCCCGGATCTGGCAGTTGGCCGGGCCGAGCCGCATCGCCGTGGGCCCGGGCCGATCGATCCCCGCGGCTCCGCTCTCGAGCGTGCGGCGGCAGTACACCGACCGGGAACTCCGCGAGCTCATCGCCGCCCACATGAAGGGTGGCGGCCGCGGCGGACCGCAGACCCCCGGCGGGTCCACTGGTGGTCCGGGTAGCGGCCCAAGTGGCGGAACCGGTGGCGAACCGGGCGGGGGCTCGACCATCTCGCACCCCTCGCTAGGCAAGTTCCAGCTCATCGCCAGTCCCGGCGGGCCGTCCGTGACGCTGACGCCCATCGGCCCGGGCGTGACGCCGACGACGGTCAGCGTGCCGCCGCTGGATCCCACGGTGCCGATCGATCCCACCGATCCGCCGCCGAGCTCGCCCAAGAGCGGCGGGCCGGTTGCGCCCCCGGTGGACCCTGGCGGCAGCCCGGGCGGCGGCGACCCCGGCGGCGGCCCGCCGCCGCCACCGCCGGACCCGGGCACGGTCCCGGTGCTCACGCCGGGCGGGGGCTTCTCGGGCCCGACGGCGACACCGGGGCCCGTGGGTTCACCCGGCGATGCCGGATACGACGCCCGTGCCATCGCACGCTGGGACGTCGTTCCGTTCCAGAAGTTCGATGGGGTCTTCTACGTCGGCGTGGTCGCGTTCCACATCAACGGCATCGATCGCGTGGAGTTCAGCGCCGATGGAGGCCCCTGGACGCCCTCCACCAGCATGACGCTCAACCCGCGGACGGGCGTGTGGGAGTACATGGCCGCGCTGGACGCATCGCTCTTCGATGATGGGCCCGTAGAGGTGCGGGCGAGGGTCATCCCGCGGGACGCGGGGCAGGCGCGGGTTCTCGCCGGAAACAACCTGCAGGTGACCCACGGCGGCCACTCGCTCTTCCTGCATGCGGACGCTTCGGGCGTGATGCGGGATCGAGTCAGCTGGGTCGATCCGACGAGTGGCAGCGACGCCAACGACGGGCTCACGGAGGCGACCGCCAAGAAGACGATCGACGGCGGCCTGCGCGCGCTGGACTCTGCATTTGGTGCCATCGACGGCGGAACGGTCTACCTCCTTGAAGGAACGCACGACTGGTACTCGCGCAACGGCACCCTCCCGGACCCGGAGACCGCGATGGTCACCATCGCCGCGGCCCCCGGTCTCGATCCGAGCCAGGTCATCCTGGGCGACGTTGCGAGCGTGAGCGGGCGCGAACTCCGCGTCGACAAGGTGCACCTCAGCGGCCTGACCATCCAGCAGGTGCCCGGCGACACGTCATCGGCGTCGCATCCGACGCAGCTCTGGGTTGAAGACTGCGTTGCCGAAGGCGGCGGCCTGACGTCCTTGCACAACATTCCGAGCGCCGCGGAGTGGCAACTGGGTCTCTACATCACCGATACGCAGATCCGCAACGCACGCGTGGGCGTCAAGACCAACGCTCGCTTCATCCGAAACGTGAGCGCCTCGCGGCTTGGAGAGGACGCGTTTACGAACGTGCTGATGATCCTGAACTCGACCGCCAGCGAGCTCGTGAAGGGCGCTGCGAGCTACCACGCCGACGTCGTTCAGTACACGGAGTCCCAGGAAAACACGATCGTGTATGGCCTGGAAGCGGTGGATCAGCAAGCGCAGACGATCTTCTCCCGCGGCGACGAGAGCCACGACAACGCGGCCTTCGTGAACGTGCTCATCGAGGGTGGGCATGCCGGAACCGGCCTCCTGGGCCAATGGATCCGAAACTCGAACCACGTGCTCTTCTGGAACACGACGCTGGTCGGTACGCCGTTCTGGTTCCGTTCCGGCGATCCGTCGGGTGGCAGCCGGCCCGTCACCAATCTGAGCATTCGCAATTCGGTCTTCGAAGAGGTGTCCTATCCTGGTTCCGGCTATCCCGAGGGCAGCGTGGCATTCCAGAACAGCCACTTCCTCAACAGCGGGCCGCTCGGATCTGGGGCAACGAGTGGAGGCTCGTATGAGACGCTCTTCCTGAATCCGTCGGGCAACGACTTCTCGCCGCGATCGGGGGGCGTGCTCGACGCGCGAATCGTCCAGCCGCTCACTCCGGCAGATGCCCGGAATCAGCCGATACCGGTTGGTGGCTCGATCGGATCGCTCCAGCCGAGCTCCGATCCACCGGGCGGCGATTGAGGCTCTAGGGGAGCGCAGCGTGCATATCGGCGTCTTTGGTGCCGCTCCCGACACCAGCAACCATGGAGTCACGGCACTCGGTCGCTCGAGTGCCGTTTCTCTGCGCTCCCGATTGCCCGACCTGCCCGTCGTCCTCTTTGACAACTCCAGCACGAGCGCAGCGCCCGACCACGATGGAATCGGCCGCTGCGGGGCCCGCACGAGCCGTCGCGTGTGGGATGCCCACACCTGGGCCCGCATACGCCTGGCGATGCGTGTGCCATTCCCGCCCAATCCTGCCGCCTCGCTGCTGAAGCGGGCCATCGCCTTCTGCGACATCTCGGGCGGGGACAGCTTCACCGACCTCTATGGCCCCTGGCGCTATCTGTCGATCAACCAGCCCAAGAACTTCGCGCTGAAGCACCGCATACCCCTGATTCTGTTGCCGCAGACGTACGGTCCATTCCAGGACTCCGCGTTGCGCGACGACGCAAGCCGGCTCTGCCGAGGCGCCGCCCGGGCCTGGGCCCGCGACGCGCGATCGTTCGAAATCCTGAAGGACCTGCTGGGCGACGCCTTCGACCCCGAAAAGCACAAGCTGGGCGTAGACGTCGCCTTCCTGCTGCCCAAGGCGGAACCACCCGAAGAGGCTCTTCCCGACGCGCTCCTCGCCGCCGTGACCAATGGCCTGCCCCTGATCGGCGTCAACATCAGCGGGTTGATCTACAACGACCCCGCCGCCGCTCGGGACCGCTACGGCTTCAAGGCCGACTATCGCGAGCTGGCCGTGGCCCTCGTGCGATGGCTTCTTGAGCAGGACGACGGCGACGTGGTGCTGGTCCCCCACGTCCTGGCCCCGCGGGGACTGGCCGAGAGCGACCCGGCGGCCAACGACGCCGTCGTCCGGGAACTGGCCGCAATGGCCGGGGGCCGGCTGCACGTGCTGCCCCCGACGCTGGACGCCAGCCAGACCAAGTGGGTGATATCCCGATGCTCATGGTTCTGTGGCACCCGAATGCACGCCACCATCGCGGCGCTCTCAAGCGGCGTCTCCACCGCGACGACAAGCTATAGCGATAAGGCCCGGGGCGTGTTCGAGGGGTGTGGCATGGGCGAGGCGGTGATCGACCCGCGACGACTGGACACCCATGCCTCGCTCGAAGCGATCCAGTCGGTGTATCTGCGCCGCCAGGAGCTGGGGCAAGAGCTGGCCCGGGGCCTCCCCCCCGTGCTGCGCACGGCCGAGTGGCAGATGGACGAGATCGCCGAGTGCATCCGTGGGCTGGCCGCCGCGTGCGAGGCATCGAGCGCGGCGGGCCGCGGCTGACCGATGGCCGGGGCCGCACCAGCCCGACCGGAGCCACGCCGAAACAGGCCATGGATGGGCCGCCTCCATGGCGCCCCCGGCTTGCAGCACCAAGGCCGCTTCGGCTCCCCGCCACGTTATCGGCAGCAACGGGGACCGCTCGGCCTGCCGCGGAGTGATCCAGGTAGTCGAGTCGGATCCGGGCAACACGTTCCTCAGGCGCTATCGGCTGTTCCCGCAGCTCCATGCGGACCGCGGCGGCGTCGTACGCTCGGGGCATCACACCAAGATACCAGCGGATTGCCCGATGCGATTGTCCAGCCCGAACCGGTCGCGCCACGCTCTCTTCAACACGACGGCAACGTCCGCTGGGCGATTCCATGTGCATCCCCTTGGACAAGACGCTATTTGAGCGAAAGAGGCCGATGACGTGCCGAACCTAGTACGGGAGTCTGGCAGTAGCCCAGGGCACCGCAGCCTCTGCGTGGTCGCTCCCAGGCTCGGCGAACGCTCCCAGGTCTGGATCGACCGGCAGATTCGAGGCTTTGAGGCATTCCGCCCGGCCATCCTGACCTGGCCGACCCCCAATTCAGACGCTCCGCAAGAGCATCCCGTGCCGATTGAATGCCTCCCGTTTCCGAAGGAACCGAACGACGGCCGGGGTCGGTGGCTGTGGCGAACCCGAAACGCCGGCTCGGGCAACTTCTTCGGTACGAGGGGCGGGGAACGACGCCAGATCTGCAGGTTCTTGAGGAACCACGACGTCGAGGTCATGCTGGCACACTTCGGCCATATTGCGTTGCGGGTCCTGCCTGCCGCACGCGACCTTGGCATTCCCGTCGTAGCCCACTTTCACGGATTGGACATCACCTCGAGTCTCAACAACCGTTGGTACAGGTGGAGCCTGAAGAACAAGATCTGCGATTTCGCCGAGGTCGTCTGCGTCGGTTCTCACCAGCGGGATCGACTGATCCGAATGGGTGCTCCTGAAGACAGGATTCACCTGATTCCCTGCGGCGTACCGGTGGCGGACTTTCCCTTTGTCGATCGCGTTGCCCGGGGCGACTGCGTCACGCTTCTATTTGTCGGGCGCCTCGTGCCGTGGAAGGGCGTGCAGGTCGTGCTCCGTGCGCTCTCTGCACTCGATGACGACCTGCCGGCCTGGGAGTTCCGGATCGTCGGCACTGGACCCCAGCAAGGCGAACTCCAAGAACTCGCCGGGGCGTTGGGTCTCTCGGATCGAGTACGCTTCCTCGGCTCTCTCGATTCGAGCGAAGTCAATCGACAGATGGCCGGCACGGACATCTTCGTGCATCATTCGTTGACATCTCCGGACGGGTGGGTTGAGGGCTTCGGCGTGTCGGTTGCAGAAGCCGCCTCGACGGGCCTTCCCGTTGTCGCGTCCCGGAGCGGCGGCATATGCGACCAAGTTCGCGAGGGCGAGACGGGCATCCTGACCGAGGAGAACGACGTGCAGGCCACGGCGAGGGCGATCTCGACGCTGATGAGGGATGGGGACCTGCGGCTGCGCATGGGCGCGGCTGGGGCGACGCGAATGCGGGACGTGTTCGATACGCAGGGCCAAGTCCGGAAGCTGGAGTCGGTCCTTCTTCGCGCAGCCTCAAGCAACTCCGATACAGGGCACCGGTGATAGCGTGGGGTCAGCCATGATCGACATCCTGATGATCACCTACAACCGAGCCCCGTACACGCGGCTGTCGCTCTCGCGTCTCCTCGAGACCTGCGATGAGTCGGTCCGCGTCTGGATCTGGCAGAACGGCAGCGATCCCGAGACGCTCGAGGTTGTCTCGGGGTTCCGCGACCACCCGCGTGTCTTTCGCTTCCGCCATAGCGAGGAGAACCGCAAGCTTCGTGACCCCACCAACTGGCTCCTCTCGGAATCGGACGGCGAGTTCGTGTCCAAGGTGGACGACGATTGCCTGGTTCCCGTGAACTGGCTCGAGGTGCTCCGCAAGGCCCACGAAGACGAGCCAAGACTCGGAGCGATCGGTTGCTGGAGGTTCATGCCGGAGGACTTCCGCCCCGAGCTTGCCCAGAAGAAGATCAGGGAGTTTCGCGGCACGCACAAGATCCTGGTGCACCCATGGGTGGAGGGAAGCGGTTTTCTGCTGAAGCGTGATTGCGTGCGAAGGATCGGTCTTCTACGCGAGAAGGAATCGGGGATCACCGGCTACCTCACGCGCGTCGCCCTCGCGGGCTGGACGAACGGGTGGTACTACCCATTCCTCTGGCAGGAACACATGGACGACCCGCGGGCACCGCACACCCTCATCCGGACCGATGACGACCTGCAGAAGTTCCTGCCCCTGTCTGCCCGGAACTTTGGTGCAACCACGGTGCAGGCCTGGGATGCCCGGTTGCGCCGGTCGGCCGAAGAGCTTCAGAGGCTGCCATCAAGTCCCCGATACTACGCCCCGTGGCGGGCAGCTCTGCGACGTCGCGTGCGACGCGTCCTCCCTTCATCCAACAGGACGAAATAGCGACACGATGAAGCTTCCCGTGCTCACAATTGACCAAGTGTGCTCCATGCAGCTCTGCACGGGATGCGGAGCGTGCGCGGCGGTGGAGCCCGAGCGTTTCCGCATGGGCGACGCGGTCGAGTTCGGGCGCAGGCCCTTCCTGGTCGAGGGAGCGGCCGAGGAAACCGGCGACGCGCTGCGCGTGTGCCCGGGGGCCAGCCTGCAACACTCGTTCGGCGCGGGCGACGCCGAGCTCGTCCACGAGCTGACCGACGCGTGGGGCCCGGTGTACGAGGTGTGGGAGGGCTTCGCCAGTGATGCCGAGATCCGACACGCGGGCTCCAGCGGCGGCGCGGCCACGGCCCTGGCGCTCTACGCGATCGAGCGGGGGGGAATGGGCGGCGTGCTGCACACCGCGACACGCAGGGACAAGGCTTATCTGAACGAGACGGTGTACAGCACGGAAAGAACTTCGCTCCTGGAACACACCGGTTCGCGGTACGCGCCGGCCAGCCCGTGCGACTCGCTGCACCGCATCGAGGATGCCGAGAAGCCAAGCGTCTTCATAGGCAAGCCGTGCGACGCCGCGGCGGTCCAGCGCGCACGCAGCCTCCGTCCGATGCTCGATCAGAATCTGGGCCTGGTCATAGCCTTCTTCTGCGCCGGAGCGCCCTCCACGAGGGGCACGCTCGAACTGCTCAAGAACGTAGGCGTGGACGATCCCGAGACGGTCACGTCTCTACGGTATAGGGGCAAGGGCTGGCCGGGAATGTGGACCGTGACGTGGACCGACAGCGAGGGCAGGGAGTGCACCGAGCAGCGGACCTACGCCGAGAGCTGGGACTTCCTGCAGCGATACCGGCAATGGCGCTGCTACATCTGCCCCGACCACACGGGCGAGTTTGCCGACGTGGCCGTAGGCGACCCCTGGTACCGCCCGGTGCAGCCCGGCGAACCGGGCAAGTCTCTCATCATTGCCAGGACCAGCCGCGGCCGCGACATCGTGCACGCGGCTGCCGCGGCCGGCTACATCACGCTGGAGACCAACGATCCGACGCTGCTGCCCCGATCGCAGCCCAACCTTCTGAAGACGCGAGGCGGCCTGTGGGCGCGGCTGCTGGTGCTGCGAGCCATGGGGGCGGCCGTGCCCCGCTACCGCGGCTTCGAGTTGTTTCGATATTGGTGGAGCGAGTTGAGCGGCCTCTCGAAGTTGAGATCCTTCACCGGCACCGCGAAGCGCGTGATTCGCAAGCACCTACGGCATCCTATTGAGATCACCGAGGATCGCGACTCCGGAACACCATGACCAGTATGTTGGCCAGCATCGCGTCCGACCCGACAACACCGCAACGCGCGTGGCAGGATACCACGTTCGTCCATCCGATGGCCCTGGTCGTGCTGGGCATTCTCTCGCTGTGGATGTTTCTAGCCCCGCGCCGCACGGCAATCGTGCCATTCATTATCCTCATCTGCTTCATACCGTCCGCGCAACGCATCGCCGTGCTTGGCGCCGACTTTACCCTGCTTCGTCTCATGGCGCTCGTCGGCTTGGCACGCGTCTTGTGCCGCAGCGAATTGCTCGCGATGCGTTTCAATCGCATCGATGGCGTGTACGCCACGTGGGTCGTTGCCGCGTCCGTCGTGTACGTGCTCCAGCAGGCCCAAGCGAGCGCCGTGGTCTACGTGCTCGGCCAATCGGTGGACACGCTGGGCGCCTACTTCGTCGCCCGTGTCATGATCCAGAACATGGACGATTTCCGGGCGTTCGCCAGGGGCGTCGCGCTCATCGCCATTCCCGTTTGTGTGCTCTTCGCGTTCGAGCTCTCGACGCAGCGCAACCTCTTTGCCTATTTCGGTGGCGTCCGGGAGATCACGTGGATCCGCGACGGCAGGCTCCGATGCCAGGGTGCATTCTCCCATCCCATCCTGGCGGGGGTCTTCTGGGCGGCCATCGGCGCGCTCACGCTGGGTGGTGCGTTGGCGCGGCAGGCCAAGCCGATGGATCGCTGGATCTTCGCCGCGGGCACCTTGTCGGCGGTCTTCATCATCGTGGCTTCGGCCTCCAGCACGCCCGTGCTCGGATTTGCCGCGGGCGTGTTCTTCTGGCTCTGGTGGCCCGCTCGCGGGCTGATGCGGTACGCCTTCATCGCAACGCCGTTCGTGCTTGCCGGGCTGCACATGGTCATGCAGGCCCCGGTGTGGCATCTCATCAGCCGCGTCTCGGCAGTCGGCGGATCAACCGGCTGGCATCGCTACCACCTGATCGACAGAGCAATCCACCGCTTCCCCGAGTGGATGCTGCTCGGCACTCCTTCCACGGGGCATTGGGGATGGGGCCTGTTTGACGTCACGAATCAGTACATACTCGAGGGCGTGCGCGGCGGCATGTGGCGGCTCGGGCTCTTCATCGCGCTGATCTACCTGGTCGGACGCTCCATCGCCAATGCTCAGGCCAGGGCGCGCAACAAGGCGGATCGGATGCTCCTGTGGGGCATTGGCGCCTCCGTTTTCGTGCACTGCGTTTGCTTCATCGGCGTCAGCTACTTCGGCCAGATCCAATATCTCTGGTACATAACGCTGGCCATTGGAGCCAGCATGGCCGATCCGGCATTCTTTGGCAAGCCCAAGAACCCACCGGTTCGCTCGCCACGGCCTGCACCAAGAGCTCCGCAACCCGATGTCGCGCCATGAATCCACTGTGCTCCATCCTTATCATCAGCTACAACACCCGCGAGATGACGCTTGCGTGCGTGCGATCGGTGTTCGAGCAGGCGGAGACCGACGCATTCGAGGTGATCGTGCTCGACAACGCGTCGAATGACGGCTCGGACGAGGCGCTCGCCGACGAGTTCGGTGATCGCATCCGGCTGATCGAGTCGAGCGAGAATGTCGGATTTGCTGGTGGGAATAACGAGGCGGCCAGGCACGCCCGCGGCGAATACCTGCTCCTGCTCAACCCCGACACGGTGGTGCTCGACCACGCCATCGATCGGCTCCTCGACTTCGCCAACGCGCATCCGGACGCACGCATCTGGGGTTGCCGCACGGTGTATGCGGATGGTTCGCTGAATCCGGGATCGTGCTGGGGCCGGCAGACTCTGTGGAGCTTGCTGTCCCGCGTCGTCGGGCTCACCACATTGTTCCCGCGATCACGGGTGCTCAACCCCGAAGCCATCGGCGGGTGGGACCGGCGAGATACGCGTAGCGTCGATATCGTCACCGGGTGCTGCTTGCTCATCAAGGCGGAGTTCTGGAATGCGCTCGGCGGCTTCAATCTGGACTACTTCATGTACGGCGAGGAGGCCGACCTGTGCTATCGGGCGCGCAGGCTCGGGGCCAATCCCATGATCACGCCCACTGCCCAGATCGTGCACCACGGAGGCGCATCCGAAACCGTGCGGGCGGACAAGCTCAAGCGACTGCTCGCCGCAAAGGCCCTGCTGATCCGCCACCACTTTCGCCCCGCGCACCGATCCCTGGGACTCGTGCTGCTCGCCTGCTGGCCGCTATCACGCTGGCTTGCCCACCGCGTGGCCGCGTTCGCGCGGCCGTCATCGAAGCTCTCCGCACAGGTGTGGCGCACCGTCTGGGTTTCGCGAAGAACATGGATACGGGGCGCGTTCGAGCGTGCCTAGCGCGAGCCGAGTACACGAGCCATGGCGCTGATCCCACGGATTGTCCTCTACCACGACGTCTGCTCGGACCCCGGTGATGCGGTCCGGGGCCTCGGCGTCAGCACGCCCGTGGAGCTGTTCCGGGAACACATCGAGTGGTTCTGCGAGCACTACACGCCTATTTCGCTTGCCCAGCTCCGCTCCGGCGAACTCGATCTCATTGCAACCAGGAAACGCCCACCGCTCCTGATTACCTTCGATGACTGCTATCGGAGCGTCCCGCGTGTTGCCGGGCCGATCCTGAAGAAGCTCGGAGTTCCGGCATTGTTCTTCGTGAATAGCGCCCCAATCGTAGATCGGCGTCCGCTGCTCGATAACTTGCTGTGCTTGATCGCGGCATGCCGAGGCCTGCGGACGGCGTCATCGTTCGTGGCGCCGGATTCCGCGCCCGCCGAGACCATCGGCGAATTAGTCGGGGCAAGGGTGTCGGGCCTCTCCTACGGATCTCGGCAGTCGCTGATCGATCGATTGGTGGGTGCCGCCGCGATCGCCGAAGCACGGGCCATCATGGACTCGGACGTCTATTGCGACCTCCAAGACCTCGCCGCGTGCAAGGATTACGGGATCGATCTTGGCAACCACACGCACAGCCACCCCCACATGCGATGTCTCGATGCCGCGGACTTCGACCTCGAAATAGGGACGCCGGGAAAACTGGTGCATACGGAGCTATCGGGATACGCCGACGCGTTCAGCGTCCCGTATGGCTCCCGCGAGGACGCCACGCCCGCCATCCTTGATTCCCTGGATAGGCAGGGCGTACGCGATGTCTTCCTCGTGCATTCGGTGCGCAATCGCGCCGCGCCCACGGCGGGTGCGTGGTACCGCACGAGCCTGGTCCGTGATCCCGTCTCAAGCCTGAGGAAGCGGATCGAGTGGCTTCCCAGGATTCGGCAGTGCCGCGATGCCATCCGAAAGGGCGCGCACCGATGACGACCCAACCGGTCCAGACGGTGGTGCTGCTCACGCGCGATGGTCTCGAGCACCGTTACGTGGCCGCGAAGCTGCGTGAGGTGTGCCCGGAGCTGGTCATCATCCTCGAGTCCGGCGGGCCGTCTCGGCGCTGGCATCGATTCGCCAAGCTGCCCCTTCGTGTCCAGGTGTCTCGGCTATGCCGCAAGTGCCTGCTGAAGCTTCTTCGGGATGCTCCGCGGCGAGAGGCCGTCCTGCGGTCCCGGCTGGGTTCCGATTGCTCGGACAGCCTTGCGGATGTCGCGGCCTCGTCCGTCCAGTCGTGGCGGGGGCAGCCCGCGACTACCGCGGTCCAGCGGCTCGGCCCCGACCTGCTCCTGGTGTACGGAACCTCGATCGTCCCCGATGTTGTCCTGGGGCACGCCCGGGTGATTGCACTGAACATGCACACCGGCGTGTCGCCTCGGTACCGGGGTGCGGATTGTGCATTCTGGCCCCTGGCGAACAGGGAGCCCCAGTGGCTCGGCGCGAGCGTTCACCAGTGCACCTCGAGGCTCGATGGCGGCCGCTTATTCGAGACCTCTCGCGCCAATCTGGAGCGGGTCTCGTGCGTCCACTCGGCCTTTGCCGAGTGCGTGATAGCCGGATCGCAGATCTACGCGCAGGTCGTCGGGCAACTCGTGGCTGGAGAGCAGGTGTCCTCGATCGAGCAGGATCTCGCAACCGGCAGGGAGTACAGATCCTTCATGCGGGGCCTGAGTGCCGAAGTCAGAGCGCGGATCTTTGTTCGGTCGCTGCGCACCGGGCGGCGTGCAGCGAGATGAAGGCGTCCGAGCAGTGCAGGTACGGGCAGCGTGGTGCCCGTGGCCTCCGAGAATATCCCTGAGCGCCCGCGCGCCCGGAGCACACCACTCCGGATAGAGAACCATGGCGTCGACCGAATTCGCGTGCGTCGCGGTCCGACCGATCTCAACTCCTGGTTTGTGCCGACCAATTCCGAACGTCGGTGCGGCTGGTCCGACCTCGTGGCTCGGGAGCTTTCGTGGCTGGTCCCGGCCACTTCACGCATCCTCATCTGCAAAGAACGCTTCAAGCCTGGAGCCACATGTTTGGTATCTGTCCTCGGTCTAGTCGCCCCGGAGCGGGATCGATGATCGTCCGGTCCGATGATCCTGCGAACCGCGGCGGCGACCGATAGAAGCTCAGCGGACGCCCGGGGCTCTCGGTCTATGCTCCGGCGGGGCGGAGCGGGAGAGTTTTGGGAGACTCGGGGCGCGACCGCGGCTGCAGAGAGCGACTCCGTGACCGGCGATGCCTCCCCCCAAGCCATGCCTCCCGCTCCCGTCGCGCCGGCGGCCGTTGATCGCTTCGGCCCGTCGCTGTCCGCCACCGATCGCAAGGCCGATCTGAATCGCCGTGCCGCCCGAGGCGGCGTGGTCACGCTCTCGGGCCAGGCGCTGCGGCTGATCGTCCAGATCGGTTCGACGATGGTGCTCGCGCGGCTGCTCACCCCGGGCGACTTCGGCTTGGTCGCGATGGGGCTGACGGCCACGAGCTTCGCGATGGTCTTCAAGGACGCAGGCCTGAGCATCGCGACCATCCAGCGGGCCGAGGTCTCCCACGAACAGATCTCGAACCTCTTCTGGGCCAACGTGGTGATCTCGGCGGCGCTTATGCTGGTGGTGGCGGCGCTCTCGCCGCTCGTGGCGATGTTCTACCAGCAACCCGCCCTCATCGGCGTGACCACCGGGCTGTCCCTCGTGTTCGTGTTCGGCGGTCTGGCCGTGCAGCACAAGGCCATATTGACCCGGCAGATGCGCTTCGGTGCGCTCACGGGCGTGGTGATCGGCTCGCAGGCGGGCGGGGTTGCCGTCGCGATCGCCATGGCGATCGCCGGCTTTGGCTACTGGTCGCTGGTCGGCCTGGCGGTGGGACAGGCCGCCGTCGAGTGCGTGCTGGTCTGGCTGCTGTGCGATTGGAAGCCCGGCCGCCCGCAGCGGGGCGTGGGCACCAAGTCGATGATCCACTTCGGTAGCTTCCTGACGGCCTTCAACGTGCTGAATTATGCAACTCGGAACGCCGACAACGTGATGCTGGGCGCCATCTGGGGCGCCTCGCAGTTGGGGATCTACAGCAAGGCCTACGCGCTGCTGCTGCTGCCGCTGCGGCAGATCAACGCGCCGATCGCGTCGGTTTCCGTACCGGCGCTCAGCCGGCTGCAGGACGAGCCCGAGGCGTTCCGGCAGTTCTACCAGCGTATGGTCCGGCTCATCTCGTACGCCACGATGCCGCTCGTCGTCGTGCTCGCGGTGCTGGCCGAGGAGATCACCGGCGTCGTGCTCGGGCCGGGCTGGGAGGAGAGCGCGGTGGTGTTCCGCGTGCTGGCGTTCTTCGGCGTGGTGCAGTCCGTGTCGGTCACGACGGGCTGGGTGCTTACGTCCCTGGGCAATTCTCGCCGCATGTTCGAGTGGAACGTCATTGGCACGCCGACGATCGTCATCGCGTTCGCGCTCGGCCTGCCGTACGGGGCGTACGGCGTGGCGCTGGCCGCCACGATCGCCGCGCTGGTGCTGTCGGTGCCGCAGATCTTCTACGCGTTCCGGGGCACGCCGGCGTCGATGGCCGATATCGTGCGGGCCTCGGGCCCGCCGCTGATCCTGGCGATGGCGATCTTCGGCACCGGCGAGACGGCCCGGCGGCTGGCGGCGCCGCACGTCGCGGAGATTGCCGCGTCGATCGCCTCTTCGACGCAGGCCATCACCTTGCCCGTCGGGATCCTCCGCCACGGACTCTCCTCGATCATCGTCGGCGTGGTGGCGGCGGGCCTCATGGGCCTGTGGTTCGCGCTGCTGCCCTCGGCGCGGGAGGAGGTCGGCATGGCCGTCCGCATGCTCCGCAAGCGAAAGAGCCCCGCCGGAGGAGATGTCCCGTGATCGCCGCCGCCCTGCGCTCGGCCCGCCGGATGCTGCTGCCCTCGGAGCTGCGGCGGCAGATGGCCATCCGCCGCATGCGGCGGGAGCACGGCGTGCACTTCTCGGGCGTCGACGGTCCAGTCGTGATCCGCCGCACGACGTTCGCCCGGCATTGCCGCTTGGCGACGCCGGTGCACCTGCAGGGGTGCACGCTGGGCCAGTACTCGTATGTCGAGCCGTACTGCCGGATCACCGACACCGACATCGGCGCCTTCGTCTCGATCGCGCCGTTCGGCATCATCGGCCCGCCGTCGCACCCCATCGATCGTGTTTCGACGCACCCGGCGTTCTACCTCGCCAACGATCGACTGGCGTACGACTTCGTCGAAACGCCCAGCGACCCGTCGGCCGGCGAGCGCACGCGGATCGGCAGCGACGTGTGGATCGGCGCCCACGTGGTCGCCCGCCGCGGCGTCACCATCGGCCACGGCGCCATCATCGGGGCGGGGGCGGTCGTCGTCCGCGACGTACCGCCGTACGCCATCGCGGGCGGGGTGCCGGCACGGGTCATCCGACTGCGGTTCGACGAGCGGACGATCGAGCGGCTGCTGGAACTGGAATGGTGGAACAAGGAGCCGGCGTGGCTGCGGGAGCACGCGTCGGAGTTCGTGCGCGGACCATCGGCGTTGTTCGACGCCCTCGGAGCCGGCACGGGGGACTAGCGCACCGTGGTGCAGGGGGACGAACCTTGGGCCAGATGTACTACCGAAGCGTCGCCGACATGAACGAGGTCATCCTCCGCGGGCTGCCGCGCATACCCCAGGAGATCGACCTCGTCGTCGGCATCCCGCGGAGCGGCCTGCTGGCGGCCAACATGGTGTCGCTCTACATGAATCGCCCGCTGACCGACCTCAAGGGGCTGGAGGAGGGCCGGTTGCTCGGCAAGGGCAAGCGCCGCATCCCGGGCTACGACGACATCGCCATCGAGAACGCCAAGCGCATCTTGGTCGTGGACGACTGCGTCAGCCAGGGCACCGAGATGAACCGGGCCCGCGAGTACATCCGCGGGCTGGGCCTGGCCGACAAGGCGATCTTCCTGACGGTGTTCAGCTTCCCCGAGCACCCCGAGGCCGCCGACATCGTGCTGCAGGAGATCCCAAGGCCCATGTGCTTCCAGTGGTCCTTCCTGCACACGCGCGAGCTGGCGGCGTTCGCGTTGGATATCGACGGGCTCATCTGCCGGGACGCGACAAAGGAAGAGGACGACGACGGCGAGCGATACCTGCGATTCCTCGAGCACGCCGACCCTCTGCTGCTGCCCACCATGCCCGTCGGCTGGCTGGTAACCAGCCGGCTGGAAAAGTACCGCCCCCAGACCGAGGCGTGGATGCGGCGGCACAACGTCGAGTACGACAAGCTCATCATGCTCGACGTGCCCACCAAGGCCGATCGCGAGCGGCCCGGATTCCACGCGCAGTACAAGGCCGACGCCTACAAGGCCATCGACGCCAAGCTGTTCGTCGAGAGCTCGGCGGGCCTCGCCGACGAGATCGCCCGCCTATCGGGCAAGCCGGCGATGTGCCTGACGAGCAATCGCGTCATTGGCTCGCCCGAGATGGAGAGACGCGAGGCGGCAATGCTCCGCCGGCGACACCTGATCCGGCGGATGAGATCGCGAATCAAGCGGACCGTGCTCGGCCGCGGACGGCGCTAGGCCGGCTACCCCCAACCGGATGCACGCAGGCAGTATGGACGCCAGGATCGAGCAATATTCGGCGTTGGCACACGCGTTCGTCGCGTCGCACCAGGCCGGTCCCGGCTGGGCCCGGCGGGCGCGGCGGGCGCGGCGGGCGCGGCGGGCGTGGATCGAACGCGTGAGCAATGATCCGAGGCCGGCATGCGATCGGACTGGCCGGTGACCTCCATCCGGCCGATGCCCAGCCAGCCCCCCATGATCTCCATCATGATCGCCAGCTCCAGCTCGAAGAAGATGGCGACCGCGTGCCTGCGGTCGACCTTCGAGCAAACCGCGTTGACGCCGCCCGACTCCATCGTCCTCGCCAGCCCGTTGTGCCGGCGGCGGGTGTCGCCGTGGGCCTTGGCCTCCATCGCCGCGTGGCCCCTGTCGAGGCTGATCGCGATCACGCTCACGAGGCCGCTCGGCCGCGGCGGTGAGGCGCCGCCCGTGTGGCGAGAGGTCTGGGCGGTGCGGCGAGACTGGCTCCGCGGATACGCCGCGGCGGCGCCGAGCACCGGAGCACCATCGTGAGCGGCCCTCCCACGCCGGCAGGGCCACGCGTGCTCGCGATCGCCTCGGGCGGCGGGCACTGGGTGCAGCTGCTGCGGCTGCGGCCGGCGTGGGAGGGCTGCCGCGTGACGTACGTGAGCGTCCGCCCGGGCTACGCCGACGACGTGCCGGGTGAGCGATTCAGGACCATCAACGACGCCACGCGGTGGGACAAGCTGGGCCTGGTGCAGATGGCCATCCGCCTCGCCTGGATCATGCTGCGCGTGCGGCCGCACGCCGTGGTCTCGACCGGCGCGGCTCCGGGCTATTTCGCCATCCGCCTGGGCAGGCTGCTCGGCGCCCGCACGATCTGGATCGACAGCATCGCCAACGTCGAGGAGATGTCGATGACCGGGCAGCTCGTCCGCCGGCACGCAACGCTCTGGCTGACGCAGTGGCCGCACCTGGCGAGCGCGGACGGCCCGGCGCACGAGGGATCGGTGCTGTGATCTTCGTGACGGTGGGCGCACAGATGGCCTTCGACCGCCTGGTGGAGGCCGTCGATGAGTGGGCGGGCGCGACCGGCCGCGGGGACGTCTTCGCCCAGATCGGCCCGACCGACCTGGAGCCCCGGCACGTGCCCTTCGAGCGTTTCCTCGAGCCGCCGGCGTTCCGGGCCAAGGCCGAGGCCGCCACGGTGATCGTCGCCCACGCGGGCATGGGCTCGATCCTGACGGCGCTGACCATGGGCACGCCGATCCTGGTCATGCCGAGGCGGGGCGATCTCCGCGAGACCCGCAACGACCACCAGGTCGCGACCGCGAGGCGGCTGGGCGAGATGGGCCGCGTCGCCGTCGCGATGGACGAGGCCGAGCTCCGCCGGCGGCTGGACGCCATCGACGAGCTGGCCGACGGCGGCCGCATCGGAGCCCACGCCGAGGACGCGCTGCTCCGGGCCATCCGAGCCGAGATTCTCGGGCGAACCTGAGCCCCCCGGCGATCGTCTGACGCGGGCGTTCCATACCGTTTCAAGACGGGTCGCGGAGGGGCCGACCGGGGTGTTGGGCTCGCCCCGTGGGCCGACGCTCGGGGCACGCCAACGGGAGAAAAGCCGAACATGGGCAGCAGCACACTTTCGGAATCGGCGGCCGGCGAGCTGCACGAGCGGATCCGCAGCAACGCGGCGCTGGTGGGCGTTATCGGCCTGGGCTACGTCGGACTGCCGCTGGCGTCAAGCTTGCACCAGGGCGGCCTGCCCGTGCTGGGCTTCGATGTCGATCCCGAGAAGATCGACGCGCTCGGCCGCGGCGAGAACTACCTCCGCCACCTCGGCGACCAGATGACCGCCGACCTCGCCGCCAGCGAGCGGTTCGCGGCCACCGCCGACTTCGCCCGGCTCGGCGAGGCCGACGCCGTCATCGTGTGCCTCCCCACGCCGCTGGGCCAGCACCACGAGCCCGACCTCAGCTACGTCGTGCAGGCGGGCGAGCAGATCGGCCGCACGCTGCGGGCGGGGCAGCTCATCCTGCTCGAGTCCACGACCTATCCCGGCACCACGCGGGGCGAGTTCCTCGAGGCGATCCAGAAGACCGCCGCCGATCGCGGCGTCGATCTCGTGTGCGGGCGGGACTACTTCGTGGCCTACTCCCCCGAGCGGGAGGACCCGGGCCGCACCAGCCACACGACGAGCACCATCCCCAAGCTGGTCGGCGGGCTGGACGAGGGCTCGACCGACCTGGCGATGGCGCTGTACGCCAAGGGCATCGAGAACCTGCACCGGGTCGACAGCGCCGAGATCGCCGAGGCCGCCAAGCTGCTCGAGAACATCTTCCGGGCGGTCAACATCGCGATGGTCAACGAGATGAAGCTCATCCTCACCAAGATGGGCATCGACGTGTGGAAGGTCATCGAGGCGGCCAGCACCAAGCCCTTCGGGTTCATGCCCTTCTTCCCCGGCCCGGGGCTGGGCGGCCACTGCATCCCGATCGATCCGTTCTACCTGACGTGGAAGGCCCGCGAGTTCGGCCACGTCACGCGGTTCATCGAGCTGGCGGGCGAGATCAACCACGCCATGCCGGCCTACGTCGTCGATCGCACCGCCACCGCCCTCAACCAGAAGGGCAAGCCGCTGCACGGCTCCAAGGTGCTGGTGCTGGGGCTGAGCTACAAGCCCGACGTCGACGACACACGTGAGAGCCCGTCCTTCGAGGTCATCGAGCTGCTCCGCGAGCGGGGCGCCACGGTCGACTACAGCGATCCGCACGTGCCGAGGACCGTGCCCGTCCGCAAGCACGACCTGCAGATGGAGTCGGTCGAGCTGACGCCGGGCGCGATCGCCTCGTACGATGCGGTGCTCGTCGTCACGAACCACGCCGCCTTCAACTATGCCGCCATCGCCGAGCACGCCGCACTCGTGGTCGATTCCCGCAACGCGATGGCCGACCACGAGGCCGCCCTGGGCGACCGGCTGGTGAAGGCCTAGCCCCGCACGCATGGACCGGTCGGCACCCGACCGCAGCAGCCCCATGAGCCAGACGGCCCCGGCACGCACGCTCGATGCAGCCCCCGCGGTCGATCGCGGCGACACCTCGCCCGCGGTCCGCACCTTCGACGGCGTTCTCTGCTTCGGCGGCGTCGACTGGTGGTACCACAACCGGGGCCACTACGACCTGCAGATGATGCGGGAGCTGAGCGCCTCGATGCCCGTGGTGTACGTCAACTCCATCGGCATGCGGGTGCCCAGGCCGGGCAAGGGCGGCATGTTCGCCAGGCGGGTGGCCCGCAAGCTGAAGAGCTTCAGCCGCGGGCTGGTCCGCGTCCGCGAGCGGTTCTGGGTGCTCAGCCCGGTGGTCGCGCCCGCGGGCCTCGGGGCGGGAGCGAACGCCGCCGCGCTGACGCTGCAGGTCCGCCGCGCCGCCCGCCGTGCGGGCATCGAGCGGCCGCTGGTCTGGGTCGCCTGCCCGCCCGCGGAGCCCGTGGTCGATCGGCTCGAGCCCGCCGGCGTGGTCTACCAGCGGACCGATCGCTTCGAGGAGTTCCGCGGCGTCGACCGGGCCCGCATCGCGGCGTTCGACGTGGCCCTCAAGGACCGCGCGGACGCCACGCTGTTCTGCTCGTCGTGGCTGATGGAACAGGAACGCGACCAGCCGCGGGCCGCCGTGTTCGTCGATCACGGCGTGGACGCCGATCGCTTCGAGGACGCCGGCAGCAGCGGCGACGGCCCCGCCGACACCGCCGCGCTGCCCCGGCCGCTGGTGGGCTTCGTGGGCGGCATCGACGCCCACACCTTCGATCCCGAGCTGTTCGTCGAAACGGCCCGTGCGCTGCCCGACGCGACGTTCATGCTGGTCGGCGCATGCTCGCTGCCCGAGGGCTGGTGCCCGCTGGACAACGTCCACCTGCTGGGCCAGCGGCCCTACGACGAGGTCGCCGGCTACATGGCGGCGGCCGACGCGCTCATCATGCCCTGGAACCAGAGCGAGTGGATCCGGGCGTGCAATCCGGTGAAGCTCAAGGAATACCTCGCCGTCGGCCGCCCGATCGTGAGCACGCCCTTCCCCGAGCTGGCCCGCTACGGGGAGCTGGTCCGGGTGGCGTCGACGCCCACCGAGTTCGCCGCGCAGATCCGGCGGGCGCTCGACGAGCCGCACGACGCGGCGCCGGGCCGCGACCTGGTGCGGGAACAGACGTGGACCGCCAAGGCCGACGCGGTGCTCGACGCCCTGGAGCTCCGCGGCCTGCAGCCGGAGGCGGCGCGATGACCGCCATCGGCACGGCACCCGCCGAGCACGATCGTCCAGCGGAACCGCGTCGCGGCCGCACCGTGGCGTGGCTGGCCGCGTTGCTGCCGCTGGCGGTGCTGGCGGCGCTGCCGGCGTGGCACAACATCGCGGGCCTGGCGACGCGGAGCGCCGAGTACTCGCACATGCTGCTGGTCCCGCCGCTGGCGGTCTTTCTGCTGTGGCAGCGTCGCAGCCGGCTGGCGGCCGCACCAGTTCGTGCGTCGATGCTCGGCGTCGCGATGGCGGCGCTGGGCGTGGCGATGGACTTCGCGGGCTTCGCGTCGCAGATCGATCTGCTCAGCCACCTGGGCATGGTGATGCTGCTGGTGGCCCCCGTGGTCGCGGTGCTGGGCTGGCGATGGCCCCTGGCGGCGCTGCCGGCCTTTGGCGTGCTGCTCTTCCTGATCCCCGTGCCCGGGCGGCTCCGCCAGCAGATCGCCCTGCCGCTGCAGGACGCCTCGGCCGGCATCACCCGCGTGCTGCTGGACATCTTCGGCGTGCCCGTGACGCAGGCGGGCAACGTGCTCCAGATCAACGGCGTGGACGTCGCCGTCGCCGAGGCGTGCAACGGCATGCGGATGGTGCTGGCGCTGGCGCTGGTGGCCTACGCCTTCGTCTTCACCGTCAACCTCAGGCCCTGGGCCAAGATCGCCGTGCTGGCCGCCAGCCCGCTCATCGCGGTGGTCGTCAACGTCGTCCGCCTCGTGCCCACGACGCTGTTCTACGGCTATGCGGACCGCGACGTCGCCGACGCCGCCCACGACATCAGCGGCTGGCTGGTGCTGGGCGTGGCGCTGGGCATCCTGTGGACGCTGCTCGCGTTGGCCCGGTGGCTCGAGCTGCCCATCGAGAATCGCGCATCGCATTCCACCGAACCTCGGAGCCCCGCCACGCGATAGGCACAGCACCATGCCGCGATCCGCCGCCCTCCATCTCGCCCCGCTGCTCACCGCCCTCGTGCTGGCGGGGATGGCCGCGTATTCGCTGGCGTCGATCGATGCGGGCGGCAGCTCGGAGGCCTACTTCGCCCGCGTGCGGACCGCCATCGACGATCTGCCGACCCGCATCGGGGGGTACATCGGCGAGGATCGACCCGCGCTGCCGGCGGCCGTCGAGATGCTCCGCCCCAACCGGCTGCTGCAGCGCGAGTACGTCGACCCGCTCTCGGGGCGGTCCTTCTCCGTGCTGATCGTCCACTGCGGCGACGTCCGCGACATGATGGGCCACTACCCCCCCATCTGCTACCCCAGCAACGGCTGGTCGGTGGACGAGGCGGAGGTCGGGGGCATCGCCCGCCCGGGCAACGCGGGTCCGATACCGGTGACCACCTACCGCGTCAGCCGGGATGCCGGCCGCGGCGGCACCCGGGCGGCGAAGACGGTCACCAACACCTTCGTGGTGCCCCGCCGCGACGATCCGCTGGGCCCCGACGACGCCACGCTCGATCGCGTCACGCGGACGCGGTGGAGTTCGGGGCTCGGGGCGGCCCAGATCCAGGTGATCACCGATGCAACGATGACCGAGGAAGAACGCGGGGAGATCGAGCGGCTGGTCGCCGCCGAGCTTGGTGGGGTGATCGCGGCGATCGCCTCGGTGGATCGCTCCGCGGGAGGGCGAGATCGGTGAGCCGGGATCGCGCCAGCCTGGACGTGTGGGACGACGACGACGCGTCGCCGGGTGGCTCGCATGCGCCCAACCCGCTGCTGCTGGTGCACCGGGCGCTCCGGGGCCGCTACGTGCTCGCGGGCGTCATCGGGCTGTGCCTGGCGGTCCCGGGCGCGCTCGCCGGGTACCGGGCGAAGGCGCCGGTCTACACGAGCACCGGGGTGGTTACCATCGACCCCAACCAGCCGGTGATCGTCAGCGCCAGCGAGGAGAACTCGACGATCCCCGCGTTCGACTCCTTCCTGAACTCGCAGTCCCGCATCATCCAGAGCCCGCGGATCCTGCAGAACGCCGCCGACGAGCTGGCCACGCAGGGCAAGTGGCCCGCGGGGCTGGAGGGCCGCGGCGCGCTGCAGTCGGCTCTGCAGGTGTCGGTGCCCCGCGGCAGCCGCGACATCGTGGTCAGCATCACCGACACGAATCCCACGCGGGCCCGCAACGCCGCCCAGGCGGTGCTGGCGACCTACATGGACATCGTGGTCAGCCAGCTGAACTCCGAAACCGAGCGGACCAACGCCTTCCGCGAGGAGCTGATGGCCGGCTACGAGGCCCAGCGCAACCGGCTGCTCGGCGAGGCGCAGCAGGCGATCGCCGAACGGGGCATCGCGGATCTCGACCAGCGGCGACGCTTCGTCCAGGAGCAGATCGAGAATCTCGACCGCGAGATCCAGGCGTTGCAGACCCAGCTTCCGCCCGAGGCCGCCGAGGGCGACGCCGCGGTGGACGACGGCCAGATCGATGATCCATCGGAGGACGTCGAGGCCGGCTCCGGGGTCACACCCGGCGACCAGCCGGTCGATTCGTCAATCCCGCAGCTCACCGTCGAGGACTACGCCCGCATCGACTCCCAACTCGCCGAATTGCTCGCCGAGCGGCGCAGCTCCGAGCGGCAGATCGAGCTGCTCTCCTCCCGCGTGGGGCCTTCGCACCGCGACCTGCTGATGGCCCGCGACGAATTCGATGCCGTCCAGGACCGCATCGACGCCCGCATCGAGATGCTGGGCGAGATCGGAATCGATCTGGCGACGGGCGTCGCGGGCGGTGGTGCGACGCTCGATCCCACCGAGCGACTCGCCGCCCTGCAGCAACAGCGCAACGCGCAGAGGGAGTCGGCCCGCGATCTCGGAACGCTCGCAATCAACGTCGAGAAGCTCCGCCAGCAGGCCGCCTTCGCCGACCAGCAGTACAACTCCGCCAAGGCGCTCGCCGAGACGGCCCGCATCCGGCAGGATGCCCGCATCCCGGGCCGCATCTTCATTTCGCAAGACGCCGCCCAGCCGCTGGGGCCCTCGAGGGACCGCCGCAAGCCGCTGGCGGCCCTGGGCGCCGCCGGCGGCATAGGGCTCTCGTTTGCGGCCTTCGCGGGCCTGGGCTTCCTGCGCCCCCGCTACCGCTATGTGGCCGACCTCGAGGACGAATCCCGCGCGCCGCCCGTGCTGGGCCTGGTGCCCATGGTCGAGGACGGCCGCATCGACCACGACGAGGCCGCACAGGCCGGCGTGCACCAGATCCGCAGCCTGCTGGAGTCCGACGACGCCGGGCCCCGCGGCCGGGTGGTGGTCATCACCAGCGCCACGGCCGCGGAGGGCAAGAGCACCCTGGCGGCCGCGATCGCGTCGTCGATGTCCCGCGCCGGCCGCCGGACGCTGCTGCTCGACGCCGACCTCGTGGGCCGAGGGCTCACGTCCAGGCTCGATGCCTCGGGCCTCGCGGGCCTGAGCGATCGGGTTTCCAACCCGAACGCCAATGGCGAGGTGCACGAGGTGCAGGGCCGCGAGAACCTCTTCCTCATGCCCGCGGGCTGCGTCGACGGATTCTGCGCCGAGCGGCTGTCGGGCAAGATCATGCAGGGCATCATCGAATCGCTCCGCGGACAATTCGAGACCATCGTGGTGGATACCGGGCCGATACTCGGCAGCCTCGAGGCCAACGCCGTGGTGCCCACGTGCGACCAGGTGGTGCTCGTGATCAGCCGGGGCCAGGACATCCGCCTGGTCAAGGCGGCGATCGATCGGCTCCGCCGCTTCGGCGCGAAGCACGTCGGCCTGGTATTCAATCGCGCGGCCCGGGTAGACATCGAGCGCAGCACGAGCGTCGCCTCGCTCAGCATCCGCTCGCGGATGGCGTCGCGGCAGGCGCAGGCGCCCTCGCTCTCCGCGGGGGCCTAACGCCGGGCGCGCGAGAATCGCCCGCAAAGAGACCGCCAGCAGCCACGGAGGTGCCCGGACATGCACAGGCGAACCAGGCGTCGGCTCATCGTCTTGGCCGTCATCGCCGCCGCGGGCGGCGCCGTGGGGGCCGGCGGCTACGTCGCGCTCAACATGCAGCGGGCCCGCATCGCCGAGCGATCGCTCGCCGACGGCATGGCGGCCTACCGGGACAAGGACTACACCAACGCCGTCCGCCAGCTGGGCACCCACTACCGCTACGACAAGCAGAACGTCGAGGCATTGCTGGCCTTCGCCGACGCCCGCCGCCGCGTGCCCGCCCCGAACGGCGCCCACCTGACGACGGCCGTCGCCATCGCCCAGCGGGCGCTGGTGCTCGACCCCGGCAACGCCGAGGCGCGGCGGACGCTGCTCGAGCTCTACGCCGAGATGGGCTTCAACAGCGAGTTGGTCGAGGTCGCCGGCGAGATGCTCGCAGAAGATCCGGCGGATGAGCAGGCCGCCCGGCTGCGGATCGCCGCGCTGCTATCCATGGGCCGCGACGCGCCCGCCCTCGATGCCGCCCGCCAGCTCCGCGACGCCCGGGGCGGCGACATCGATGGGCACGAGAGCGTCATCATCGTCATGAACCAGACCGGCGCCTCCACCGGCGAGCTGCGCACCTACCTCCAGCAAGAGGTCGCCCCCGAGCACGCCGGCACCGCGGGCTTCGCGGTGCTCGCCGCGGGCATCGAGAGCGACGGTGGTTCGCCGGGCAATGCCGGAGCCATCCTGCGGGAAGCCGCCGAGAGCCAACCCGAGTCGGGCGCCGCGGCCGCCACGCTGCTCGACGCCATCGAGCACATCGCCGCCATCCGCCGTGACTTCGAGCTGTACCAGTTCTCGGAGGAGCGGCTGTCGGCCTGGCTCGAGGATCCCGAGCTCGCGGGGGGGCTCTACGAGACGGCCGCGGGCCGTGCGTGGCGGCGGGGCGACGCCAGCGCCGCCCACGAGCTGGTGATGGTGGCGCAGGCCAACGGCAACCCAACACCCGGCGTGCTGGGCTGGGGCGCGCTGGCGGCGATCGACCTGCAGCTGGATGCCTCCGCCGTGCGCGAGCTTCTGGGCAACGCCGACACGCCGGAGGCCGCCTACTGGCGGCGGCTCGTCGATGCCTATGCCCTCGCGACCGACGGCCCCGAAGCCCGGAGCCTGCTGCCCGAGGGGGCCGAGCTGGTCAACGCCCGCGGCTCCGGTTCGGCGGCGATGTTCCACATCGCGCAGCTCGACGCCGCCGCGGGCCGCATGGCCCGGGCGATCGCACGGCTCGAGGTGCTCCAGACCCAGCCGGGCTGGCGACGGGCGCGTCTCGTGCTGGCACGGGCCTACCTCGCCCAGCAGCAGCCCGGCCGCGCACTGTCGCTCTTCTCGCTGGACCCCGAACTCCTCGGGCTGGCGGGGGCCGACGCGATCTTCGGCGATGCTCTCGCGAGCGCGGTCGAGGCCTCGCCCGACCCGTCGCAGTTCGACCCCTCGCTGCTCGAGCAGGAGCTGCAGCAGGCGCCCGACAGCGCCGTCGTGCTGGCGGCCTCCGCCCGCGTCGCCCTGGCCCAGGGCGAGATCGCGCGCGGCACCGATCTGATCGCCCGATTGCTCGAGGCCGACCCCCGCGGCGCGGCCGTGTCCATCGTCCGCCTCGCGCAGCCGCTGCGGACCATCGACGGGTCGCTGGCCGACCGGCTCATCGAGCACGTGGCCGGCAACGCCGACTCCCCGCAGGACGTGCAGGCGGCGGCCTTCGACTACGTGCTCCGAGGCCGGGCCGCCGACGCCCGCGCACTCATCGATCGCGTGGCCGCCCTGGGGCTCGAGGCCGACCCCATCGAGTGGGCGCTGGTGCGCCTCCGCATCGCGGATCTCGCGGGCACGCCCGAGGACCTGGCCCGCATTGCGGCGCTCTCCGAGCGGCACGCCGGCAGCCCCCGGGTCCAGCTCGCGGTGCTGGAGGGCGCCAACACCTGGACCGACCCGGCGCTGATCGCCGAGGCGATCCGGCGGCTCGAGGACGCGGACGGGCCGGCGCAGACCGAGGCGCTCGTGTTCAGCGCAAGGCTGCAGCTCGACCAGGACGACTCGCCCGAGGCCGCCGAAGCGGTCGCCGGTCTGCTCGCCCCGTACACGGGCACCCCAGCCGGCAAGCGGGACACCAACGCGATGCTCCTGGCCGCCGAGGCCTTCGAGCGGATGGGCGAGCCCGCCCGCGCCGTGGAAGCGCTGGCCTTCGCGGCCGATGGCGACGATCCCGCCCGGGCGCTGCCCGTGCTGATCGAGCGGCTGCAGGCGCGGGGCGCGCGCGAGGAAGCCGGACGCCGGCTGCAGCAGTTCCTGGCCCTCGGAGCGCTCGCCGAGCCCTCGCGGCGGGCGCTCATCGGCCTGCTGGGCCGCCAGGGCATGGTCGACGAGGCCCGGGCGCTCGCGGCCGAGCTGGCGAGCAGCGGACAGACCCGCGACATCCTCGCGGCGGGGATCGTGACGCGGCCGGCGTCGGGCGGCGCGCCGCTCTCGGGCGCCGAGGAGGCCGCCGTCGCCGCCGCCGCCACGCCCGGCGAGACGCTGCTGGCGGCGCGGCTGCTGGCGCGCGTCGAACGCCAGGAGGACTGCCTGCGGCTTGTGGCAACGCTGCCCGAACAGTCCGAGGCCGGCCAGCGGGCCTTGATCGCCGCCGACTTCCTCGAACGATTCGGCCGCACCGACGAGGCGATCCAGACCCTCGTGGCGCACGCCCGCAGCGATGGCGGCGTCGAGGCCTGGGTGCGGGCGGGCCTCCTCCTGGTGGGCAACGGCCGGCAGGACGAGGCTCGCACGATGCTGTCCGAGGCCCGCACGGCGCTGCCCGACGAGGCCTCGATCGGCGAACTGCTCGCCGCGCTCGAACCGGCGACCACGCCGACGCGGCGGCTCTCGCTCTTCACCGCCGCCGCCGGCCGACAGGACGCCGCCGCCCGGGGCATCGGCGAGCTGGGCGCCATCTGCGAGCGCTACAACGCCAACGAAATCGACCTGGCCGGATTCGCCGACGCCCTCGCGTCCCTGACGAATCGACGCGGGGACGTCTACCTGGCGTGGCGGCTCTTGGTGCAGGCCCGGCTCGAACTCGAGCAATTCCAGGCGGCCGCGGGCGCCGCCCGCCGCGCGGCGGCGGCGCTGCCCGGCGATCCGAGGCCCGCGGGGCAGGCGGCCCTGCTCTTCTACCAGATCGGCTCCCCGGACGACGCGGTCACGATGGCCCGCCAGTGGAAGGAGCGGGCCAGCGGCGACGCCGACCAGCTCCAGGCCGACATCATCATCGCGGGAAGCAGGCTCACGGCCGGGCAACCCGCCGAGGCGATCGCCCTGCTCGGCCCGCGTCGCGCGACGCTCGAAGCCAGGCCCGACGTCTACACGAGGGGCCTGCTCGTGCTCGCCGAGGCGCACGCGTCCGTCGGAGACATCGCCGTCACCGACGCCATCATGCGGCCGCTCGCCGAGGGCGAACCGTGGTGGGCCAACCGGCTCGTCTCGATGGCGCCGCTCGCGCTGCCCGCATCGGCCGCCACCCCGGTCGACGCCGACCGCGCTGGGGTCGCGCTGGGCTGGCTCCGCGACTTCGGCCCGGCCGTGGCCGAGGACGCCGCGGGAGCGCTCGTGCTCGCGTCGGCGTGGCTGCAATTCGTCGGCCGCGCCGCGGGTGACGAGCCCGAGGACCGGATCGGGTCGCTGCTGTCCGAGGTCCGCGGGACGAGCCGCGAGTCGTGGCAGCTCAACACGCTGGTTGCCCAGCTGCGAACGGACCAGGGCCGCTACGAAGAAGCCCTGGAGCGATACGAAGCGGCCCTGGGCCTGGCCGACCCGCCACCGCCCGTGCTGCTCAACAACATCGCCGACCTGCTGAGCGCTCATCTGGGCCAGCACGAGCGGGCCATCGGCTTCGCCCGCCGGGCCGTCGAGGCCATCGGCGACCAGTCCGGGCTGCGCCAGCCGCTCTACGACACGCTCGGGGAAGCTTTTTTGCGGAGCGGCCAGGCCGACCGGGCGCTCGAGACCTTCGAGACTGCGCTGGCCTTCGACTCGGGGGCCCCGGGCCTGCGATTGGGCCGCGCACGAGCGCTCGCCGCCCTGGGTCGAAACGCCGAAGCCGAGGCCGAATTGCGACCGCTCTTGGGCCGCTCGGACTTGTCCGCGGACGAGCAATCCGCCGCGGGGCGACTCGCCGACGAACTCGGCATGCGCTAGCCGGGCGGCACGCGGGCGGACGGAAACGACAGAGCTAATTTCCGATAAAGTCCGCCCCAAGCGTGAGCTGCGCTTGCTCTTTCTCGTTCCTGGGTGATAGTATTTTGGGACTGGTAGGGAAGTTGGGACCCGACCAGTCCGAAGGGAACGGAGAACCGACCCCGCCTTCTACCGGGGTCCGACGAGAGGGAGTCTGAGAAATGAAGCGTGTTGCATGTGGCGTGCTCGCCGCATTTGCTGGCGTGGCCTCGGCGGAGATCATCACGCTCGACCTCGGTGCGGGCAGCCGCCACAACCCGCTGCCCGGTGCCACCGGCGCCACTGGTACGGGCTTCGCGTCCGAGTACATCCGCGGCGGCGAATTCGTGATCTCGGGCCTGTTCTCGCATGATCCGTTCAGCTCCTTCTGCCTAGAGCTCAACGAGACCATTGCCGGCGGCACCAGCTACATCGCGTCGGTCGACACCGCCGCGGTCAAGGGCGGCGTCGGCGGTCCCAGTCCCGATCCGCTGAGCAACGAGACCGCCGCGCTCTACCGCGAGTTTGCCCGCGGCAACCTGACCGCTGACGACGGCGAGTCGCTCGTCAACTTCCACAACGCCCTCCAGGATGCCTTCTGGTTCCTCGAGGAGGAACTGGGCGAGGTCGACTTCTCGGCCGCGACCGCTGAAGCCTCGAGCGATGTCTTCGGCGACCTGAGCGATCGTACGCAAGGCCTGATCAACTCGGTCTGGGGAACCACCGCGCCGGTCGGCGGCGTGCGGGTCCTCAACCTGGTGGACGCCACCGACGGTCGAACCGACCGCCAGAGCGTGCTCGTCCTGATCCCGCTGCCGGGCGCGGGCGGCCTCGCGCTGGCCGGGCTGCTGGGCGTCGCCGCCATCCGCCGCCGCCTGTTCTGAGCCCGACGGCCGGCCGAACCTCGGCACCGCGATACCCAATGACTCCCTGGCCGCGGCACGCACCGCGGCCTTTTCTTTGCGCGCCAGCGCGATCGTCGTCGCATCTCGGGGACCGCGCATCGACCCCCGTGAGGGCTCGCTCGACCCGAGCTATCGAATGCCCGCCCGGGTCGTCTCGATCGCTGCGCATCGCCGGCGTCCCGCTAGTGTGACCGATGCCGGATGCCGCTACAGCCGCCGTGCTCGCCATCGGCGACGAGCTGATCCTGGGCGAGAAGCTCGACACCAACTCGGCCTGGCTCGCCGCCCGCCTCGGCGAGTTGGGCGCTCGCGTGCTCGAGCACCGGACGCTGCCCGACGACGCGACGGCCATCGCGGGCACCATCGCCGAACTCGCCGCCGAGCACGATGTCGTCGTGTGCGGCGGCGGGCTGGGCCCCACGCTCGACGACTGCACCCGCGAGGCGATGCGCCAGGCCATCGAGGTGCTCACCGGCGCGCCCGAGACCCTCGTCGAAGATCCCGATTCGCTCGAGGCCATCCGCCAGTGGATGCGGGACCGCGGGAGCGATCTGATGGACGCCAACCGCGTGCAGGCGTTGCGACCGACAAAGGCGGATGCGCTCCACAACGACTTCGGCACCGCGCCCGGGATGCTGGTGGATCTGGAAGTCGCCGCCGGCCGCCGCGTGCTGGCCTCGCTGCCGGGCCCGCCCAGGGAGATGCAGCCCATGTTCGAGCAGGAGGTTGCGCCGCGGGTGGCGGGCCTCGGCGATGCGCCGCCCGGGCAGCTGCGGGTGGTGCAGGTGTTCGGGCTGGGCGAGTCGCCGCTGGCGGCGGCCATCGAGCCCCTCATGGTGCGGAGCAACAATCCCGCCGTGGGCACCACGGCTTCGGACGGCCTGGTGACCTGCCGCATCCGATCGGAGGGCGGCCGCGGGCTCGCCGGGCCCTACGACGCCGCCACTATCGACGAGGCAATGGAGGAGGCCGCGTCACGCATCGAGCGGGCGGCGCCGGGCCACGTCGTCGGCCGCCACAACCGCCCGCTCGCCGCCAGCCTGCTCGCCGAGCTCTCTGAGCGCGGCGCCACGCTCGCCACGGCCGAGAGCTGCACGGGCGGCATGATCGGCGCCGCGCTCACGGCCATCCCGGGCAGCTCGGCCGCCTACGCCGGGGGCTGGAACACCTACTCCAACGCCATGAAGCGCAGCCAGCTCGGCGTGCCCGAGGCCATGCTCGATGAGCACGGCGCGGTCAGCGAGGCCGTCGCCCGGGCCATGGCCTCGGGCGCCAGGCGGGCGGCGGAGGCCGACCTCGCGGTCTCGGTCACGGGCGTCGCCGGCCCCGACGGCGGCACGTCCGAGAAGCCGGTGGGCACCGTCTGGATCGGTGTGGCCCACGGCGACGACGCCACCGAGGCCCGCCGCTTCCGCTTCGGCGGCGGCCGCGAGGACGTCCGCCGGCGGTCCACGCAGGCGGCGCTGTTCCTGGCCCTGGCCGCGTGCCGGGGCGAGCGACCACCGACCTTGCTCGGCCAGGCCTAGCCGATCCCCGCGGTTATCGCGCCTCGTGGGCCGTTCCGACGCTCCCGTTCGGGACCGGTTGGCGCCCCGACGAATCGTGGTCGGACTCCCTGCATTTGGGCCTCCGAACGACCGATGCACTACCAGGCAGCGTGAGGAGGCCGCCATGTCCCGTGAGCCCGCATCGGCTCCGCCGATCTACAGCCCGCTCGAGAACAACCCGCAGATGCGGGAGATCGTGGTGCTGTTCGTCCGCGAGCTGCCGGAGCACATCGACGCATTGCGGCGAGCCTCGGGCCCCACGCCCGATCCGGAGACCGCCCAGCGGGTCGCCCACCAGCTGCGGGGTGTCGCCGCCGCGTACGGATTCGAGGAACTCGGCGAGATCGCCGCCGGCGTCGAGGACCAACTGGTCGCCCGCGAACGGTCCGGCGGAGACGCCGAACCCCTCGCCGGCATCGTGGCGCCGCTCGTGGATTACTGCGCCCGCATCCGCGTGTCGGATGCATCCGAGGCCGCCTGATCGTCGTGGGACCCTGGAGAAGCCGTTGACCTCCGCCGCCGCACCAACTCCGACCGATCAGGCCCCCACCGATCAACCGCCGACGCCCGGCGTGCTCGTTATCGATGACTCGCCGCTCGTCCATCGCCTGCTCAAGGCACGGCTGCGGGACGAATCGATCCGCCTGCTGCACGCCACCGACGGCGGCGAGGGCCTGGACCTGCTGGAGCAGGAGGCCGTGGCGGCCGTGCTCCTCGACCTGACCATGCCCGAGCTGGACGGCTTCGAGGTGCTCCGCCGCATCAGCGAGAACCCCGGCGCGAAGCACGTGCCCATCATCGTGCTGTCGGGCGCCAAGGACTCGCAGGACAAGGTGATGGCCTTCAGCCTGGGCGCGATGGACTACATCACCAAGCCCTTCGACATGGCCGAGCTCCGCGCGCGGCTGCGGTCGGCCCTGCGGATCCACCGCCTCGTCACCATGCTCAGCGAGCGGGCCCACGTCGACAGCCTCACCGGCCTGTGGAACCGCAAGCACTTCGACGAGCGGCTGACCCAGGAGGTGGCCGACAACATGCGGCACGGCCGCCCGCTCTCGCTGGCCATGCTCGACCTGGACCACTTCAAGTCCATCAACGACAACTACGGCCACCCGGCGGGCGACGCCGCCATCCAGGGCACCGCCGACATCATCGCCGAAGCCACCCGCACCGGCGACACGCCCTGCCGATACGGCGGCGAGGAGCTGGCGATCATCCTGCCCGAGACCACGTCCGAGCAGGCCGCGGTGCTGTGCGACCGCATCCGCGAAGCCGTCGCCGAGAGGGTCTGGCAGGCCCACCCCGATCGCAAGATCACGATCTCCATCGGCGTGTGCGGCTGCGACGCGGCGAGCACCGCCTCCCCCGAGGAATGGCTCGAGGCCGCCGACGCGGCGCTGTACCAGTCCAAGGAGGGCGGCCGCAATCGCGTGACCGTCAAGGCGCTGCCCGCCTCCGACTCGCCCAAGCTGGCCGCGGCCGGCTAGAACGGAATCACGACGCCGACGTAGAGCAGCGGCGAATCCCGCGCCGGGTTGCGCGCCTCGCCGTTGATCCGCGCGTTCGAGATGTGGTGCCACCGCACGCCGGCGATCAGCCGCGTGTCGCCGTACAGCTCCCGCGTCACGCCCACGCCCGCACGGGGCATGAAGTTGAAGCCTGTGCCCTCGGGCGGTACGGTGTCGGTGGCGAACAGAACGCCGATGCCGATGTCGGCGAAGGCCGTCCACTTCTGGCGGTTGATGAAGTGCCAGCGGAAGCCCAGCGAGCCGCTGATGCCGCCCGAGTCGGCGCTCTCGAACTCGTTGAAGTACCAGACGCCCAGCTCGAGCAGGTACTCGATGTCGTCGACGATGAACTCGTTGAAGCTCGCCGTGAAGCCCGTGTCCAGGGCCTCGCCGTTGGCCGCCACCGACCCGTTGAACACCCAGTTCCGCTGGCCCTCGAGGCCGTAGCGACGCGGGCCGGCCGCCTCGGGCAGATCGCCCGCGGCCTCGTCCTGGTCGTGCGCGAACCGCAGCGGCTCGCTCGGATCGGGCTCGCTCGGCCCCAGCTCCGACAGCTGCGCAGCGGCCTGCGCCGCGACCACCAGGACGCACGCCGCGCAATACAGTCGAACCAGGGGCTTGGCCGGTGGCATGGCTGCAAGCATACCCGGCCGCGGCGGTCGCGCCGGCGGCACTCCCGAGAGGATGAGACCATGGACCGCAGCGGCGGCGACCACGAGGGGCGGTCCCAGGAGCGCCTCACCAGCCTGGAAGAGGCCGCCATGTTCCAGGACCGGGCCGTCGGCGAACTCCGCGAGGTCGCCGACGAGTTGCTCAAGCGGCTGGTCAGCCTGGAGGGACGGCTGGGCGGCCTGGAGCGGCGGCTCGGCCACCTCGTCGACGCCGAACCCAATGTCGAGCCCGACGCCGACCCCACCACCGAGCCCCGCGGCGAGCATGGCGCACGCGGCGACGCCGAAGGCCAAGAATCCGACGCATGAGCACCACCAACCCAACGTCGACCGCGACCTGGACCGGCGCCGCCGTCCGCCGCTCGTTCATCGAGCACTTCGAGAAGCTGGCCGGCGCGCCGCACGCCTTCGTGCCCTCCGCCCCGGTCGTGCCGCTGGACGACCCGACGCTGCTGTTCATCAACGCGGGCATGAACCAGTTCAAGCCCATCTTCCTGGGCCAGGTCGATCCCTCCAGCGACTTCGCGCAGCTCCGCCGCGCCGCCAACAGCCAGAAGTGCATCCGCGCGGGCGGCAAGCACAACGACCTCGAGGACGTCGGCCGCGACACCTACCACCACACCTTCTTCGAGATGCTCGGCAACTGGTCCTTCGGTGACTACTTCAAGGCCGAGGCCATCCAGTGGGCCTGGGACCTGCTCACCACCGTCTGGGGCCTGCCCGCCGACCGCATGCACGCCACCTACTTCGGCGGCGACGCGAAGCTCGGGCTGGGCCCCGACGAAGAGGCCCGCGACCTCTGGCTGCGACACCTGCCACCCGAGCGGGTGCTGCCCTTCGGCCACAAGGACAACTTCTGGGAGATGGGCGATACCGGCCCCTGCGGCCCGTGCAGCGAGCTGCACTTCGATCGCGTCGGAGGCCGCGATGCCTCCAAGCTCGTCAACGCCGACGATCCGGACGTCATCGAGATCTGGAACCTGGTGTTCATCCAGTACGACCGCCAGAACGACGGCTCGCTGCGGGAGCTTCCCGCGAGGCACGTCGACACCGGCATGGGCCTGGAGCGCGTGCTGAGCGTGCTGCAGGACAAGCCCAGCAACTACGACACCGACCTGTTCGCGCCCATCTTCGAGGCCATCCAGAGAACCACCGGCGTGCGGCCCTACGCGGGCAAGCTCGGCGCCGAGGACGAGGGCCAGATCGACTTCGCCTACCGCGTGATCGCCGACCACGCCCGCGCGCTCACCTTCGCGATCACCGACGGGGCCGTCCCGAGCAACGAGGGGCGGGGCTACGTGCTCCGCCGCATCCTCCGGCGGGCCGTCCGCATGGGCTGGCAGAAGCTCGGCGCCAGGCCTGGCTTCCTGGGCGAACTCGTCGCGGTCATCGTCGAGCACTACGGCGAGGCGTTCCCCGAGCTGAAGAAGTCGCCCGACCGCGTCGCGGGCATCATCCGCGACGAGGAGGAGAGCTTCGGGCGGACGATGGACCGCGGCATCAAGCTGTTCGAGGAGATCGCCGGCGAGCGCGGCTCGATGATCTCCGGCGCCGACGCCTTCCAGCTCTACGACACCTACGGCTTCCCCTTCGACCTCACGCAGGTCATGGCCGAGGAGCGGGGCCTCACCGTCGACGAGGAGGGCTTCGAGCAAGCCATGGCCGAGCAGCGCGAGCGGGCGCGGGCGGCGGCGAAGGGCGGGGACGACGACCGCCTCGTCCTCGACGGCGACGCGATCGCCAAGCTCCGGCACCTGCACGTCAACCCGACCGACGACGCCGACAAGCACCACGGCCGCGAGATCCGCGCCCGCGTGAAGGCCATCTGGAACGGCAAGAACCTGGACGAACACGCCCAGGCCAGCGACGCCCTGCGCGCGGTGGGCGTGCTGCTGGACAAGACCAACTTCTACGCCGAGGCCGGCGGCCAGCAGCCCGACGAGGGCCGCCTGTTCGTGACCAGGGAGATCAGCACCACCGTCCGCGACGCCCACCACGGCGGCGAGTTCCACGTGCGGGACGCCCAGTCCTTCGGCGGCTACGTGCTGCACATCGGCGTCGTCACCCGGGGCGAGCTGCGCGTGGGCGATGAGGTCACCTGCCACGTCGACGCCAACCGCCGGCTCCGCCTCGCGGCCAACCACACCGCGACGCACCTGTTCAACTACGGGCTCCGCGAGGTGATCGCACGGGACGGCCAGGCCCCCGAGCAGCGGGGCTCGCTGGTCGCCCCCGATCGCCTCCGCTTCGACTTCGATGCCTCCGGGCCCATCAAGCCCGACGACCTCGGCGCCATCGAGGGCCTCGTGCGGCACGCCATCGAGCAGGACCACGCGGTGCACGCCGACCTCGTGAAGCAGGACGAGGCGCTGGCGATCAACGGGCTGCGAGCCGTCTTCGGCGAGAAGTACCCCAACCCGGTCCGCGTGGTGTCCATCGGCGCAGCCATCGATGCGATGGTGGCCGATCCGGACAACGAGCGCTGGCGGGGCTTCTCGGTCGAGCTGTGCGGCGGCACGCACCTGGCGCGCACCAGCCAGGCCGAGGCCTTCGCGATCGTGCACGAGGAGGGCGTCGCCAAGGGCATCCGCCGGGTGGTCGCCGTCACGCGGGATGAAGCGACGCAGGCGATCGAGGCTGCCGATGGCCTCGAGCGCGACCTGGCCGAGACCGCCAAGCTCGCCGACGACCAGCTCGATGCGCACGTCACGCGGCTGGGCAAGGCCATCGACGAGGGGACGCTGCCCGTCTCGCGGAAGGCCGAGCTGCGCGCGCAGTTGGGCGCACTCCAGGATCGCGTGAAGGCCGCCCGCAAGGCGCAGGCGCAGCGGGCGGCCACGCGGGCCGTGGAGCAGGCCACCGGGCTCGCGGAGTCCATGGGCGACGGCAACCCGCTCGTCGAGGCCATCGAGGCCATGGGCGATCGCGGCGCGCTCCAGCAGGCCTGTGCGGCCATCCGCAGGCAGCTGCCGGATTCGCCGGTGATGCTGCTGTCGGTCGATGCCGACGGCAAGGTCGCCATCCTTGCCGACGTCCCCCAGATCGCCGTCGATCGCGGGCTCAAGGCGGGCGACTGGCTCCGCGAGGTGGCCGGCATCCTGGGCGGCAAGGGCGGCGGCAAGCCGACGCAGGCCCAGGGCGGCGGGCCCGACGCCGGCCGGCTCGACGAGGCCATCGAGCGGGCCCGGACCATCGCCGCCGCGGCCATCGCCTGACGCGGCGGCCTACAACATGCCCGTGGCCGACCACCAGCGCAGGGGGGGCATCACGTCCATGCGCACCCGCATGGGCGGCTGGGCGGCGGGCGTCGACTTCGCCGCGATGGTGCTGAGCTTCGTGTTGCTGGGCTGGGGCGCCGATGCCCTATTCGGCACCTCGCCCATTCTGCTGATCGTCTTCGCGGTAGTCGGGCTGCTGGCGGGCTTCACCGCGTTCCTGCGAACCGCCAGCAGGCTCAATCGGGAGCGTGACCGGTGAGCGACGCCCCGCCGCAACGTGATGCCGCCGATGGCGGGGGCGAGCCCGTCGTCGCCGCCGTGCTCTCGGGCGAGCTGCGGTGCGCCGCGTGCCGGTACGACCTGCGGGGCCTGAGCGTGCTGGAGCGGTGCCCCGAGTGCGGGCTGAAGATCGCCACCTCGATCCTCGCCGTCGTCGACCCCAGGGCGCAGGAGTTCGAGCCCGTGCGCCGGCCGTCGGCCATCGCCGCCGGGCTGATGGCCTGGGCGGCCGGCGCGTGCCTCGCGGCGCTGGCGGCCTGGGTGCTGCGGCTCGCCGAAGCACCGGAGCTGCTGGGTTCGGCGGGCTGGCTCGACCGGCCGAGCCAGCAGCGGATCGCGCTCGTTGGCGCGGGCTGCGTGCTGCTCTCGGGCGTGGGCGCGCTCGCGCTCGTGCGGCCGACCTCGGGCCTGAAGGCATGGTCGGTCGCGTGCGCCGTGCTGGGCGTGCTGCTGTTCCTGCCGCTCGCGGCGAGCTACTGGTGGCTGCACGGCGAGCTGGACGCGATGACGACCAGCCCCTATTTCGGCCACGCCCCCGACGCGGGCCGGGCGCTGGCCCGCGGCACCGAGATGCTGCTGATCGCCGCGATCGTGCTGCTGCTGCGGCGGCACGCCCGGGCGCTCGCCGTGCGATCCGCGCTGCTCCGCTCGGGCCGCGTCGACCGCCAGACGATGTACGCCATCGCCGCGGCGGCGGCCGTGGGCATCGCCGGCGACGCCGTCCGGCTGGGCGGCCGCGAACTGGGCGGCGGCCCGGGCGACGCGCTGGTCATCGCGGGCATCTCCATCGTCGCGGTGTCCTCGGCGCTGCTCACGCTGGGCATCGTCGGCGCGACCATCGACTGCCTGCGGATCGCGCGGGCCCTGCTCCGCTCGGGGCGCCGCCTGGCCAGCTACGTCTCCATGGTCGAGCCGCCGGCGCCCGTGGCATGAGCATCGACGCCAGCCACCGCGCCCGGTTCGATGGGCTGCTCGAGCGGGTCATTGCCGCGCTGCCCGAGCGGGTGGCGGCCGTGCTCGAGGAGGTTCCCGTGCACGTGCTGGACGAGCCCGACGAACGCATCCTGGCGGACCTGGGCGTGCCCCGCGAGCACTGGGAGGACGAACGCGACAGCCTGTGCGGGCTGCAGACCGGGCACATGCTCACCGAACGCTCGATCGAGGACCCCGCCGACCTGGGCACCCAGATCCACCTGTTCCGGCGCGGGATCGCCCAGGTCGCCGGCGGCTGGGAGGCCGACGATGCAACCCTTCGGGCGGAGATCCAGATAACGCTGCTGCACGAGCTGGGCCACCATTTCGGCCTGGACGAGGAGGATCTGGACCAACTGGGCTACGCCTGACCGCCGATGAGCGTGTAGGCTCTCTTGCTGGCCGCCCGCACCGCCGCGGGCAGGCGCACGAAAGGAAGACCACGATGCCGTTGACCTTGCGACACCGCGTCCCGCTGGCCGCCGGCCTGGCGATGGCCGCCGCAACCCTTGCCCACGCCGGCGACGCCCGCGACCGCGTCGGCCTGCTCGAGATCTCCGGCACCCCCGCCGAGGCGCCCAACCCCTTCGCCTGGCTCTTCGGCGACCAGGAGCCCACCCTCCGCGACCTCGTCGGCGCCATCGAGGATTCGGCCGACAGCCAGGACCTCGACCACCTGGTCATCCGCCTCAAGGACGCGTCGCTCGGCTGGTCGCACGTCGACGAGCTGGGCCAGGCCATCGCCAAGGTCGACGTCCCGGTGACGGTCTTCGCCGAGCAGATGGGCCCGACCGACCTCATGCTCGCCAGCTACGCCGACAACGTGCTGATGCAGCGCGCCGGCGACGTATCGCTGCCGGGCCTGTACATGGAGGAGATGTTCCTGGCCGACACGCTCGACTGGGTCGGCATGGAGGCCCAGCTCATCCAGGTGGGCGACTACAAGGGCGCCAACGAGCAGCTCACCCGCTCGGGCCCCAGCGAGGCCTGGGACCAGAACATCAGCGGCCTGCTCGATGGGCTCTACGGGCACATGCTGACCACCATCGGCGACGGCCGCGGCATGGATCGGCCGGCCATCGAGGCCTCGATGGAATCGCTGTGGATGGCCCAGGCCGACGACGCCGTCCGCGCGGGCCTGGTCGATCGCGAGCTGGACCTGCCGGCATTGGCCGAGACCGTCGCGGGCGAGGACGACCCCCGCATCGTGAAGATCACCGCCGGCGCCAGCCGCGCCGACTTCGACACCTCCAACCCCTTCGCGATCTTCCAGCTGCTCTCCCGCGAGCCCGATCGATCGCTCGACGGCCCCACCATCGCGGTGCTGCACCTCACCGGCAGCATCATGACCGGCGACTCCAGCAGCGGCGGGCTCTTCGGCGGCCAGACCATCGGCAGCCGCTCGGTCCGCAACATCCTCAAGGAGCTCGGCGAGGAGGACATGGTCAAGGGCGTCGTGCTCCGCATCGACTCGCCCGGCGGCTCGGCGACGGCCAGCGAGATCATCTGGCAGGGCGTCCGCGAGCTCCGCGAGCAGAAGCCCGTGTGGGTCAGCGTGGGCTCGATGGCGGCCTCGGGCGGCTACTACATCGCCGTCGCCGGCGAGAAGATCTACGCCAACCCCTCGAGCATCCTGGGCTCCATCGGCGTCGTTGGCGGCAAGATCAGCATGGCCGAGCTCTACGACGAGCTGAAGATCAACGTCGTCGGCCGCGCCCGCGGGCCCCGCGCCGACATCTTCGCCTCCGACCGCCGCTGGAACGACGACCAGATCGCCCTGGTCCGCGGCAAGATGGTCGAGATCTACGACCAGTTCACCGACCGCGTGCAGCGCGGCCGCGCGGGCATCGACCTGTCGAAGACCGCCGAGGGCCGGCTGTTCCTCGGTAAGGACGCCGTCGGGCTCGAGATGGCCGATGAGGTCGGCTCGCTCGACGACGCCGTCGCCGACCTGGCGCAGCACGTGGGCCTGACCGAGTACGACGTGCGGCCGTACCCCGGCCCCAAGTCGCTCGAGCAGTTCCTCGACGAGACATTCGGCGGCATGGCCTCGGCGCCGGGGCTGCTGGCCGGTTCGCCTTCGGTCGAGCACCTGCCGATGCTCCGGGCCGCCCGCGCCGCCATGGGCGAGGCCGCCTGGAAGCAGCTCGCCACCGCGCTCGAGGGCTTCGCCCTGCTCCGCGACGAGCACGTGGTGCTCACCGCGCCGAGCGTCTTCAGCGTTCGGTAGTCCGACGCGGCGGAGCACTCGGCGTCGAGGAGTGCCCGCCGACGACCACCCAGCCGTCGCCGGCGCGCTCCACCACCATCGTCATGGCGCCCGCGTAAGCAAAGGCCTCGCGGTCGCCGATGGTCGCGCGGGTTCGGAACAGCGCACGGATCTCGGCCAGCCCCTCGGCCAGCGGCACCACCTCGACGTCGCGCAGCGTCGTCTCGAGCGCCGCGCCCATCCCGCGGATCTCGCCGAGGCTGTTCGTGACGTCCGCCGCGCTGTCGTACAGGCGTACGCCATCGGTGAACCACGCGAAGCGGGCCTCATCGGCGTAGAGCGTCGCGATCGCGCCGTCGTCGCCGCCGGCGAGCGTCTCGACGTAACGCTGCGCGAAGGCCCGCAGCTCTTGGTCGAGCGCGTCGGCCGACGGATCGGTCCGCGACTGCACGACGATTGTGCCGTCCTGCAACGGCACGGGCTCGAGCGACTCGAGCACGCCGAATCCCAGCGCCGCCGTGCCTACGCACGCGGCGACGGCCACGATCGTGCGCCGGCTGCCGCATACAACTCCGCCGAATCCACATCCAAGACGCATGGTTCGTCCTTTCACTGGCGCACGCCGTCGGCGTACTGCATGGCCTGGGCCACGTTGCCCTCGGTATCCCGGAACTGGAGCACGGTGCCCACGCCCTCGATCCGCATCGGCGGGCGGAGGATCTCGCCGCCGTGGTCGCGGATGGCCCCCTCGATGGCGTGTACGTCCTCGACGGCGATGCTGCACTCGTACCCGATCATGCCCGTGCCGCTGACCGGCTCGAGCCGCTCGTGCAGCGCGCCCTCGATGCCCCCGCCCGTGAACACCCGCCAGAAGCCCGGCGGCCCCCACGCCTCGAACGTCCATCCAAAGACCGAGCCGTAGAAGCGTCTCGCGCGCTCGCAGTCGTCGGCGTGGATGGCGAAGTGGGCGACGTCGTTGGCCATCTCGATCTCCCTCGTACAGATCAATCCCAAGTTCCGCGCACGCACCTCGGCCAGCCCGTGCGGGCCGCTCCGGCGCTACCGCCTCGCGGCACATCCAGACTACCCGACCGATACCGCGTCATCTAGTAGATAGAATGCCAATAAATGTCGACAGTGCGACATATCCCAGCTTCTGAGCCGATCGTGCGATCGATCGCCGCCACGCTGCCGGGCGGCTACCGGATCGAGGAGCACGCGCACGGGTGGGCCCAGCTCGTCTACGCGATCTCGGGGGCCATGACCGTGCGGACCGCCGACGCCGCCTGGGTGGTGCCCCCGCGGCGGGCGGTGTGGATGCCGGCGGCGACGCCGCACGCGATCGAGGCGGCGACGGCGCTGTCGCTCCGCACGCTGTACCTCGCACCCTCGCTCTGCAACACCCTGCCGACCGGCTGCCGCGTGCTTCCGGTCTCGGGTCTGCTTCGGGAGCTCGTGCTGCACGTCGTCGAAGCGGGCCACCTACGAGGCGAGCACGACGCGGACGCCCGGCTCGCACGAGTGCTCGCCGACCGCATCGCCGTGAGTGATCCATCGCCGTTACGGCTGGCGATGCCGGCCGACGAGCGTGCGCGGCGCGTGGCGGAACGAATCCTGGCGAGTCCGGGGGCCGACGCCTCGGCCGACGAGCTGGCAGCCGGCAGCGGCGCGAGCACGCGCACCATCCAGCGGCTCTTCCGACGCGAGGCCGGCATGACGCTCTCGAAGTGGCGCCAGCGGGCGCGGCTGCTGCACGCGGTCACGCTGCTGGCGGAGGGGCGCTCCGTCGGCCAGGTCGCCGACGCTTGCGGCTACCGCAGCGCGAGCGCCTTCGTCTCGATGTTCCGCCTGGAGATGGGCCGGACGCCCCGGAGCTACCGTGAGCACGCCGATGGAGGGGCCTAGACCTCCAGGACTTCCTTGCTCTTGTCGGCCACGCGCTGGTCGATCTCGGCCTCGTGCTTCTTGAGCAGCTCCTGTATCTCATCCTTGAGGATCTTCACCTCGTCCTCGGAGATGTGTCCCTCGCCGGTCTTGAGCGAGTCGGCGTGCTTGTTGGCGTCCCGCCGCGCGTTGCGGAGCACGACCTTGGCCTCCTCGCCCATCTTCTTGCATCGGGCGACCAGTTGCTGGCGCCGGTCGGCCGAGAGCGTCGGCACGCTGACGCGGACGCTCTTGTCCTCGACCACGGGAGAGAGGCCCAGGTCGGAGGTCTCGATGGCCTTGCGGATCTCGCCGATGGCACCCTGGTCGTAGGGCTTGATGAGCAGCTGCGTGGGCTCGGGCACGCTGATGGCCGCCAGCGACTTGAGCTCGGTGCTCGCGCCGTAGTAGTCCACCTTGAGGAACTCGATGAGGGCGGTGCTCGCGCGGCCGCTGCGGACGCCGCGGAGCTCCTGCTTGAGGTAGTCCACGCCCTTCTTCATGGCGTCCTCGGCCTCGAGCAGGATGGTGTCGGGGTCGGTCGACATGGCGGTGCACCTCCAACGCAGCTATAGGCGCGTCGCGCCGCGGGGCGGGGCGTCCGCCCGGGGTTCGGCCCTCGCTCAGCCCGCGGTCAGCCTGGTCCCGATGGCCTCGCCCCGCACGACGGCGGCGATGTTGCCGGGCTTCTTGAAATCGAACACGACCACCGGCATGCCGTGCTCGCGGCACATCGCCAGCGCGGTCATGTCCATCACGCCCAGGCCCCGATCGAGCGCCTCGGCGAAGGTCAGCGTGTCGAAGCGCTCGGCGGCGGGGTCCTTGGCCGGGTCGGCGGAGTACACGCCGTCGACCTTCGTGCCCTTGAGCAGCAGCTCGCAACCCAGCTCCATGGCCCGGAGCGAGGCGCAGGTGTCCGTCGAGAAGTACGGGTTGCCCGTGCCGCCCGCGAGGATGACCACGCGGCCCTTCTCCAGGTGGCGGATCGCCCGGCTGCGGATGAACGGCTCGGCGACGGCTCGGATTTCGATGGCGCTCATCACGCGGCTCTCGACGCCGACGGCCAGCAGCGCCTCCCGCATCGCCAGCGCGTTGATCACCGTGCCCAGCATGCCCATGTGGTCCGCGGTCGCCCGCTGGACCAGGCCCGCCTGCGCGAGCGTGGCGCCGCGGATGATGTTGCCCCCACCCACGACAATCGCGAGTTGCACGCCCTGCGAGGCCGCCTGGCGGACCTCCTGGCTGATGCCCACGAGGTGATCGACCGTGACGCCCGTGCCCTGGCTGCCGAAGGCCTCGCCGCTCAGCTTCAGCAGGACCCGCGAGTACCGCTGCTCGCCGGCGCGGGTGGCCGGCTGCTCGGACTCGGCTGGCTCGCTGAGGGTCGACATGGGTCCGGTCGTGCTCCCAGGCCCGGCCGATAGGCCCGGGCGGTCGCCCTCGGGGGCATCGGGGATGCCACTCACCCCCGGCGTGGCCGTGCAACCGCCCGGCGTCGCCCGCGGTAGCGAGATCAGGGTAGGCGCCCGCGCGGTGCGCTCCGGGGCATCGTGGTGCGCCCCGGGGCCGACCGATCCCGGCCGTACCATGCCGCGGCGACCGCCCAGAGCCGGCCGCGTGCGGGCATCGGCGCGGCTCGACGCTTTGCCCGATGCGGGCGGGGCTTGCGGCCGAGCCCGATTCGCCCGATGGGGAGGAGAGCACGCCGCCCTCGGACACGCGCCACCGAACGCATGGACCAGACCACCCCCAATAGCACCGCCCCCCCGGACGCCCACGCGGACCGCGACGCCGACGAACTGCGGCCCGGACTGGTTGCATGGGTGCGCCGCCACAAGGTTCCTGTGCTGGTTACCAGCGCCTCGATCTCGCTGCTCGTGCATCTGGTCTTTGGCATCATCGCGGCGCTGTGGATGATGAACCGCCCGCCCGCGCAGATCGGCTCGGCCCAGCCCGAGGTCGAGTTCGCGGTCATGACCGACGCCGAGCTGGCCCAGATCGCGCAGGCCGACCTGGAGCTGGACGCCCCCGACGCCTCGGACTCCGCTGCCGCCCTGGAGCTGTCGGCCGAGCTGGACCTCGGTGAACTCGAGGTCGACCTCTCGGAGCTGACCGATTCCATCGGCGACGTCACGCTGCAGCTGGGCGGCGGCGACGTCGAGGGCCTGGGCCTGGGCGTCGGCGAGAGCGTCGGGGCGGGCGCGAGCTTCTTCGGCGTCGAGGCCCGCGGCAACCGCTTCGCCTTCGTCGTCGACATCTCCGGATCCATGCGGCTGGACGGCAAGCTCGAGGCCATGAAGGCCGAGCTCATCCGCTCGCTCTCGGCCCTCTTCACCTCGTCGAACTTCTTCGTGATCTTCTACAGCGGCGGAGCGTTCCCGCTCGGCGGCCGCGGCGTGGACTGGGTGGAGGCCACCGACAGCGGCAAGGCCTGGGCCCGCTCCAACGTCCTCCGCGTGGAGGCCAACGGGCCGACCTTCCCGCTGGGCGCCTTCGAGGAATTGCTGCGGCTCGACCCGAGGCCCGACGCCATCTACTTCATGACCGACGGCGAGTTCCAGGACCAGCAGGCCGACGGCATCCTCAACGTCTTCCGCCGCATCGAGGCACCCATCCACTGCATCACCTTCGGCAGCCGCGAGGGCGAGGCGATCATGCGCCGCATCGCGACGAGCACCCGGGGCACCTACACGCACGTCGAGGGCCCACGCGGATGATGCGGCCACTCGTGTTGTCCATTGCGCTGCTCGCCGCCCACGCGGCGTGCGCCCAGGACGCGCTCGTGCTGCGGAGCTACGAGGCCGCCCCCGCGGGCGATGCCCTGGACGCCGGCCCGCAGGGCATCCGCGTGCGGACCGAGGCCGGCGTGGTCGTCGTTGGGTGGGATCGCGTGCTCCGCGCGCCCTCGGCGCTCGGCGTCGACGAGGCGCAGCTCGCGCGGGGTCGCGCCATCTGGCGGGCCCGCACCCGCGTGGAGCGGGGCGATCGAGTGCTGGCCGAGCCCATCCTCGAGCGGCTCTTCGCCGAGCCCGCCGCACGCACGGGGCCCACGCGGCTCGTGGTTGCCGAGGGGCTGCTGCGATGCCGGCTGGCGCGGGGCGCGACGGCGGCGGCGGTCGAGCCCTGGCTCGCCTGGCTGGACGCCAGCGCCGTCCGCGAGCCCAACACCGCCTACGCCGGCCGCGACTGGTCCGCCCGCGCGGGCCTCGCGGGCGTCACCGACGACGCCACCGAGCTGTGCCCGCAGCTGCCGCCGATGTGGCTCGGCACGACCGCCGCCCCGCTCGTGCTGGGGCTCGAGCCCATCGAGGGCGAGCGGGCCAAGACCGCGGCCCTCCGCAGGCTGTATCAGGCCTCGCTCGAGCACGAACTCGGCCGATCGATCGGCGAGCTGCCCGAGGCCAACCGCGACGACGGCGTGGCGCTCGTGCGCGAGATCGTGGCGGCGCGCGCCGGCGACGACGCCGAGCGGAACGCCGCCCGCGCCAAGCTCGGCCGCCGCCTCGAGTCGGCCCGCGGCTGGCGGCGGGCCTGGGTGCTCGCGGGGCTGGGCCGATCGCTGGTGGCCGAGGACGACCGCGAATCGAGGCTGCGGGGCGTGGCCCGGCTGCTCCGCGTCAACCTGCTGCACCGCCGGCACGCGCCGACGCTGGCCGACATCGCGCTGGCCGAGGCCGCGGTCGTGCTCGACCGGCTGGGCGAGAATGACGCCGCCCGACGACTCGCCGCCGACCTGCAGCGGCGGCACTCCGACGCCTCGGTGCTCGCCTGGCCGCCGCTGGCCGACCTGCTGGATGCCACCGCCGCCGACCCCAGACCCGCCGGAGGATCGCCGCAATGATGAGCCGTTTCGCCGAGGCGATCGCCGCCCCATCGACCGACTGGATCGCCCACGCCGGCGGGCTGCTGGCCCAGGCCGACGCCGCCGGTGCGTCCGCCGCCGGCGAGGACGGCAAGACGCTGCTCGAGCACATCCTCTCGGGCGGGCCCATCGGCATCGTGATCATCGTGCTGTCCTTCTCGGCGGTGCTGATGGCGGTGTGGCTGTTCGTCGAGATCCGCTACGAGCGGCTCGCGCCCGCCCGCGTCCGCGAGGGGCTCAGCCGGCTGCTGATGGCCAACGACGTCCGCGGCGCGCTCGCCTTCTGCCAGGCCGAGGAGAACCAGTGCCTGCTGGCCCGCATGTTCGCCGCGGCGCTGACGCGGTGCCTCCGCTCGCCCTTCGGCCTGCTCGAGCTGCGCTCCGCCCTCGAGGAATCGGGACAGGAGCGCTTCGCGCAGCTGCACCGCAAGACCGACCCGATGGGGCTGATCGCCGCCGTCGCGCCCATGCTCGGGCTGCTCGGTACCGTCGTTGGCCTCGTGGGCGCCTTCGAGACGCTGAGCGTCAGCGAGGGCGTGCGGCCCGAGGCGCTCGCGTCGAGCATCTCGGTGGCGCTCATCACCACGGTGCTCGGGCTGATCGTCGCCATCCCCTGCACCGCGATGCACACCTTCTTCCGCAATCGCGTGGATTCGCTCGCGCAACGGCTCGCCGAGGTCACCGAGGAGCTGGCGGCCTGCATCCAGTCGGCCAAGCCGGGCGGCGGACAGGCCCGCCCGCAGCAGCGTCCCGCTGGCGCGCCCCAGCAGCCACAGCCGGTCGCCAGCGGCTCGTGATCGACGAATCCCACCGGGAGACGCCTTGAACATCGCCCTGCCCCCATCCCGGCCCCGGCTGAAGCTGGACATGACGCCGATGATCGACGTCGTGCTGCTGGTGATCATCTTCTTCCTCTACACCGCCCGCTTCGCCGAGGTCAGCCGCACGAGCGTCGACCTGCCGGATGAGCCCGGCACCGCCGAGGCCGCCGCCGACCCCGACGCGGTGCTCGTCGACGTGCGGGCCGACGGCCGCTTCCTGATGAACGGCCGCGTGGTGTCGCTGGAGCGGGTCATCGAGATCGTGGGCGAGCAGGCCGATCGCGCGGGCGGGCCCGAGCGCATCCGCGTGCTGCTGCGGGCCGACCGCGCCGCGCCCGCCGGCCCGGTCAACGAGATGGCACGGCGGCTGACGCGGATGGGCGTCCGACAGTGGAGCCACGCGACCATCGACATCTCGGGCCGGGGCTGAAGGAGCAACTAGGGCACGACCATGCGGCTGCGCGACTGGAACAACCGAGAGGAGCAGGAGCACCTGCCGCTGACCACGCTGATCGACGTGGTCTTCCTGCTGCTCATCTACTTCATGGTCACGGCGACCATCACGCCGCCCGAGAGCCGCGTCGCCGCCGCCCTGCAGTCCGAACGGGGCTCGGGCCAGGCGCGGGACCTGCAGCCCCAGATCGTCACCGTCGACGTCCGCGACGGCGTGCTCACCTACCGCATGGGCTCGCGGACGTTCCTGGATCGCGAGTCGCTCGGCGTCGTGCTCGCCGAACTGCCCAAGGAGGGCGGGCTGTTCGTCCGCGTGACCGACCGGGCGCCGTGGGCCGCCGTCGCGGCCGTCATGCAGGAGGCCCTCGACGCGGGCTTCACCAAGAGGACCTATGTGCCGGCCGAGTAGCACATCCTGGCTCGCGTGCATCGCGTTGGCGTGCGGCATGGCCGCGGCCGCGGCGGCGCAGCCGGCCGACGAGGCCGGCCGCTTCGAGGCCTACCTCCAGCGGCTCGAGCTCCGCTCGGTGGCCGCCGCCGACCTGCGCCGGCGGCTCGAGGACGCGCCGGCCGAGGAACGGCCCGCCGTCGCCACGAAGCTCGGCGACCTGTACGTCGAGCTCATCGAGCAGGCATCGACCCCCGAGGAGCGCGAACGGCTCGAGGACCTGGGCCGCCGGCTCGTGCGGCAGATCCCCGAGGAGGGCAGCGGCGATCTGCGGCTCGCGCTCGTCCGCGCCCGGTACCAGTGGGCCAAGTCGACCGCCGAACGCTCCCGCCTGGGCTCGGTCGACCCCGAGCAGGTCGAGGAGGCCGACCGCACGCTGCGCGGGCTGCTCCCCGAGCTCGGCTCGGTCGCGGACACGGCGGGCGACCTGATCGACCGGCTCGATCGCCGGCGGCTCTCGGTGGGCCTCGAGCCCGAGGAGACCGAGCTGCTGCAGGACGCGCTCCGCGTGCGCTCGACGGCGCACTACCTGCTGGGCTGGGCGAAGTACTACATCGCCATGATCGCCGGCGCCGAGCGCTTTGCGTCCGATGCGCTCAAGGACCTGGGCATGCTGCTGGGCTCCGAGCCGGGCCGCCCCGCGAGCGTCGAGCGGCTGGACACCCGGCTGCTCCGCTTCGAGCACGTGGCCGACTCGGCCATCGCCGCGGCGTTCTGCGAGTCGATCCTGGGCAACGGCGAGACGGCACTCCGCTGGATCACCAAGATCGAGGAGGCGCCGGGATTGCCGCCCAACATCCAGGCGCGGCTGTTCGCCTGCCGGATGCTCGTGCTGGGCGAGGCCGAACGCTGGCGGGACCTGGGCTACTACAGCGACCTCCGCCGCCGCGCCCGCCGCGCCGACGGCCACCTGGGCCTCGAGCCGCTGGAGGCCCAGCTGCTCGCGCGGCTGTCGTGGGAGGCGCTGACCGACACCCGACTCCCGCCCCGCGACCGCTCGGTGCTGGAGGAGGTCGCCTACGCCGCGCTCCAGGATCTGGTGCGGGCCGGCCAGGTCGACGCACTACGGTCACTCGTCGACCGCTTCGGTACCGCCAGCCTCGACGCGGAGGGCTTCATCTTCGCCTTCGTGCGGGGGCAGAACGCCTTCGAGCGGGCTACGTCGGCCTACGAGGACGCGGGATTCGCCGACGGCGAAATCACCACCGACGACGCCGTTCGCAACCTCTACTTCGATGCGCGGGACGCGCTCGACGCGGCGCTCTCGGCGGGCGACGCGGACCGCTACCCCGACGAGCGGGCGCAGGCGATGCAGCTCGCCGCGATGGCCACGTTCCTGGGCGGGTCGCTGGCGGACGCGGCCGATCGCTTCGAGGCCGCCCACGCCGAGGCGGCAGACGCCGAGCAGTCCGAGCGCTCGCTGTGGCACGCGATCGTCGCGCTCGACCAGGCGGTGCAGTCGGGCCAGCAGAACCTGCAGCCCCGCCGCGAGCGGCTGGCGACCCTCTACCTGCAGAGCTTCCCGGGCACCGAGCGCGCCGCGCGGCTGCTGGTTGCCCGCGCCGGGGCGGCGGGCGCGGGCGACCCCCGCGCCATCCAGATCCTGCTGGACGTCAAGCCCGATTCGCCGCTGTACGAGTCCGCCCGCCGCCGCGCCGAGCGGCTGCTGTTCGCCCGCGTCCGCACGCTGCGGGGCGACGCCCGCGCCGCGGCGGCGCTGCGCTACCTCACGGTCGCCGACGAGCTGCTCGCCCTCGAGCGTCGGCGGGCGGCGACGGGCAGCGTGGAGGCGGCGGAGGAATCCGCCGGCCGCGCGCTCGCGCTCGCCCGCGCCATGCTCCAGACGATCCTGGCCTCCCCGCTGCCCGACATCGCGAGGGCCGAGGCCCTGCTGGCCGCCGTCGACGACCTGGCGCTCCGTGTCGGCAGTCCGCCGGACGCCATCGCCGCCGAGCTGGCCTACCGCCGCGTGCAGATCGCCCTGGCCAAGGGCATGGTCGACGACGCCCGTCGGCTGGCCGACCAGCTCACCGAAGAGGACGAGCCGTTCTACGCCCTCGCTCGGCGGGCGCTGTACACCCACGCCGCCCGCGGCTTCGCCGAGGCCCCGCGGGACGCCGCGCTCGCGGCGCTCGTCGTCGAGTTCGGCCGGCCCGTGATCGCCGAGCTCGGCACGTCGCCGCAGAACCTTGCCTCGCCGCAGGTGTTCACGGTGCATGGCACGGTGGGGAGCGCGGCCTGGGTCCTGTGGCGGGCCCGCGAGGCCCAAGCCGAGGCCGCCCGCGCAACCGGTGCGCCCGACATCCCTCGCGAGGAAGAAGCCCGCGCGATGCTCGATCTGCTGCTGGCGATCGACGGGCGGCTGCTCGAGGCCGACCTGGCCGATGCCGCCGGCCTGCAGCGCGTCGCCTACGCCAGCGAGGCCGCCGGCCGCACCACGGACGCCCTCGATGCCTGGCGCCGCGTGCTCGCGGGCGTCGAGGCCGAGTCGCCCCGCTACCTGAGGGCCCGCTACGAGGCCGCGCGGCTGCTGTCGCAGGAGGACCCCGGTCGTGCGCTCGCGGCGCTGCGGCAGCACCTGGTGCTGCAGCCCGACGCCCCGCCGCCCTGGGACGAACGCATCCGCGCCTTGTTCGACGCCCTCGACAACGGCCGCCCGCTCCCGCCATCGCTGATCGATGCCGGCAACGAGCCCCCGCCGGCGCCGCTGGAGGAATCAGCACCGGCACCTCCCGCGGGAGGTGGACCGTGACCGGCCCGCGCGACGGCGGATCCGCCGTGTCCCCCAGGGACGCCGCGCTTGGGGCGATCCTCGGTACGCCACCCGGCGCCGACGCCGCCGCGCTGCTCGGCGTGGACGCGAACGATCCAGCCGACGGCGAGATCGTCGCCGCGCTCAACCGCCGGCTGTCCCAGGTCAACGCCCACGCGCGGGGCGGCACGCCATTGGGCGACGAGGTGCGGCTCGCGCTGCACGCCGCCGCCGCCCAGCTGCTGAGCGCTCGGCCCGCGTCGTCGGCGTCGGCGGCCCGCGCCACGCCCGCGGGCAACCTGCCGCCCGCCCACGTCGCCCTCGAGCAGACCGCCATCGTCGCCCTGGGCATGCACGGCGGGTGGAACCGCCGGACCATGCGGCACCTGGCCAAGCTCACGCACGCCCGCGGGCTGCGGACCGACGACCTGGCCGTCGCGCTCGCGCGGCTCGCGCGACGCTCCAACCCCGCGGCGACGCCGTCCCACAACGGACAGGCCACCGACGCCGAGGATCACGAGGCCAGCGAGTCGATCGCGCAGCGGGCCCTGTTCGACGCGGACATGGCCGGCGCCCGATCCAGCGACGCCGCCCTCTTCGCCGCCATGGCGGTCGCGGTGCTGCTGACGCTCGTCGCGGGGGCCGCGGTGCTCATCGCCATCCCCGTCATGCGGAACGCCGCCACGCACGCGCCCGCCGATCCGCCACCCGAGGTGGTCGCCACGGGACCGAGCGACGAGCAGATCGACGCCGCCCAGGAGGCGCTCTCCCGGCTCGACGAGGAGATGGTGCTGCCCCCGCCCCGGCCGATCCCCAGCGTCCGGCTGGACACGGTGGTCACCGATCTCCGGCTGGCCGCCGCGCGACGCCGGGCGGGCGACGCCTCGGCCCAGGCCGTGTTCGAGCGATCGATCGATGCGCTCGCCCGCGGCTGGCACGAGCTGCCGGCCGACCAGCGGTCCGCCGCGCTCTCGGAGGTCATCGACCACGTCTACCTCGTCGCCGACGACCAGGCCAGCCTCGACGCGGTGCTCGGCTTCCTGGCCAGCCCGTTCTACGACGACGTCGACCAGGCCGCGGCTTCGACGCTGCCGCCCCGCATCTGGCAGTGGAGCCTGCTTGCCCGCCTGACCCGCGAGGAGGACCTGCCGGCGGCGGGCATGGCCCGCGTCCGCCGCGCCCTGGGCGACCTGCCGGCCGACCTGCGCACCACCCGCAGCTTCGACGAGGCCGCCGCCAGCGGGCTGACGGCGCTGCTGGCGTCCGAGGCAGTGCTCATCCCCGCCGATGCATCGGCGGCCATCGACCTCGACGCGTGGGACGCCTGGATCGCGTGCGCCCGGGGCGTGGGCCGCGGCGACGGACGGCTGGGCCAGCGGCTGCTGCTCGCCGGCCTGGAGCGCGTGCTCCACGCCGCCCCCGAGCCCACCGAGAGCGAGGCGTCCTTCCGCCTCGTGCGGCGGCTGGTGGTGGCGCTCTCGTGGCGACCCGGCGACGAGGCCCGCGATCGCCTGCTCGTGTGGTTCGACGACACCCAGGTCTCCATCGCCGACCTGCACGCCATCACCAACGCGCTCGCGACCGCATCGGCCGCACCCGGCGTCGACCCGACCATGGTGCTACCCGTGCTGGCCTCGCCCACGCTGCGGTCCCAGGTGCGGGATCGCTTCGCCGGCGCGTGGGGCGTGCGGTCGTCGCTGGCGCACGACGCGGTGGCGACCAACTGGCTGGCCGCCGCCGACGCGCTGCTCGCCACGCCCGTCGCCACCACCGCCGCCGCCAACGCGGTAGATACGGCCATCGCGGCGCGGCTGAGCGCGTCGGCGGCGCTGCTGTGGCAGGGCCGCACCGACGAGGCCGACGCCGTCCTGCTCACCCTGCGCGACGGGCTCACCGCCGACGCCGCCTCGGCCAACGCGGGCGTCCGCACCATCTGGATGGCCGCGCACGGCCAGCCGAGCGACTGGGCGCTCCGCTTCCTCGAGCAGCGCTACCCCGAGCTGCAGGTCGAGCTCATCGACGAACTCGCGAGCGGCGGGCCCCGGCACGCCGTCGAGGCCGAGCTGCTGGTCGACGCCTACCTCCGCGGCCGCGTTGCGTCGGTGCGGACGCGCGCGGGCGACGTGCTGCTGGCCAACGCCGGCTCGCCGCTGGTCATCGCCGCCGCCCTCGAGGTCCTGCCCATGCCGGGGTCGGACTTCCGCAAGGGCGAGCTCGTCGAGCTGCTCACCGGCATCCGCCTGCCCGAGGGCGACGCCCGCCCCCTCGTCGCGCGGCGGGCGCTGGTCGAGCGCCTCCTGCAACTGCTGGCCAACGAGGGCGAACTGGCGACCATCGATCGCGCCGCCGCCGCCATCGGCAACGCCTATGCGCTCGCGCTGGGCGCCGCCACTCCCGGCGTCAACCCCGCCACGTCGACGGGCGACACGCCGCCCGAGCTCGCCGCCGAGCTGCTGTGGACCCAGCTCCGCAGCCGCGCCGATCGCGTGATCCCGCCGCAGGACTGGCCCTGGCGGCCCGGCGACATCGACCGCCGGCTCAACGGGCGGACACGCCTGGCCACCGGCCGGATCCAGCGGTTTGCGGCCTTCCAGGCGAGCCTCACCGAGATCTGGCTCTACGTCGCCGCCGGCGAGCGGCCCGAGCTCGCCGCAACCCTGGCCGAGCAGCGGCAGGCCATGCGCGACGCGCGGCGCGACGCCGGCGGCATCCTCGAGCAGCTGGCCATCGTCGAGCGGGCGCGTCTCGCGGCCTGGCGGGAGCGCGTCGCCAACGCCGGACTCGGAGGCCCCCAATGACGCGTACCCATGCCATCGCCGCGCATCTGTGCCTGCTCGCACTCGCCGCAGCGTGCATCGCCCAGGATGCGCCCGATCCGCTCGAGCAGGTGCCGCCGCCCGCCGAGGAGCCCCGGGACCAGCCGGCCGCACCACCCGAGGAACAGCCCGCAGCCCCCGCCGCCGAGGAGCCGCTCGAGCCCCTCGGCCCGCCCGACGCGTGGTCCCGCGTGCCCGACCTCGACGCAAGATTGGCCGCCCTCGACGGCCGGGACGCGATGGCCTACCTCGAGCTGGCCGAGGAGGTCGCCGACGAGACCGGCAGCGCCGAGGACCGGCTGCTGTCGCGGCAGCTCTACGCCATCGCGTACGCCGTCGAGCGGGAGACCGGCAGGCGGCCCGAGGTCATCGCCGGCGCGTGCCTCGGGCTCGCCCAGATCGAGCCGACCGACGATCGGGCGGCTTGGCTCCGCGCCGTCGCCGGCCTCATCGACGCCCGCGCGACCCAGGCCCCCGGCGCGACCGTCGGCGCCGCCGCCGTCCCCCCGGAGGTCGGCCTGCGGGCCGCCGAGGCGCTCGGGCTGGCCCGCGCCGGCCAGGGCCGCCGCGCCCAACGCCTCTACGACGACGAGGACGTCCGCCTGGTCTTCGATCGCTACGGCGACCTGCTCGGCGGCTCGGGCGGGCTCAGCGGGCTCCGCCGATTCGAGCGCGCCCTCGGCGACTGGCCCGACGCCGAGTGCGGCGGCGCCCGCGTCGTCACCCGCCGCGTGCAGGACGGCCGCGAGACCCGTCACTGCCCGATCTGCCACGGCAACCCGGGCCCGCCGCTCAGCGAGGGCGAGTTCCTCGCCCACCTCCGCTTCGAGAGCCGGCTGCTCCGCGGCATCCACCAGAGCTGGGGCGCCCAGGTCGTCGTCGATCGCGGCGCGCCGCTCATCGACCCGGACCCCGACGAGGTGCTCGGCCAGCTGCTCGCCCGCTACGGCATCGATGCCGGCCGCCGGCTGTGGCGGAACGGTGCGTGGGCCCGATCGGACTCTTCCGCTCCAACGCCGGGCCCGTAGACTCCCCGCCGCGGACCTCAATCGGCGTCCGCACAAGGAGAGCCACGCGATGTCCGACGCCGCGACGACCGAGAAGAAGTCGAACGATGAGCATGCCGCCGAGGCCGAATCGCCCTTCAAGCCCGAGATCGTCTTCGAGGACTTCGCCCGCGTGGACCTCCGCGTCGCGAAGATCCTCGAGGCGGGCGACCATCCCAAGGCCGACCGGCTGCTCAAGCTGACGCTCGACGACGGCAGCGGGACGCCCCGGCAGATCTGCGCGGGCATCAAGGGCCACTACACGCCGGACGAACTCGTCGGCCGCTTGATCGTGATCGTCGCCAACCTCGCGCCCCGCCAGCTCCGCGGCGAGGAGAGCCGCGGCATGCTGCTGGCCGCCAGCGACGCCGACAAGGGCAGCGAGGAGCGCGTCGTCGCGCTGCTCTCGCCGCTGGCCGACATGCCCCCCGGCTCGATCGTGTCCTAGGGCACCGCCCCGCAGCGTCCCTAGCCGCGGCCGCCCGGCCGCCCGGCCCGCGGCTCGAGCGGTCCGTCGCCCTCCCGGGCCCGCCGCAGCATCGCGTCAACCTCGCGTTCGATCCGCTGGGTCTTCTGGGCGCGCTCCTGCTCGAGGGTCTGGCGGCCGGTCGCCAGCCGCTGCGCCATGCGGCCCATGAACGCCTCGCGTTCCCGCATCTGTGCATCGAACTGCGCCGACACCAACTCGGTAAGCTCCACCCGCGCTTTGCGCACGTCGTCGCTGGTGAGTTCGCCCCCGCGGTGCTTCCGCCGGACGGCCTGGAGCAGCTCGGAGATCCGCAGCCCGTTGCGGAGCTGCTCGAGCTTGGGGCGGAACTCGGTGGCGTCGCGGCCCTCGAGGTCCTCCAGCTCGGCCACCCGCTGCCACAGCCGGGCAACCGCCCGCCGGGCCTCCGGAGAGTCGGCCTCGCGCCGCAGCCGCTCGGCGAGCTCGGGCATGTGCCGGTCGGCGAAGGCGAGCACCCGGTTGCGGACGAGGATGGGGTCGTCGGGCACGTCGAGCGCGGCGCCGCGACGCCGGCGATCCTCCAGCCGCCGCGCCACGCGGGAGCGATCGCCATCGACCCCCTCGCGGAAGACGCCCCGCAGATCGCCCATGTAGCGCGCCAGCTCGCCCCGTTCGCGCAGCTCGTCGGCGATGTCCTGCAGCGACTCGCCCGCGTCGATCCGCTGGAGCACCTCACGCAGCCGCCGCTGCTGCTGCTCGAGCTGCGCGAGGCGGCGCTCGATGACCTCCCGGCCGATCGGCGGCTGGTCCTGGGCCGAGCGTTCCGCGTCGGACCGCGACCCGGCGTCCTGGCCCGACGCGGGCGCCACGCCGGACATCCCGCCAGACACGATCGCGAGCACGCCCGCCGCGCCCGCGACCACGATCGCCTTGCAACGCGTCATCAGCCCGCTCCTTGCTCGGACGGCTCGGAGTCAACAAACTCGTCCAGCCCGCCGAATTCCAGGTCGCCCAGCTGCGCCTCCCAGTCGGCGTCGACCAGGTCGCTGGCCCAGTCGCCGCCCGAGCCGAACAACTCGGCGTACTCCAGCCCCGCCTCGACGTGCTCGTCGAGCGCCACCACCGCGATCGACTCCCGCGGCCCCGGCGCGAGCGGCGGGGCGAACACGACCGACGCGACGGCCGCGATCGCCAGCAGCGCCGCGATCGCGCCCACGGGCAGCAGCCAGCGCGGGCCGATGACCGCCAGCACGCCGGGCGGCCCCTGCTCGCGGGCTTCGCGGAGCGTGCCGACCGAGGCGGCGAACACCCGCGCCTCCAGGTCGCCCGGCGCCTCGTCCGGCATGGCGTCCGACAGGGCGCGCACGCGATCGGCGATGTCGCGCACGTCGTCCGGGATGTCATCGTGCTTGCTCGTCATCGGTCGTCCCCACTCACGCGTCGGCCACCCGGGCCGCCGCGGCGTTGCGTGTTGCCGTTCCCTGCGCATCCGCCTGCTCGAGCAGCGTCCGAAGCTTGCGGAGCGCCCGGTGGTGCCGCGCCAGCACCGTGCCCAGCGGCTGGCCCAGCATCTCGGCGATCTGCTTGAAGCTCATGTCCGCGCGATGCCGCAGCTCGATGACCTCGCGGTCGGCCTCGCCCAGCCCGCCCAGCGCACGCCAGAGGCCCGCGGCTCCGTCGTCCGCGGGAGCCGGCCGTCCGGCGGCGGCCTCGAGCGCCTCGGGCGGCTGGTGCGTCGCCGAGCGCCGGCGCTTCCGCGCATCGTCCCGCAACCGATTGACGGCGATCCTGAACAGCCACGGCTCGAACCTTCCCCGCTCGTTGTAGCGGCCCTCCCCGAGCACCCGCGCCACGGAGACGAACACGCTCTGCGTCAGCTCCTCCGCACGCTCGGGGTCGCACCCCCGGCTGCGGAAGAGTGCAAAGAGCCGGCGGGCGTAGCGATCGACGAGATCCCGCCAGGCATCCTCGTCGCCCGAGGCCGCGCGATCCACGATCGCGCACACCTCGGCATCCGGGCCGCCGGGCTGGGGAGCATCGCTGGGCACGGCCCGATCCTCGCTTCGCATCGCACCCGCTTCCTTGCCGCAGCATAACGGCCCGGGCGGCCGTGGATTGCAGGCCGACGCACGCGGTACCCTGCTCGATGCTCGCCTACACCGTTATCGCGACGGCCCGGGATCGAGCGGCCGCCGACGAGTTCATCGGCTGGCTCGCCCACCCCGACGGTTCCGGCCACGCCCGCGACGTGGTCGACGCCGGGGCCTCGTCGGCCGAGGTCGTCCGCCTCGATACGGAACCCTCGGGCGAGGTGCGGGTAGAAGTCCGATATCTGTTCGTGGATCGCGCCGCGTTCGACGCCTACGCCGCGGGACCGGCAACGGCTTTGCGAGAAGAAGGCCTCAAGAAGTTCCCGCCGGGCAGCCCGATCACGCTGGCCCGCACCGTCGGCGAGCGGGTCGCCCGCATCGGCGGCGGACCTTCTGGCTGAACCCGAGGGGGCCGATCGGCCGAGAGTCGCTCGGGGCGGAGCCGCGGACTGAACGGGACGGATGCGCGGGCGTAGGGACGCTCGGAGCGATGGGGCCGCCGGGAGAGCTGCGTGTCGACCTCAGACGAGCGGTTGTTCGAGATCTATCGGGATGGCGATCTCGAGGCGTTCCGCCAGCTGGTGGATCGCTATCGGAACGACCTGCTCCGCTTTCTTTACCGGCTTACCGGCTCCGCCCATGCCGCCGAGGACGTGTTCCAGGAGACCTTCCTCCAGGTCCACACCTCGTCGGCCAGCTTCGATACCACCCGCCGCTTTCGCCCCTGGCTGTTCACGATTGCCGCGAACAAGGGCCGCGACTACCTGCGTAGGAAGGGTCGCCGGCCGGCCTCGGAGTTGATGGCTCCCGTCGGCCGGGACGGCGACGGCACCACCTTCATCGACCTGCTGGAGGTCGAGGTGCCGCCACCGGATTCGGGCCTCCGCCGGGAGGAACTGGAGGAACTCGTGCAGCAGGCCGTCCAACGCCTGAGCCCCACGCTGCGGGAGATCCTGCTGCTGGCCTACTTCCAGCGGCTGTCCTACGCCCAGATCGCCGAGGACCTGGAGATCCCGCTGGGCACGGTCAAGAGCCGGCTGCACGCGGCCGTCGCGTCCTTCGCCAAGCACTGGAAGACGGTGATGCGCGAGAAGGGCATGACCGGCCGCGGCGAGGACCTCCACGACCGCCTGCCCGACGAGCCGCCCGCGAGGGGAGAGAGCGCGTGAACACCGATCCGCACGAGACCGCCGCCGGCGACATCGGACCTTCCGAGGCCCGGCTCGCGTCGGACGACGCCGCCGCCGTCGACGGCTGGTTCGATCGCCGCCGCCCCGCAACCGATCGCGAGCACCGCGTCGCCGCGCTGCTCGACCTGCTGGACACCGACCTGGCCGCCAGCGATGCGCTCGTCGATTCGACGATGCTGCGGATCGGCCGTGCCCTGCAGCCCGCGGAAGCGAACGACCCGCCGCCCGCGCTCACGCCGCTGGATGCCGAGGCCCTCGACGCCTGGCTGCTGGCCTCGGGCCGCACCGACAAGCTGCCGGCCCCGCTCCGCGTACGGGCCGAGCGGCACGCCGGCCTAGCCGACCTCGTTTCGGCGGGCGCGACGCCCGACGCCCCGGCGGACCTGGTGGATCGCGTGATGGCGTCGGTGGAGGCCGCCGAGGTCGCCGACGATCGAGAGCCCGCGATCGCCGGCCGCATCCGCCTGGCGGACCTCATGTCGATCGCCGCGGTGCTGCTGGTCGGCGTGTCGGTGATCTGGCCCATGCTGACCTCGATGCGCGAGGCCCACAACCGCTCGGTGGGCAGCCAGCGTCTGGCGACCGCCGCCGCCGGCCTGCACGCCTATACGGGCGCCTACGACAGCCTGCCGATGGCCTCGGCCTCGCTCGCGGGCGACCCGTGGTGGGAGGTCGGTGAGAACCCGGCCCACTCCAACTCGGCGAACCTGTACACCCTGGCCAGCGAGGGATTCGTCGAGGTCGCCCACCTCGCCAGCCCGACCAATCCCGCCGCCCCGACACGCAGCCTCGACGACGCCGCCCGCGATTGGCGGTCGATGGACGAGGTGTCGTACAGCTTCAGCAACCTCTTCGGCGCGAGCGGGCGGCCCGAGTCGGTCGGGCCCGACGCGGTGCTGATGGCCGATCGCTCGCCCATCGTGCCCCGCTCCCGCCGCGGCGAGATGGCGCTCGCGACCGCGAATTCGCTGAACTACAACGGCCGGGGCCAGCACCTGCTGCTGGGTGACGGCTCGGTCCGCTGGGCGACCTCGCCGGTGCTGGAGAACGGCGACAACATCTGGCTGCCGGGCTCGGCCGAGCGGGACCTCCGCGATGACGGCCGCGCGGTGCTGCGAGGCACCGAGACCGCCGACGGCCCGGGCGACGCCTTCCTGGTGCCCTGAGCCCGCTGGCCGCTCGCGGGCCCATCGCCTAACATCTCGGCCCAGCCGGCGTTGTGGTGCGTCGGGTGCGTTTCTTGCCAGCAGACCGACCCGGGCCGCCGGCCCGCCGGGAAGGGATCGTCGCCATGCCCAAGATGAAGCCGCACAAGGGCACGCTCAAGCGGATCCGCATCTCGAAGACCGGCAAGGTCCGCTCGCGGTCGGCCAACCACAAGCACCTCAGCTCGCACAAGAGCGGCAAGAGGCTGCGGCATCTCCGCAAGGATCCGATCCTGGCCAACCCCGACGCCAAGCGGCTCGAGAAGCTGCTGTTCCGCCGCCTCCGCGGCCGGACCCAGCCGCGAACGGCGATCAAGCGGAGCCCCTCGCCCGAGGAACGCCGCGCGATGCGGGAGGCGGCCGAGAAGGCCGAGAGCTAGGACCACGAGCACACGAATACACGGCCGCCGCCCGGGACCACAAGACGGCATGAGCCGCCCCGATGAACCCAGATTGATCGGCGCCAGGAGTGAATCAGCATGCCACGCGTACGCATCGGCTCGGCCCGCAACCGCTCCCGCAAGCGCATCCTCAGGGCGGCCCGCGGCTACTACGGCGCCCGCGGCAAGCACCGCTACCTGGCAGCCGACGCCGTCCGCCGCGCCGGCAAGTACGCCTACGCCCACCGTCGGCTCCGCAAGCGGGACATGCGGCGTCTGTGGATCGTCCGGATCACCGCGGCCTGCAAGATGCGGGGCACCCGCTACAGCGCGTTCATGAACGGTCTGAAGCTCGCCGGCATCGCGCTGAACCGCAAGATGCTCAGCCAGATCGCTATCGAGGACCCCAAGCTCTTCGACGAGCTGACCAAGACCGCCCTGGAGCACACCAAGGCTGGCAACCCGGGCACCTTCGAGCCGGCGGCCGCCTAGAACAGCCTTGATCGCTCCGTAGCGGCCTTCCGGCCGCACACTCGCTTTGATGAACGGGCGATGCGCCTGGACTGAGGCTGCACCGGCCCGATTGGCGGCGGCCTATCGGCCTAGCGCACACAGCTTGTAGAGCAGCCTCGCGCCGACGATCTCGTCGATGGATCGCCGTGCAGGGTCCGGGTCCGGCGCGACCTCGACCAGGTCGAAGCCGACGACCCTCGTGCCGCTGGCGTGGATCGCCTCGATGATGGCCGACGCTTGCTGGAAGCTCAGCCCGCCGGGCACGGGCGTGCCGGTGTTGGCGCACAGGTGCACGTCGAGCGCGTCGACGTCGAAGGTGACGTAGATCGACCCGGGCAGCATCGCGAGCGTTTCGGCGACGAGCGCCCGCAGGCCGGCGAGGTCCGGGGCCCGCTCGGCAATGTCCGCCGCCGACGCCCGGAACACGGGCTTGCCCAGCGCATCGCCGGCGTAGCGCGCAAAATCCACCTCTTCCTGGCAGAAGTCGCGGATGGCGAGCTGCGCGAGCGACGCCACGCCGACGCACAGGGTCAACGCGTTGCGCATCACCGACGCGTGGCTGAACGCGAGGCCGCAGTACGACTCCCGCAGGTCCATGTGGGCATCGATCTGCAGGATGCCGATCTCGCCGGCGTGCGCAGCACACGCCTCGATGGCCCCGAGCGATACCGCGTGCTCCCCACCCACGACGCCGGGGGTCCTGCCCTCGGCCAGGATGGCCGCCACCCGCTCGCGCACGAAGGCCCGGACGCGCTCGCCCGCGGCGTCGACGCGGGCCCGGGCCGCCTCGTCGATCGGCGGCTCGCCCTCGCACGCGATCAGCGGTTCGGCGTCGGGCCGGACCGCCGCCGACAGCTCGGCGATCCACGGCTCGATGGGCTCCATGGCGATGCCCCGGGCACTGATGTCGCCCAGCCGCTCGTCGAGCGTGTCGATCTGGGCCGAGGCCCCGAGCATCGCCATGGGGCCCCGCGCCGTGCCCGGCCGGTAGGAGGTTGTCGCATCGAAGGGCACGCCCACGAGCACGACGCCGGCATCGACACGGGGCACGACGAGGCGCAGGAAGTCGGGCTGCGGCGGCGGTGCCATGCGGTCGCGTCTCCGTCGGGCGGCGCAACATAGCGCTTGCCTGGACGCGACGGCCGGGGTAGCTTGATCCGATCCCGGTTCGCGATCCCCAGCCCCGGAGCCGCCATGGCCGACGCACCCGATGTTGCCACCCAGACGCCGGACCTCGCCCGGAAGCGCAGGATCGGCGGGCCGCTCGACCTGATCGAGGCCATCGGCAACCTGCTGCCCGACGCCGCGACGCTCTTCCTGCTCGGGGCGCTGCTCGTCATGCTGCTCAGCCAGATCGCGGTCTGGCAGGACTGGCTGGTCGTTGTGCGCACGCCCGTCGAGGTCGTCAACGACGCGGGCGAGACCGTCCGCGAGCTGCGGCCCACGGGCGAGGAGGCCGGGCCCCGCAGCCTGCTGACCAGCGACGGCATCTACTGGGCCCTCAGCTCCATGGTGGACAACTTCATGGGCTTCGCGCCCCTGGGCGTGGTGCTCACGGGCATGCTGGGCATCGGCGTCGCGGAGAAGACCGGGCTGATCTCCGCGGCGCTCAAGGCCTTCATGAAGATCGTGCCCAATCAGCTGCTGACGCCGGCGATGATCTTCCTGGGCATCATGTCGTCGATGGGCCTGGATGCGGGCTACGTGGTGCTGCCCCCGCTCGCGGCGGCGCTGTACAAGAGCGTGGGCCGCAGCCCGCTGGCGGGCATCGCCGCGGTGTTCGCCGGCGTGGCCGCGGGCTTCAACGCCAACCTGTTCGTGACCGGGCTGGACCCCATGCTCGCCGAGCTGAGTACGACGGGCGCCCAGGTGCTAGACGCCGACTACGAGGTGGCGGCGACCTGCAACTGGTACTTCATGGTTGCGTCGACGTTCGTCATCACGGGCGTGGGCTGGCTGACGACCGCGCTCTTCGTGGAGCGACGGCTCGCCAGGCGCCCCGCCGACGAGGGCGGCGCCACCGAGCCGGCCGAGGACGACGCGGCGAGCCAGTACATGTCCTCGCGCGAGAAGCGTGGCCTCGGGTTCGCGGCGGCGTGCATGGTGGCGATCGTCGGCCTCGTGATCGTGCTGACCGGGTGGCAGGGCTCGCCGCTGTTCGATTACAAGATCCCCGGCGTGCCGACGGCCGACCAGCCCAATCCGCGAGCGGTGCTCGCCGACGTCGCGAGGGTCGATGGCGAGCCGGTGCCGATCCCCGAGGCGACGCCCCCCGGCGCCGTGCCGATGGGCGATCGGGGCTACTACCTGAGCGACGCCCACGCTCGTTTCGTCGACGTGGAGCGGGGGCTGGTGCTCGACAAGCGGCAGCCGCCCTTCCCGCGCTGGGTCAGCGTGATCACGCCGCTGATCCTGATCGCCTCGATCATCCCCGGGCTGGTGTACGGCGTGACCGTGGGCACGGTGAAGGGCAGCAAGGACGCCGGCCGGGTGATGATCCAGGCCATCGAGGCACTGGCGCCCATCATCGTGCTGGCCTTCTTCGCGGCCCAGTTCATCGAGTACCTCAAGTACAGTGGGCTGGACGTGATGATGGCCCACGCCGGCGGCCAGGCCCTCGCGCGGGCCGACCTGAGCCCGTACGGCCTCATGATCGCCTTCATCCTGATGACGATGTTCTTCAACATGTTCATCGGGTCGATGAGCGCCAAGTACACGCTGTTCGCGCCCATCTTCATCCCGATGTTCATGTACGTCGGCATCAGCCCCGAACTGACGCAGGCGACCTACCGCATCGGCGATAGCACCACCAACATCATCACGCCGCTGAACGCCTATCTCGTCATCATCCTGGTGTTCATGCAGAAGGTGGCGCCCAGGTCGGGCATGGGCACGCTGATCGCCATGATGATGCCCTATACGATCGTCTTCACGATCGCCTGGGCCATCCTGCTACTCATCTGGATGGCGCTGGGCATCGACCTCGGCCCCGCCGGCCCGCAGGCCTACGAGATACCCGCGGCGGCGGGTTAGCCGCCGGGGGGGCCGCAAGCGCCGCGTGAAGCTGGGATGAAGAGCGGCCATGCGCGGCAGCCGACCAGAAAATACCGGGCGACTTCGTGCATCCCCGCTGGCCCCGTCGCTCGACCGATGTAGGGTTCCGCAGCGGCAAGGCCACCCCCGGTGGCTGCGGCCGCTATCGGACTTTCCAAGGCCGGTCACGATGGGGCGAGACGGAGCTGGTGCGGATGACATCCGTAGATGCGCGCAAGGACGGGACGGCGGCGGCACCGGGACGCCCGGTGCTGTCCGTGCCGGGCGTGCGGCAGATCGTGCTGCTGGCCGGGGCCGTTCGACCCACCACGCTCATGCGGGCCATCGGCCGATCGGTGCTGGACCTGCCGCTGCACGACGGCCGCACCGTCGGCCAGCGCTGGCTCGACGACGTGGCCGAGTTTGCGGTCGCTGCCGGCTCCGCGGATGACGGCGGCGGGCCGAGCGGCCGGCCACCAGTTCGGATCCTGATCGACCGCGACTCGCCGCCGCCGCGATCCACGGCCGCCGGCGGCGTGGACGTCCGGGCCGACGATGTCGAGTTCCTGGGCACCGGCGGGGTGCTGCAGCGAGCGGCGCAGGGATGCACGGGACGCATGCTCATCGCCACCGGAGGCAGCGTGCTGCTGCGTTCGCTGGCGAGCATCGCGCACGAACTGGATCGGGCCAACGCCGAGGTGGCCCTGCTGGCCGAACGCGACGGTGGCCCGACGGGGATCATGCTCGTCGAGTGCCGGGTGCTCGCGGAGCTGCGGCTGGTGGGCTACGCCGACTTCAAGGAGCAGTGCCTGCCGATGATCGCCGAGCGGCACGCGGTGCGGGTCGTCCACTCCCGGGAGCGGGCCGCGCTCAACATCCGCGATACCGAGCGATACCTTCGCTGCCTGAGGCACCTAGCGGGCGACGGGTTCGCCGTCGTCGAAGAGGGTGCGTCGATGGACCCGACGGCGCGGCTGCACGAGGCGGTCGCGCTCCGCGGCTCGCGGGTAGAGGCCCGCGCCATCGTCGCGCGGTCCGTGCTGGGCCGGGGCGGGGTGGGCCGTGGCATCATGACCGACCAGACCGCCTGGAGCGAGTCGTGACGCCGCCGGCTCGGGCGGCGGCCCAGACCACGGGCCGCCGCGTCGCGCTGCAGGCGGCGATCGCCACCAGCGCCGCCGTCGTGGCGTGCCTGCCCGCGTGGCGGGACATCGCCTGGGCGGCCACGCACGACCCCGACAGCGGCTACATCGCGCTGGTGCCATTCGTCGCCGGATGGCTGGCCTACGCGAGGCGGCGGCGGCTGCGGAGCGCGGACCGCCGAGGCTCTCTCACCGGACCCGCCATCGTCGCGATGGGCGGAGCGGCCTACCTGCTCGCGGCGCACGCCGGCATCACGCCGGCCTGGCACGCCGGGGCCGTGCTCGTGCTCGTCGGCGCCCTCTGGTCGGTCGTGGGCCACAGCGTCATCCTCCGGATGCTGCCGGCGGTGCTCGCGCTGTTCTTCCTCATTCCGGTGCCCGCGCAGGTGCTGCTGCCCGTCAGCGAGCGGCTCGGATCGTGGACCATCGGCCTGTCGTCCGTGCTGCTCGAGCTCTTTGGCTTCGCCATCGAGGGCGCCGAGGAGTACCTCGCCGTCAGCGGCAACGCGGGCGTGCGGATGATCGCGGCGATCGGCCTCATCGCCTACGCCTTCGCCTACGGCACGCCTCTGCGGCAGCGCGTCCGGATCGTGCTGCTGCTGTGCACCCCGCTCGTGGCGGTGCTGGCCAACGTGATCCGACTCGTGCCCTACGCGCTGCTGGTCGACGCCTGGCCCGCGGCGCGGGGCGTGGTCGGCATCCTGAGCGGATGGCTGACGCTGGGCCTGGCGATGGCGATGCTCTGGGCGTCGCTACGGTTCATGCGCCTCGTGCATGTGCCGGCGCTGCGGTACGCGCTGGCGTACCAGTAGGGAGCCCTTCGCGATGCGTGGCTGGCGCTCCATCTTGCTCACCCTGGTCGCCCTGCTGGCGATCGCGCTGGCCGATCCGGTGGCCGACGCGCCCCAGCCGCGCATCCCGGACGCCTGGCGTGATATTGCCGCGCAGGCAAGCCGCGACGTCGGCCCGTGGACCTACCGCGCCGAGGACGACCCACCCCGATCGGCCTTCCGCACCAGGCACGAGGTCGTGGTGCGGCGGCTGGTCTTCCGCCACCGCAGCGGCGGCCCGCGCGCGATGGCCGTGCTGCAAATCGTGCTGGCCGCCGACCGGCGGGACCTGCTGGCCTACGAGCCCGCCTACGCGCTGCCGCTGGCCGGCTGGCGCCCCGCGGAGCCCGACCAGCTCGAATCCCGCAGCATGCTCATGGTCCGCGGCGAGGGCCCGCTGGCCGAGCGCATCCGCGCCGACCACCAGGCGGTGCTGCCGGGCCGCGTCGCGGGCGGATGGCGGCAGGCGATCCGCGCCGAGCCCATCGGCCCGGGCTGGCCCGGCCCGGCCGCGGCGGTGCAGGTCTTCGCGATGCAGCTGGAGCCGCCCGATTACGATCGGCTCACCGATGCCGTCCGCGCGCTGGCCGAACGCCTCGGCGAGGCCGAGGTCTCGCCATGACCCTCGCCGCACCAGCTCCGATGCCCACGTCCGCACGGTCCGCGGAAGCCCCGCCGCGAACGCTGTTCGGCCTGACGCCCACGGAGGTGCACGACCGCTACTGGGCGTCCCGCGGCGTGCAGGTCGTCCGCCGCGCCATGCCGACGCCGCTCGCGAAGCACGCCCAGCTCTTCCTGCTGCTGCAGCAGCGGACGCTGTGCGTCTTCGAGCTGCCGCCGGTCGTCGATCGCATCGTGTGGGCCGACGCCGACCTGGTGGTGCTGCGGCTGCGGGACAGCGACGACCACGCCTACCGCGAACGGATCGTCGCGGACGCCAACGGGAGCTTCCAGCGATTCGAGCGGCTGTACGGCAGCGACGACAGCCGGTTTGCCCGCGCCGCGGTCACGAACCGCATGGCGGTGGCGCGGGTGTGGCAGGAGGCCGAGTCGCCGCGGCAGGGCCTCGCCCGCCTGCGCCGCGCGGTGCCGCGGGGGCACCGCTGGCCCATGTCCATCGACGCCCGCGTCTTCGACGCCGACAGCGGCACCGAGGTCGACCGCTGCATGCGGCTGCTGGTCGACCTCTGGAGGCGGCCCGAGACCACGATCGAACGGGCCCGGCCACACGGCGACGGATCGTGGATCGATGCGCAGGCCACCATCGCCGCGGGGGCGCAATGCGTCGGCCGCGTCTGGGTGGGCGCCGGCCGCACGCTGGACGACGGGGACCTCGCCGTCGGGCCCGACGTGCTCTGGGACGACCCGGCGCACCGACCGGCGGCCGGCGGCGTCCGCTGGCTCGACCTGGAGCCCGCCGAGCGGACGCAGCCGCTCAAGCCCCGCGTGCGGCCGCCGATCGAGCGCATCCTGAAGCGTGGCTTCGACGTCGCCTTCGCGGTCGTCGCGCTGCTGCTGACCCTGCCGCTTTACCCCATCGTGATGCTCGCGATCCTGATCGAGGACGGCCGGCCGTTCTTCTTCGCCCACACCCGGGAGTCGCTGGACGCCAAGGACTTCCCCTGCCTCAAGTTCCGATCGATGCGCAAGGACGCCGAGAAGATGAAGGCCGACCTCGCGGCGCAGAACCAAGCCGACGGCCCGCAGTTCTACATCGAGAACGATCCACGGCTGACCCGGGTCGGGCGGATCATCCGCAAGCTGCAGATCGACGAACTGCCGCAGTTCCTCAATGTGCTGGTCGGCCACATGTCGGTCGTCGGACCGCGACCCAGCCCGTACAAGGAGAACCAGTACTGCCCGGGCTGGCGCGAGGCGCGGCTGAGCGTGCGGCCGGGCGTCACCGGGCTCTGGCAGGTCAAGCGGACGCGGGCCGCCGGCTCGGACTTCCAGGAGTGGATTCGCTACGACATCGAGTACGTCGAGAAGATGAGCCTCTGGCTCGACCTGTGGATCATCTGGCGGACCATCGCGATGATCGTCCGGTCGATCAAGCGGTCCTAGCCGCCGGCGGCCAACCCCCGGACCGGCCTCCGGCCGATCGCGACCGGCCCCTACCATCCCCCGTATGGGGCGGCGGCAGACCCACTACGAGCACGCCTTCCGGGCCTTCCTGATCGAGCGGGGCGTGCCGTTCGTGGCCGTCGACGAGGCCCGCCGGGCGCTGCTGGGATCCGATGCCGCGGTGCTCAAGACCCAGCTGGGCAGCGACAAGCCGCGGACCCTCAAGGCCTTCGACTTCCTGCTCTACGGCACCCCCAACCTGCTCGTCGAACTCAAGGGCCGCAAGCTGGCTGCCGGCTCCACGCGCCTCGAGAACTGGGTGACCGACGACGACGTGGACTCGCTGCGGCGGTGGCAGCGGCTCTTCGGCGACGGCTACGTCGGCGCGTTCGCATTCGTCTACCGCTGCGAGGGCGAACCCCCCGCCCCGCTCTTCGAGCAGGCGTGGATCCACCGCGACCGCTGGTACGCGATGCGGGCCGTGGGCGTCGACGCATACGCCGAGCGCATGCGGGTCCGCAGCGCCAAGTGGCGGACGGTGAGCCTGGCATCCAAGTCCTTCGACGAGATCAGCGGGCCGCTGATCGCCACCGCCGGCTCGCCGGGCTAGGACCAAGGGGGTTCGCCGTCCGAGGCCGGGCGAGGGTGCCCTGCGGTGGAATCGGCATCCCGCGGCCGAAGCGGCCGTACACTGCGGAGATCCAACCGGCCCGGAGCCTGCTAATGACGAACAATTCTCAGAATGTCCGCCGCGGGCTCGGCCTGCTGGCCGTCGCCGGGGTGGCGGTCTTGGCGTTGCACGCGGCGCCGGCGCTCGGGCAGACGATCTCGCCGCCGCGGCCGCAATCGCCGGGCGACGCGCCGGTGCTGAGCAACATCGGCATCGCGATCCTGGTGGTGGGCGCCATCGTCGGGGCGACCGTGATCCCCTCCAAGCGCGGCCACCAGGACTGACCGGACGGGCGGCCCACGCCCCGGCGGCGGGCCGCGTTCGAGCACACGATCCGCGAACACCAAGAGGAGCGTCCATGACGCAGCTTCGCAGACGTTGGAGGGCCGACCAGCGAACGGCCCTGATCGCAGTCAACGCGGCCCTGGTGCTTGTGCTCGGGGTCGTCGCCCTTTCGCCGGTGGCCGACGCCCAGCAGCGGCAGCGGCCCCGCGGCGAGTATCTCATCGTGGGCGGCCAGGTGATCGGCGCCCCGACCAACGCGGTCCACGTCGTCGACGTCACCAACCAGGAGCTGGTGTCGCTGCGGTGGGACCAGTCGCGGCAGTCGTTCATGGGCATCGGCTACCGCAACCTGGCCGACGACGCACGCAGCGATGAGCGGGGGGACGGCGGACGATGAACGAGCACACCCACGACACGACCGGTCGCCCCGCCCACGAGGGCACGGCGGCGCTCTGGGCCAGCGCCGCAGCGCTGGCGGGCATGATTCTCATGGTCGCGGGCCGCTCGCCGGTCGCGCCGCAGCCCGCGTTCGCCGAGATGGCCGCCATCGCCGGCGACTACGCCGCCGTCACCACGCAGGGCCAGAGCAGCGCCGAGGAGTTGCTGTACGTGCTCGACCAGCGGGCCGAGCGGCTGCTGGTGTACCGCGTGGAGAACCAGCGATCGCTGGTCCTGCAGCGGTCCGAGGACATCAGCACCGTGTTCGCGCAGGCCAGAGCGGCGGCCGGCGGCCGCTAGGCGGCACCGCAGACCCAGGACCCAGGGCCCGGCGTGCCGATCCTCCCGCTGCCGCAGTTCGAGGCCGACCTCGCCGAGTACGAGGCCGAGCAGGATCGCCTCGCCCGCGAGCGGCTGACGCCGCCCAAGACGGTGGTCTGCCGCTTCGGCTGCATGCAGTTGATCGGCGAGTTCCGCTACGACCTCGACGTCACGCCGGGCTGCGGCAGCCGGCTGGTCGTGCGCACCTTCCGCGGCACCGAGATCGGCGAGATGCTCACCAGCACGTGCCCGAATGCGGGCTGCGGCAAGAGCGTGACCCGAAAGCAGATGCTCGAGTACATCGATGCGTCCGGCGGGCGGCAGTACCCGTTCTTCGATCGCGGGCGTGTGCTGCGCGTCCCGCTGCCCGACGACATGGAGCGGCAGGAGGAAATCGAGCAGTCCCGCCACGAACTCAAGCTCGCCGCCCGACGCATCGCCGAGGCCGAGGGCCTGGGCATCCGCATCGTGCAGGCCGAGCCGATCCTCGGCGGCGAGACCATCACGTTCTACTTCCTGTCGGAGGGCGACGGCGGCGGCCGGGGCGGACAGCGCGGCGGGCCCCGAGGGATGCCGCCGGGCGAGGGCTCCCGCGGCGGGCCATCTCGCGCGGACATCTCGCAGATGGTCGATGCGCTGCAGCGCGAGCACCGGGCCCGGGTCGAATTGCGGCCCGTCGGCGCCCGCGACGAGGCGCGGCTCACCGCCGACTACGAGCGGTGCGGCCAGCATTGCTGCTGCAAGAACTTCCTCAAGGTGCTCAAGCCCGTGCCCATGCGGACCGCCAAGCAGCAGAAGGCCACGCTCGACCCGCTGAAGATCTCCGGACGCTGCGGGCGGCTCATGTGCTGCCTGCGGTACGAGGACGAGAGCTACCGCGAGCTGGCGGCGCGGCTGCCCCACCGCCGCACCCGCGTCGGCACGCCCGAGGGCGCGGGCGAGGTGCTCGACACGCAGATCCTCACGCAACTCGTGCTCGTGCGGCTAGAGGGCAGCCAGCGGGACGTGGCCGTGCCCGTCGAGGAGTTGTGCGATCCGGACGAGGCCGCCGCGAAGCACGCCGAGCCGCCGGCGGCACCCAGGCCCGAGCGCCCGCGGGCGGACGACGGCGCCCCGGCGACCAAGAAGAAGCGTCGCAAGAAGAAGCCGCGGCCACCCGGCGGCAACGACGGCGAGGGTCCCGCCCCGCAGCACCCCTCCCCGCAGCAATCCGGCGCCGCGGGCGAGGACGGCCAGCCGCGGCCCAAGAAGAAGCGTCGCCGCAAGAAGCGGCGGCGCTCGGGCGGCGACGGGCCGGGCTCGCCCCCGAACGATCCTTCAAGCACGCCGCCGAGCACACCGCGGGGCGGGCCGCCCGCCTAGGGCCGGCGTTCTATTGTGAGCACCATGGCCGATACGCCCGACAGCACGGACGCCTCTTCGGGCGGCGACGCCTCGTCGCAGAAGACGTCGATCCGCGAGACGCTCAGCTCGATCGCGATCGCCTTTGCGATGGCCTTCATCTTCCGCGCGTTCGTGATCGAGGCCTTCGTCATCCCCACGGGCTCGATGGCACCCACGCTGCTCGGCAAGCACATGGAGCACGTCGGCATGCAGACCGGCGCCCGCTGGCAGATCGGCCCGTGGGACCCGAGCAATCCGTCGTCGGCCAACGCCGCCGAGGTCGTCGTCCACGATCCCATGACGACGAGCAATCCGCGGCAGCTCGTCGAGAGCGGCCCGAGCGCCGCGCGGCGGACGGCCGACGAGATCCGCCGCCGCCAGGGCCCGCTGCGGCTGGGCGACCGCATCCTGGTGCTCAAGTATCTGCCACCGCTCTTCGCGCCCAGCCGATTCGACGTCGTCGTGTTCAAGAATCCCACCGACCCGACGCAGAACTACATCAAGCGGCTGACCGGGCTGCCCGGCGAGCAGCTGGCCGTGGTGGACGGCGACATCTTCACACGGGACGCGGCGTCGCCGCCCTCGCTGGCCGACCGCCAGCAGCCTGGCGGCACCTGGGCGATGGACGGCTGGGCGATCGCCCGCAAGCCCGAGCTCGTGCAGCGGACCGTGTGGATGCCCGTGCACGACACGAGCTTCGCGCCGCTCGATCCGATCCGTGACGGCTTCAACTGGTACCGCCCGCCGTGGCGGGGCGAGTCGGTCGAGGGCGAGCCGGATCCCGCTTGGTCGGGCCTCGACGGCCGGACACCGGCGTACGACGGTGCGGGCGAGACCGTGCTGCGGTGGGATCACGACGCCTGGCCCATCGTCGATCACTATCCGTACAACGAGCGGTACCGCGAAGCCGTCGGCGGCCGCTTGCGACCCGTGATGCCGCCGACCTTCGGCGTGGGCGACGTCCGCGTCCGCGCGGGCGTCGAGCCGACGGGCGATCCGCTGCGTCTCCTCGAGCTGCGCGTCGACACCCGATCGCACGCGTTCCGCGCCCGGCTGGAAGACGGCGAGGCGGTGCTGGAATCCAGGCCGTTGGACGCCGAAGCGGGCTCGCCGTGGACGCGGCTGGATGCGAACCGGCTCGAGCCGCTGCCACCCGGCGGGGTGACCGACGTGGAGTTCTGGCACGCCGACCAAGCGGTATGGCTCTTCGTCGGCGGCCGCCGCATTGCCTACGCCGAGTACGACTGGGGGCCGCTGGAGCGCGTCGAGCACGCGACCGGCTTCCCGCTCGAGACGGTGCTGCCCTCGATGCCCACCCCCGAGAACTACCCCTCGGCGCGGCCCACCATCCGTATCGTGGGCGGCGTGCGGCTGCATCGACTGGGCCTGGACCGCGACCTGTACTACCAAACCACGCGGAGCAACAGCGGCGCCGCGGTGCGGGGCGGGCACCCGTCGGCCGACCTAGCGCTCATGGACGACCGCCAGTACTTCGTCTGCGGCGACAATTCGGCGTCCAGCCAGGACAGCCGGCTGATGACCGAGTCGAGCGGCTGGGTGACCCCGCTGGAGGCTCCCGACGGCATCGTGCCCGAGGAGTTGATGATGGGCAAGACCTTCTTCGTCTACTTCCCCGCCCTGGAGCACCGCGGGCGGATCCCCGTGCCGGGCTTCGGCCGGATGCGATTCGTCTGGTAGCGCTGCCACCGCGTGAAGACTTCGTGAATGCGTTCTCGCTAGGGCGGAATCCGCGGATCGGACCGTTTACGCTCCCGTTCCCCGCGTGCCCCCGGGCATTCGAAGAAAGAGAGCGAGAAGCGGTCCCCGGCGGGCGGAGGAGCCTGCCGGGGACTCTCTCGTTGCAGCCGGCGCTATCCGCGGTGCCGGATGGCGCGCCTTAGGAGGCGTGGTGCGGCACGAATCGCGCGTGGAGCGCGGCGAGCATGTCCGCGAAGACGCAGTCGGCGTCTCGGGTGGCGTCGATGCGGGCGTACCGCTCCGGGTCGCGCTCGATCTGGTCGAGGTAGCCCCGCCGCACTCGGGCGTGGAAGGCGGCGCCCTTGGCCTCCATGCGGTCCAGCAGCGGGCTGAGCCGGCGGGCCGCGGTCTGCTCGTCGACGTCGAAGACGAGCACGAGATCGGGCTCGGCGTGGTGGGTCACCACGGCCGCGACGGCGCGGATGTCGGCCTCGGGCAGCCCGCCGGCGGCGCCCTGGTAGGCCAGCGTCGATGCGACGAAGCGATCGGCTAGCACGACGTCGCCGCGGTCGAGGGCCGGGCGGATCCGCTCGGCGACGAGCTGCGCGCGGCTGGCCATGTAGAGCAGCATCTCGCAGCGCACGTCCATGCCCGCCTGCTTGTGGTCGAGCAGCGTCTCGCGGATGGCCTCGCCGGCCGCGGTGCCGCCGGGCTCGCGGACGTCGATGACCGGCACGCCGCAGGCCTTGAGCAAGGCGTCGAGGCGGCGCAGCTGTGTGCTCTTGCCCGAACCGTCGGGCCCCTCGAACACGAGGAACAAGCCGCGGAGGCGGTCGATCCACTGCGGAGCGGTTTCGGCGAGATCGGTCGGGGGCGCGGTCACGGCGGAGTCTAGAGCATCTTGGAGCGCTCCGTAGCGGCCCTGCGGTCGCACACTCGCTCCGGTAGGGCCGCTCCGGAGTGGATCCGGCGGGCCTGGACGAACACGCACGCGACACCTGGATCGAGCCCGCTCTTGCGTGCGCCTCAGCCGTCGCCGTAGTCGCGCCCGAGCCGGCGCTCGAGGGCCTGGAAGCCCGAACGGTGGCGTCCGCCGCCGAGCTGGGGATCGATCGAGCGCAGCCGCAACAGATGCCCGCCGATGGTGCGACGGATCCGCTCGGCCGCGGCGGGGTCGTCGGCTTCACGCGCGAGCCGCTGGGCGTCGAGCAGTTGCAGCAGCCGCAGCCAGGTCGACCAGAACCGCGGATGGGGCGGCTCGCCCGGTGCGGGCTCGGGCATGGCGGCCGCGGCCCGGCGGTACGCGGCGAAGGCCTCGCCGCCGCGGCCCAGCTGGTCGTACGCCATGCCCGCCAGCACGCCGGCCTCGATGGACGGCGGCAACGAGGCGAGCGCCGCCAGCGCTGCGTCGGCATCCCGCGGCCGCCCGCGCTCCAGGTAGACCCGGGCCAGCACGAGCTGCGTCGCGGGCGCATCGACCCCGCCGCCCGGATGGCGATCGGCGAAGCCCGCGGCGGCGAGCACCGCGACCAGCCTTGCCTCGGGCGGCAGGGCATCGATCCGGGCGATGCGGCGGGCGTGCAGTGCGCCGGCAAGGGCCACCGCCCGCGCGCGGACGTCGCCGTCGCGGGCCGTCGCCTCGGCGCTCTCGGCCAGCGCGATCGCGCGCGCGACCGCGTCGGGCGCGCGATCGCCGCGGAGCAGTGCAGCGGCCAGCTGCAGCCGCCAGCGGGGCGCCGCCGGATGTGTGCCGTTGGCGTCGATCGCGGCCCGCAGCAGCCGACGCCCGCGATCTAGGCCGAAGCGATCCGCATCCGCCAGCAGGAGCTGCGCGAGCGCCGCCAGCAACTCCGGTGAGGGGACGGCTGCCGACGCGTCGCCCGGCGCATCGAGCAGGTCGATCGCCAGTGCCGCGGCCCGCTCGCGCGGCCCCGCCGCCGCGGCATCGTCGTCCGCTCGGGCGGCGTTGGCCAGCAGCACGCGGGCGAGCAGGTCGTGGACCGCGGCCGCACCCGGGGCCGGCCCGTCGGCATCGTCGAGGCGGGCGGCGTGCGCATCGAGCAGCGCCTCGGCGCGGTCGTCGAGCTCCGGGCGATCCCGGGCCACCATCGCTCGGGCGAGCCGCAGCACGACGTCCGACTCGAGCCCCGCCCAGGACGCCTCGGAGGCGGGCAGCGCAATGAGCCGCTCGTCGACCATCGCGGTCCGGGTCGCATCCGGCAGCGCGATGTCGCGGCGCCGCTCGATGTCGACCAGGCGATCGACCGCGTCGGCGTGCGCGCCCGACTCGGCCAGCAACCGAGCCGAGGCCTCGATGGCGAGCCCCACCAGCATGGGTCGTCGCAGGCCCGACCGCCGCGCAAAGGGCGGATCGTCGAGCATGCCGTCGATCCGCTCGACGCCCGCCGGCGTGTCGTCGAGGCGAGCCCGGGCGAGCAAGGCCTCGACGAGGGCGATGGGATCGACTTGATCGTCGACGGGCAGGCCGTCCGCATCGTCCTCGAACTCGGCCCGCAGCGCATCGGCGAGCGCACCGGCCCGCTCGGTGTACTCCGATGTGCCGCTGGCGGCGAGCGCGGAGACCAGCCAGGCATCCCGCAGCGACCGCCGCGGTGTGCCCGCCGGGCCGACGGATTCCAGCAGCTGGATCGCCTCCTCGATCCGCGAGGGAAGCGCCCCGCCGGCGTGCAGCAGCAGCAGGGCGCGGGCCCGCAGCAGCGGCCGGCGGTACAGCATCTCGCCCTCCTGCAGCCGGCGATTCACCGCGCGGTCCTCGTCGGTGATGGTGCCGCCCGCATCGAGGATCGCTTGCTGGCTCGCGAAGCGACGCGCAATGTGCTCGCCTGCACGATCGGTCCATTGCACGGCGCGATCGGCGAGCATCAGCGCGCGGTCGCGCTCCCACGACGGCAGCAGACCGACGACCAGCCGGGCATCGGCGGCGGTGATCGAGAGCTGCGCGAGCAGGTCGCCGGCCTGGTCGAGCATCCACACGCCGGCGAGCGCGTCGTCCTCGAACTCTTCGATCAGCGTGGAGCGGCGGGCGACGACGCGCTCGAGCGCCTCCACCGATGGGGGCGCCGCCGACGCCTCGACCACGGCGGCGAGCAGGTCGGCCCGCTGCTGCGCGCGATCCTGGGCGTGAGCCTGGTCCTGGACCAGCGCGGCAAGGCCGACGGCGATGGCGGCGGCGAGGCGGATCATCGGTCGCGCAGCTCCGACTCGAAGAGCAGCTTGTACGACCCTGGGCCCCCGCCGTGAATCTCGGCGATCGCCCGCATGATGCCGGTTGGGTCCTCCTCGAGGAACTGCACGCACTTGATCTGCACGTCGCGGCCGGGCGGGCCGAAGATGCTCCGGCGGACCGGGTTGGCGCGCTCGAGTTCGTCCAGGATCGCCCGCCGGCCCCGCCCCCAGCTGCCCCGGCCGCCCTGGGGCGTGCCGCGTCGAATGCTCCGCGAGAGCAGGAAGACGACGTCGGGCTCGCCCGCGAGGGCCGCCAGCAGCCCATCGAGCGGGTTGCTGCGGCCCGATGCGGCGATGTCCGCCAGCCAGCGCGCCAGCGCGAGCTTGCGCTCGGTCGTCGCCGGCCCGGGACCGTCCGAAGGGAACACGCGGACGCCCACGGCCCCGCCGGGCCCGCGGGCCGCGTCGCCGGGCCGCAGCCCAAAGAGAACGACCTGGAAGGACTGGTCGGGCGCGAGGGCGGCCACCGAGCGTTCTAGCTCGTCGAGCACGAAGGGCAGGCTCGTCACCATCGCGCCGCTCGCGTCGACCGCGTAGATGACCCGACGCGCCCGCTCGGCCTGCACGCCGGCGAAGCTCGCGCGACCCATCGCCGAGGGCCCCGCCGCCTGCTCGCCGAGCGCCTCGGGCAGGCCCCGGCGGAGCACCGGCACGGGCTCGATGCGGTCGCCCCGCGGCAGCGGACGATCGGCGGCGACGCTCGGGGCCGAACCGTCGGCCAGTTCTTGCAGGATGGCGTCGATCGCATCCGCCGAACCCGGCCCGTCGCCCTCCGCCGACTCGGCGTCGTCAGGCGGGGCCATCGGCGTCGCGGGGGGCGGCGGCGAGGCGGGCAGCATGAGCACGTCCGAGACGTCGGCGGTGCCGAGTTCGAGGGCGCGGTTGGCGTCGGCACGCACCTGCACCACGCCGCTCAGCCCGAGCGCCAGGAAGGCCAGCAGGCCGGCGTGCAGCAGCAGCGAGGCGAGCACCGGGGCGGCGGCGCCGTCGGGCCGGGCCCAGCGCAGCGGGGCGAAGCGGCGGGGCGCGGGGCCGGTGGCCTCGCCGCGTCTGGCCGGTGCCGGGGCGTGCCACCTCCGCATCGCACAGCGTACGCCCGCGGGAGTGGACGCAGGCCGGCGACGCCGCGATCATCGCACCATGCCCACGCCGTCGCGCCCAGCATTCGTGGACCTCGCCTCGCGGCACCTGCGGGCGCTGGAGCCCGGCCAGCGGCTCGCGATCCCGGTGGGCGTGGCGGTGCTTGCCGACCAGCTGACGCCGGTGCTCGCCTATCGCCGGCTCGTCTCGGTCGACGAGCGGACCGCGCCCTCGTTCCTGCTCGAATCGGTCGAGGGCGGAGCCCGCGTCGGCCGCTACTCGGTGCTCGGAGCCCACCCCATGCTGGAGCTCGAGGCCCGGGGCCGCCGCGCCACCATCCGCGATCACCGCGGCGGCGGCGAGCGCACGCTGGACGCCGACGACGCGTTCGCGCTCATGCGCCGCGTGGGTGAGGGCTTCCGGCTGCTCGCCGCCGACGCTGGCTCGGGACTCGCGCCGCCCGAGGGCTTGCTCGGCGGCTGGGTCGGCTACGCGGGCTACGACGCGGTGCGGTACGCCGAGCCCGGCAAGCTGCCATTCGAGGCCGCGCCCGCCGACGACCGCGATCTGGCCGACGTGTCCTTCGGGCTTTACGACGGCGTGGTCGTGTTCGACAACGTCGCGAAGCTGTGCCACGTCGTGCAGCTGGCTTTCGTCGGAGAAAGCGACGACCCCAGCGAGGCGTACGACGCGGCGCTCGCCGAAGCCCGCCGCCGGTGCGCGCAGATCGAGGAGCACAGCAAGCCGCTGCCGCTGGGCCGCATGCAGCCCGCGGGGCCGCGGGCCGAACTGGCCAGCAACATCACCCGCGAGCAGCACGCCGCGATGGTCGAGCGAGCCCGCGAGTACATCTTCGCGGGCGACATCTTCCAGGTCGTGCTGGGGCAGCGCTTCGAGCGGACGAGCTCGGCTGATCCCTTCGACGTGTACCGCGCGCTCCGCGTGGTCAATCCCAGCCCGTACATGGTGTACATGCAGACTTCCGGCGCCATCCTCGTGGCGTCGAGCCCCGAGATCCTCTGCCGCGTGCGCCGGGACGAGGCCGATGCGACGGCCCTGGTCGTCACCAACCGTCCGCTGGCGGGCACGCGGCGGCGGGGCGCGACGCCGGAGGAGGACGCCGCGCTCGAGCGGGAGCTCCTGGCCGACCACAAGGAGCTCTCCGAGCACGCGATGCTCGTGGACCTGGGCCGCAACGACGTGGGCAAGGTGGCGATCCCGGGCACGGTCTTGCTCGACGCGCTGATGCAGATCGAGCGGTACAGCCACGTGATGCACATCAGCTCGACCGTCACCGGCAGGCTGCGCAGCGACGCCGACGCCTACGACGCCCTGCGGGCCGCGCTGCCCGTGGGCACGATCTCGGGCGCGCCAAAGGTGCGGGCCATGCAGATCATCGACGAGCTCGAGACCATCAAGCGGGGGCCCTACGGCGGGGGCATGGGCTGGATCGGCCTGCCGACGGCGACGCACGACGAGCACCCGCGGACCGCCGAGCTCGACGTGGCGCTCACCCTGCGGACCATCGTCTGCCCGATCGATCGGTACGTGCCGCCGGCCGACGGGCGGCCCGCGCAGTGGACCTACCACCTCCAGGCGGCGGGCGGCATCGTCGCGGATTCGGTCGCCGGGGCCGAGTACGAGGAAACGGTCAACAAGGCCGCCGCCCTCGCCCGGGCGCTCGACCTCGCCGAGGCGGCCTTCGGCGGCTAGCGGCCGAACAGATCGTCCACCGCCTCGGCCAGCGCATCGACGATCCGCACGCGGGGATCCTCGCTCGCGGCCTCGAGCTCGCCGCGCGAGTGTGCGCCGCAGGTCAGGCCGTACACCCGGCTGCATCCGGCGTTCAGGCCGCTCAGGACGTCGCCGGGCGTATCGCCGGCGTAGGCGACGAGCGCCGGCTCATCGACACCCAGCCGCGCCATCGCCTCGCGGATGAGGTCGGGCGCCGGGCGGCCGCGCTCGACCTCGTCGGTGCCCACGAGCACATCGCGATCCAGGCCCACGGCGCCGAGCAGCCGGTCGGCGGGCTCTCGCGCAAACCCCGTGACGTAGCCCACCAGCACACCGGCGTCGCGGGCGCGCCGCAGCGCCCGGGGCACGCCCGGCAGGATCGCCGGCGGATCGGTGCCGAGCCGCTCGATCATCCGGCGGTCGAACGCGGCGACCATGTCGCCGAGCACGCCGGCCTCGCCCGTGCGCCGCGGCGCGTGCCGGCGGACGACCTCCGCGAACACATCCGCCTTCTTGCGGCCCGTGTTGACGCGGATCTCCTCGTCGGACACGTCGACCCCGAGGATCTCCCGGTACACGCCGCGGAACACGGGAGTGAAGTTGCCGCTCTCGACGACGGTGCCCGCGATGTCCAGCAGCAGCAGCCGGACGGTCATCCGCCGGTTCCGCCGGCATCGGACCACTCGAAGTCGACGATCACCGGGGCGTGGTCGCTGGGCTGCTTGCCCTTCCGCTCGTCGCGGTCGATCTCGGCCGCCGTGCTGGTCTTCGCGAGCACCTCGGTGGCGAGGATCGCGTCGATTCGCAGGCCGTTGCCCTTGGGGAAGCCCAGCTGGCGATAGTCCCACCAGCTGTAGACGCCGCCCTCGGGATGGTGCGCGCGGAAGACGTCGACGAGGCCGAAGCCGGCGAGCTTCTGGAGCGCGTCGCGCATCTCGGGGTGGGTGTGGACGCTGCCCTCCCACTTCTCGGGAAAGGCGACGTCCTGGTCGTCAAAGGTGATGTTCAGATCACCCGCGAAGACCAGCGGTTCGGCGGGCTCGTGCTTGGCGGCGAGCAGCTTGCCGACTCGATCGAGCCACGCCAGCTTGTAGGCGTACTTCTCGGAGCCCACCTCGCCGCCGTTGGGCACGTAGGCGCTGTAGATCCGCACGCCGTGCACGACGGCCGAGATCAGCCGGGCGTGCTCGTCCTCGGGCTCGGCGTCGCCGTCCCAGCCGGTGTTGAATCCCCGGCGGACATCCTCGGGCGGCCGCTTGGCCAGGATGGCCACGCCGTTGTAGGTCTTCTGGCCGTAGGTCGCAGCCTCGTAGCCGGCGGCCCGCACGGCATCGACCGGGAAGGCGTCGTCGGTCGTCTTGAGCTCCTGCAGGCAGACGACGTCGGGACCGTGCCGCTCGAGCACGCCGAGCAGCCGCTCTTCGCGGACGCGGACCGAGTTGACGTTCCAGGTGATGATCCGCACGGCGGGCTCCGCCGCGGCGCACGGTGCCGGCGTCCGCCGCGGGCCGCACGATACGCCCCGCTACCATCGGCGGTCCATCGCCGGAGTGCCCCCCACGTGAACCGCATCGATTCGATCTTCGCCGGCCTGCGTGCGCGGGGGGAGCGCGGGCTGATGCCCTTTGTCTGCGGCGGCCGGCCCGCGGGCGCCCCGATGGCCGGCATCCTGCGAGCCATCGAAGAGGCCGGCGGCTCGATCGCCGAGATCGGCATCCCCTTCAGCGATCCCATCGCCGATGGGCCGGTCATCGCCGAGGCGATGCACCAGGCCATCGAGTCCGGCGTGACGCCCGGGGGCCTCTTCGGGGAGGTCGAGGCGGCGCGGGCAGGCCTGGATATAGGCCTTGTCGCGATGGCGAGCTTCTCGATCGCCTTCCGGCTCGGCGGTCCCGACGGCTTCGCGGCGCTGGCGGCCCGATCGGGGTTCGACGGACTCATCATCCCGGATTGCCCCCTGGAAGAAGCCGGCGAGCTCGCGGTGGCCTGCGGCGAGCACGGCCTGACGCTCAGCCACCTCGTCTCGCCCACCACGCCGCCTGCGCGGGCGGAGGCCCTGGCCCGCGCGTCCACCGGCTTCGTCTACCTCGTGGCGCGGGCGGGCATCACGGGCGAGCGGGCCGGCCTGCCCGATATCCAGGGCCGGGTCGCGCAGCTGCGGGAATGCACCGACCTGCCCATCGCCTGCGGCTTCGGCATCTCGACGTCCCAGCAGGTGGCCGAGACGGTGCGGCACGCCGACGCGGCGATCGTCGGCAGCGCCCTGGTGCGGCGTCTGGAGGCCAGCACCGCCGCCGACGCCCCGGGAGTGGTCCGCCAATTCGTCGGCGAGCTTGGTTCCGGGCTCCGGGGTGCATAGACCTTTCTAGAGGATTCTGGGCCGGGGCCCGGCGGGCGTGTCGCCCGCGGACGAGCCCCGGCGGGCCGCTCCGGCGGCCGTCGGACCGGAGTTACAGAAAGGACGCTCCCGGATGCACAGCGGGACGACGATGGAGACCGAACGCACCGAACCCTCTTCTTCGCGGCACTCGGCATCGGCGGGGCAATTCTCGCACGCCGAGCACGCCTTCGCGCAGGACGTGTTCACCGATGCGCTAATGCAGCGGCGGCTGCCCAGCGACGTCTACAAGAAGCTCCAGAACACGATCAACCACGGCGCATCGCTCGATCCGGGCATCGCCGATGCCGTCGCCGTCGCCATCAAGGACTGGGCGGTCGACAACGGCGCGACCCACTTCACCCACTGGTTCCAGCCGCTGACCGGGCTGACCGCCGAGAAGCACGACACCTTCGTCAAGCCCGACGGTCGGGGCGGGGCCATCAGCGAACTCGTCGGCCAGAGCCTCGTGCAGGGCGAGCCCGACGCCTCGAGCTTCCCCTCGGGCGGGCTGCGATCGACCTTTGAGGCCCGCGGCTACACCGCGTGGGACGCGACGAGCCCGGTCTTCCTGTCCCGCTTCGGCGACACCGTCACGCTGTGCATCCCCACCGCCTTCGTGAGCTGGACGGGCGAGGCCCTCGACAAGAAGACGCCGCTGCTGCGCTCGATGGACGCCATCAGCACCCAGGCGCTCCGCGTGCTGCGGGCGTTGGGCGACGACCGCGGCGCGACGCGGGTGTTCTCGACCGTCGGCGCCGAGCAGGAGTACTTCCTGGTCGACGAGGAACTCGCGCAGAGCCGCAGCGACCTGCTGGTATGCGGGCGGACGGTGCTGGGCAACCAGCCGCTCAAGGGCCAGAAGCTCGACGACCATTACTTCGGCGCCATCCCCGAGCGGGTGCTGTCGTTCATGAGCGAGGTGGAGCACATCCTGTACCGCAAGGGCGTGCCCGTGGCCACGCGGCACAACGAGGTGGCACCCGGGCAGTACGAGATCGCGGCCCACTTCGAGGCCGCCAACGTCGCCTGCGATCGCCAGATGCTCGTCATGGAGACGCTGCGGCGGGTGGCCCCGCGGCACGGCTTCCGCTGCCTGCTGCACGAGAAACCCTTCGCGGGCATCAACGGCAGCGGCAAGCACGTCAACTGGTCGCTGGCGACCGACGAGGGCCGCAACCTGCTGGCGCCCAAGGACGACCCGCACCAGAACACGACCTTCCACGCCTTCCTGGCGGCCGTCGTTCGCGCGGTGGACCTGCACGGCGACCTGCTGCGGGCCTCCATCGCCGGCGCGGGAAACGACCATCGACTCGGCGCCAACGAGGCGCCGCCCGCGATCATCAGCATCTTCATGGGCGACATGCTCACCGACCTGATCGAGCAGTTCCAGGGCGACGGCACCGCCACCAGCTCCCGCTCGGGCCAGGCCATGGACCTCGGCGCCCAGACCCTGCCCGAGTTCGTCCGCGATAGCGGCGATCGCAACCGCACCAGCCCGTTCGCCTTCACGGGCAACAAGTTCGAATTCCGGGCCGTGGGCTCGTCGGCCGCCATCGCGCTGCCCGTCACCGTGCTCAACGCCGTCGTGGCCGACTCGCTGCGGTACATCGCCGACCGGCTGGAGGGCGAGGGCGACCCGGGCGACAAGCTGCGGAGCGTGATCAAGGACGTCTTCCGCGAGCACCAGCGGATCATCTTCAACGGCGACAACTACACCAAGGAGTGGGAGGAAGAGGCCGAGCGCCGCGGGCTGCCCAACATCCGCGCCACGCCGCAGGCCGTCCGCGCCTTCGCCAGCGACAAGAACACGATGCTGTTCGACAGCCTCGAGATCCTCTCGCCGGGCGAAACACTCAGCCGCGCGCACATCTACGCCGAGAAGTACACCAGCCAGATCCGCATCGAGGCGCTCACGCTGCGGGATATGATCCGCGGGCTGGTGCTGCCGGCGGCCACGCGGCAGATCCGCGAGCTGTCCGAGACAGCCGCCTCGCTCGAGGCCGCCGATCTGGATCCCGCCTCCACCATGGGCGATCTCGAGGAGATGGCCGCGCTGGCCGACAAGCTGCGGTCGTCGCTCGCCGCGCTCGACCAGGCCATCCACGTGCAGCGGGACGATCCCTTCGACGACGCCGACATCGTCCGCGAGGAGCTCGTGCCGGCCATGGAGGACGTCCGCGAGCACGCCGACGCGATCGAGCTGCGGGTCTCCGACGATCTGTGGCCCATCGCCGACTACAACAACATGCTCAGCACCGTCTGAGCCCGCTCGCGTCGCCGATCCGTTCCCGCATCAGCCGTCCGTCTCGTCCGGGGCCTCCTCGGGCGAGACGGGCCGGACGATGACCTCGATGCGGTTCGGCTCGCCGTGGTAGCGACCGAACGCCTCACGGATCGCCCCGGCATCGAACTCGGCGTAGGCCTCCCGCGTCCGCGCCACCTCGTCGAGCGAGCGGCCCAGGTACTCCGCCTGGCGGAGCCGCGAGAGCCAGTAGCCCGGCGCGCGGACCGACTCGTCGTGCACGTTCTGCAGCTGGCCGATGGCGACCTCGACCTCCTCGCTCGTCGGACCATCGGCGGCAAACTCGTCGAACATCGCGCCGAGCGCCGCTGATAGCTCATCGACCCGCTCGGGATCGGTGGGTGCCTGCACGAAGAACATGCCGTAGCCCGGGAAGGTCGTCGCGGGCCGGTTGATGGCGCTAGGGCTGTAGGCCAGTCCCTCCTCCTCGCGGATCTTCTCGATCAGCCGCGTCGACAGGATGCGGGCGGCCATCTGCATCGCACGGCGATCGTCGATGTCGGCCTCGTCCACGCCGTAGTAGCCCGAGACGAGGAATGCCTGCGGCGTCGCGAGCTCGGGCTCGCGGCGAACCACCCGCGGGCCCTCGGGCCGCGGTATCGTCCGCTCGGCGCGGTTGGTCCGCGCCGACACGCGCGGACGCTCGGCCAGCGAGCCGAAGTAGGTCGCCGCCCAGCCGAGCGCGGTCTCGACGTCGACATCGCCGACGATGGCGACCTCCATCGGGCTCGCCGCGATGGCGCGCTCGAGCCAGGCCTGCGCGGCGTCGAGCTCGAGCGCCTCGAGCCGCTCGGTCGTGAGCAGCCTGGGGCGGACCTCGCCCTCGGGGAACATCGCCTCGAGGATCGCCTTGAGCGCCACGCCCTGCGGCACGCGGTCGATGGTCTGGAGCGTCTGGGCCTGCCTGCGCTTCCACTGGTCGAAGGCGGCCTGCTCGATGGCGGGCTCGGTGAGCAGCACGTGGGCGAGCTCGAATCCCGCCTGCATGTCGGCGGGGCTGCCGCTGATCGAGAGCTGCAGCCCGTCGGGGCCCGAGCCGCCGCCGACGCCGACCTTGAGCCCGGTCAGCAGGTCGTCGATCTGGGTGCTCGAGAGTCCGCCGCCCGAGGGCCGCTGGAGTGCGATCGCCGCCGCATCGGTGATGCCTCTATTCGACGCGTCCTCGAACACCAGCCCGCCGTAGAGCTGCACCGACACCGACACGAACTCCTCGCGCTCGGTCATGGGCCGCACGTGGACGCGGACGCCGTTGCCGAGCCACGCACTCGTCACGTTCGTGGGCTGGTGCAGCGTCCGCTCGGCGATGACGCCCGGCTCGGGCTGCTCGTCGAGGATCGCCGTCGCCCGAGCCTCCTCCTCGAACGGCGGCGGGAACAACGTGCGCACGACCATCACGCCCGTGCCGAGCAGCACCTCCTCGCTGGGCAGCGATTCGTCCTCCCTGGTCTGCAGCGTGAAGACGGCCGACTCGAACTCGAACAGCTCGGCGAATCGTTCGCTGGCCTCCTCGAGCGTGATCGTCGGCGCCATCTCGGCCACGAGCTCGAGCCGCTGCGCGCCGCTGGGCACGGGCTCACCCGACGCGAGGGCCTCGGTCACGATGGATAGCACGGCGCCCGAGGGCAGCGTGGGCTCGGCCTCGGCGGCGCGCTCGGCCGCGGCGATCAGGTCTCGCCGCGCATCCTCGAGCTCCCGCTCGCTGAAGCCGTGCAGCGTGGCCCGGCGGATCTCGGTGCCCAGCTCCTGCAGGACCATGGACCAGCTACCCGGCTCGGCGCGGCCGGCCGCCTGCGTCCAGCGGATCGCGCCGGCGAAGTCCGACGAGCTCACCGAGCCGCTCAGCATGCCGAGCCGGCCCTGCGAGATGGCGTCGTCCAAACGGTCATTCATCATGCGGAGCGCCAGCGAGCGGACGAGGTCGTCGCGGTAGCCGGCCTCGGTCGTGACCGGGGCACCGGGCGGCGCGATGAAGTTGATCGCCACCTCCTCGCGGGTTTCCTCCGGGTCGGCCGCGATGATGGCGGTGTAGCCTTCGGTCTCGGTCACGCCCACCGGGCGAGGCTCGGGCCGCCTCGCGTCGCGGCCGGCCGGTGGCCCGCGATCGAAGAACTCATCGACGAGCTCGACCATCGCGTCGGGCTCGATGTCCCCCACCACCACCGCGGTCATGTTGGTCGGCACGTACCACCGCTGGTAGTAGTCGACGAAGCGATCGCGACGGGCCTGCGTGATGACCTCCTCGGTGCCGATGGGGATCCGCTGGCCGAAGGTCGACCCCGGCGCGATCCGCTCGATGAGGTCGTAGAGGATCCGCTGCTGGGGCGACAGGATGGCCCGCCTCTCCTCGAGGATGATCGACCGCTCCTTGTCGATCTCGGAGTCCAGCAGCAGCAGCTCGTACGCCACATCGCTCAGGAAGCGCATGCCGCGGCGGATGGTCTCGTCCTCGGTGTTGGGCAGCGTGAGCGTGTAGCCCGTGCGGTCGAAGCCCGTCACCGCGTTCTGGTGGCGACCGAAGCTCAGGCCCATCTCCTGGAAGAACGGCACGACGGTGCCGGGCGGGAAGTTGGTCGAGCCGTTGAAGGCCATGTGCTCGAGGAAGTGGGCCAGCCCCCGCTGCTCCTCGGTCTCGTTGAGCGAGCCCGAGTGCACGTGCAGCCACAGGTTGACCCGGCCAGGCGGCTCGGCGTTGGGCACGACGACGTAGTCCATGCCGTTGTCGAGCGTGCCGCGGACGATGCGGGGGTCTTCGGGCAGATCCTGGGCGACCGCGGGCGCGGCCGCAACGGCGAGCACGGCGAGGACCTGAACGGCGACGAGTCGAGTGGCGTGCAGCATGACGCAGGATAGGGATGCGCCAGGGCAAGCCCGCCGGCCCCGAGCGAGGGCCGAACGGTGCTAGCTTCCCGCCGCACCGCCCGCCGCATCCACCCCCGTCCCCTCGCTCACCGGACTGAACAGGTCCAGGATGCGGCACCGCTCGAGCGCGGTGCACGAGTGCGGCACGTTGCCGGGCAACTCGAGCACCTGGCCCGCCTGCACAAGGACCCGCTCGCCGGGGTCGCCCACCGTGAACTCGGCCCGGCCCTCGAGCATCACCACCATCTGCTCGTTGGGGTGGCTGTGCGTGTCGATGCGGAAGCCCTCGTGCAGGACCACCTCGCTGATCATCATCCGCTCGCCGATGATCCGCCGGCGGTCGAGCAGCGGCATGGGATGATCGGTGGGCAGGTCGCCGAGCGTGTGGAGCGTGTACCTGGGCATTGTGCACGATAGGAGCGGTCCCCATATCATCCTGTCGCAGCGGCGGCCGACGCGAGCCGCCTGCTGCGGAGCCCAAGGAGAACGACCATGCACATCGAGTGGAAGCAGGCGGCCTCGTGCGTCTCGAGCAAAACGCTCCTGGCGCTGCTGTGCGGGACGGGCATCGGCCTGGCGTCGTGCGAGCAGGCCGAGGACACGACCGAGGATGCCGTCGAGCAGGCCGAGGACGCCGCCGAAGAGGCCGGCGATGCCGTGGAGGACGCCGCGGACGAGGTCGGCGACGCCATCGAGGATCCCACCGGCGGCGCCGGAGGCTGAGCAGGCCGGCGGTCATAGGGCCACCAGCAACGGCCACCAAAAGGAGAACGACGCCATGCTCGGCTGGGCGATCGCGTTCCTGGTCGTCGCGATCATCGCGGCGGTCTTCGGCTTCGGCAACATCGCGGCGGCGGCAACCGGCATCGCCCGCGTGCTGTTCTTCATCTTCATCGTGCTCTTCGTGCTGAGCCTGCTGGCCAGGCTGTTCAAGGGCAGGAAGTAGCCGGCGAGATCGCAGCACGAGGCAACGGGATGGATCCTCCGCGCACGCAACACGCGTGGCGGTGATCCCGACGCCGGGATCGACTCCCTCGTCGCGCTCGCGCGAACCGAGGTAAGACCGCCTCGCGGTCGCTAGCCGCCGACCTCGAGGACCTCGTCCAGAAGCCGCTGCTCGGCGTCGCGGAAGCGGCCGAAGGTGTCGACGAGTTCCTGCTGCAGACGCTCGATGGCGGCCTGGCGGTCGCCCAGGTCGACCGGACCGTCCTCGTCGGTGCTCAGCGCGAGCAGCGAGTCGCTAGCCGACCGCAGATCGCTGGCGGCCTGCGCGAAGCTGCGGGCGGCGTCGTAGACCAGCTCGCTCTCGAGCTCCCGCGTCGAGGGCGTCTGCAGCAGCCGCCACGGGCTGCGGCGGACCTCGAGCATCGTCAGCTTCGCCTGGTCGCTGGCCAGCCGCAGATTCGCCAGCGTGCGGCGGATGCCCGGCGCCTCCTGCTCCAGCAGCGCCTGCAGATCGGCCATCGTCTGCGAGGCGTCGGCGCTCGCCCGCTCGATGCCGGGCAGCACCTCGGTGTTGGTCCGCTCGGCGACGTCGGCGACGTTGTCGATGATGCCGTCGATCTTGGGGCGGTTGTCCGCCAGCAGCGCCCGCGCCTCGGCGAGGATCTGCTCGATCTCGTCGGCGCGGGCCTCGAGCTGCTCGGCCAGCGTCCGCCACTCGGCCACGGCGCCCTCGGCCGTCTCCAGCGTGCCATCCACGCGGTCGCCGATCTCGGGCACGCGCACGCGGACGTCGGCGATGATCGCCTCGACGTCGGCCATCGACCGCGCGAGCAGCTCGAGCGCCTCGTCGATCCGCGGCTGGTTGGTCTCCAGCAGCTCGTTCGCGCTGGCCGAGAAGCGGGCCAGATTCTCGATGGACTCCTGGATGAGGGCGATGTCGTCGGTAGTCAGGCCGGCCTGGGCCAGCAGCCCCGGGCTGGCGCGGCCTCGGATGCGCTCGCCCTCGGCCAGCAGCGGATCGCCGCCCATGGGCGCGTCCACGTTGCCCACGCCCGGATCGACGATGTTGACGGCCGCGCCCGTACCCAAGATGGGGATCTCGACCTGGATGATGGCGTCCTCGTAGATCGACACGTCGTCGTCGACCTCGATCTCGGCGAGCAGCCACGCCGGTATGCCATCCTGCAGGTCGATCCGCACGTCCGCCACGCTGCCCACCGAGGAGCCGCCGATCCGCACGTCGGCGCCCGAGGTGAGCACGCCGGCGTTGACATCCAGCGGGAATTCGACGGTGTAGCGTTGCTTGGCCTCGAGCGCCGCGACGGCGTCGGAGAGGACGGCCGTCACCGCGACCGCGATGCCGACGACGACGATGAAGAACCCGCCCACGATCGCGTTGCGCCCACCCGGTGTCGGCATCGTGTCGCCCCCGCTCCCGAGCCGCTAGGACTCGAGCACCCGCCGCAGCTTCTGGAAGATGCCCTCGTCCTCCGTCCGCGGAACCATACGCGAGGGCTCGACGCTGCGCAACCCCGGCACGCCCGGGCGGGAGCCCAGGATGTCGGCCTCCCAATTCGATGCGCCCTGCCGCTCGGACAGCGGGCCCTCGGCCGCACCACGGAGGAACTGGCGGATCAGCAGCTCGTCGTCGGACAGGCCCTCGACGTCTTCGGCGTCCCGCACGCGCTCGAACCAGCCGCGTGGCTCGACGGCGAGCATCCGGCCCTTGTCGAGCATCGCCATGCGGTCGGCGATGGTGAAGGCCGAGTCCATCTCGTGGGTCACCACGACGCACGCGATGCCGATCTTCTTGGTCAGGTCGAGCAGCAGCCTATCGATCTGCGCGCTGGTCACCGGGTCGAGCCCGGCGCTGGGTTCGTCGCAGAACAGCAGCTGCGGATCCAGCGCCATCGCCCGCGCCAATCCCGCACGCTTCTTCATGCCGCCCGAGATCTGGGCCGGATACAGGTCGGCGGCGTGCCGCATCTGCACCTGCTCGAGCTTGATCTTCACCTGGATGTCGATGATCTCCTGGCTCAGCCGCGTGTGCTCCTGCAGCGGCAGCGCGACGTTCTCGGCCACGGTCATCGACTGGAACAGCGCACCGCTCTGGAACAGGATGCCGAACTTCAGGCGGACCTTGTTGAGCTCCTCCTCCGACAGCCCGCAGATGTCCTGCCCGAACACCTCGATCGAGCCTGCATCATTCCTAAGCGAGCCGATGATCAGCCGCAGCAGCGTGCTCTTGCCCGAGCCCGAGCCGCCCATGATGACCATGGTCTCGCCCGGCATGACCTCGAGCGTCACGCCGCGGAGCACCTCGCGGCCGTCGAAGCTCTTGCGGAGGTTGTCCACGCGCAGCACAGGCCGGCCCGGGTCGTGCGATCCGCTCGCCGCCCCGCCGGCAGTCCCGGTGTTGGGCTGGGTGCCGGGTCCGGCGCTGGAACTGGCGCTGGAATCGGCGGCTTCACCCTCCACGGCGTCAGCCTCCCCCGCCATCGCCCGGCTCGCCGCCCTCGTCCCCGCCGTCCTGGCCTCCGCCGCCCTCGTCTCCACCGGCAGCCGGCGGGTCCGCCGGTGCGGGCGGCGCTGGCGTGCCCGGCCCCGCCGCCGGCGTGCCGCCGGGCGTGGAGAGCAGCCACAGCAGCGAGCCGTCGGGAGCCGTGATGGCCATGTTGTGGGCCGCCGGCAGCTGGCTAGGCGCCGGCTGCTGGTTCCTCTGGTCGGCCACGATGAACATCACGGCCGTGCCCCGATCGAACGCCACCGGCAGCGGCATGATCGTCCAGTTGGGCGGCGGATACTCCGACTGCACCTCGATCTGCGCCGTGCTCATCGTCGATCCGACCTCGCCGAAGCGCGCGAAGAACTCGAACGGCCCCTTCGGCGGAGCGGCCGACGGACCCCACGCCGCATCCAGCGCCGACCCATACTCCGACAACCGCTGCGCATCGACGCCGCTGCGGGTGTCCGAGTGCATGTAGCTCTGCACCGTGCCCAGGTCCCCGGCTTCGATCGCGGTGACAACCTCGCCGTATCGCGTGTACTGCTGAAACACCCAGTTGCCGCCGATGATCATCGCCACGTTGATCGCGCCGGCGATCAGGCCCAGCACGACGGCGGCGATCGCGAAGCCCGTGCCCTTCTTGCGGCCGTCGGACATCGAGATCGAGATCAGGGCGATGGCCCCGAGCACGAGGCCCAGCGTGCCCACCATGCCTACGACCGGCACGCAGCAGAGCACGAAGCCCAGCAGCGAGGCCACGAACGCGACGATCGCCAGCACGCTCGTCTTGGGCTCGAGGTACTCCGGCTGGTGGCCCGGCATGTCCATCGGCTGCGAGAAGGTGTCGCTCATGCCGCAGGGTAGCCAGAAAGGGCCGGGACAGCCCTAGGCCCGTCCGGCGTCGAGCGAACGACTCGGACGCTCAGATCGCCGCCGTCACCACCCGCCACGCCTCGGCGATGGCGTCGGCCGCCTGCGACACCTCATCATCGGTCGTGAAGCGCGACAGGCTCAGCCGAAGCGAGCCCGCGGCCAGCCGCGTGTCGACGCCCATCGCGCACAGCACCGGGCTGGGCTCCAGCGAGCCGCTGCTGCACGCCGACCCCGCCGACGCGCACACGCCCATCTCGGCCAGCGTCAGCAGGATGATCTCGGCGTCGACGCCGGGCAGCGCGATGTTGGTCGTGTTGTACAGCCGGCAGTGCGGACCGACCGACCCGTTGACCGACGCGCCCGGCACGCGCCCCAGGATCTCGCGCTCCAGGCGATCCCGCTGCGCCGCGATGCGCTCGCGGTGGCCCTCGTCGGCGAGCCACTCGGCCGCCTGCGACGCGGCCACGCCCAGCCCGACGATGCCCGGCACGTTCTCGGTGCCGCCGCGCCGGCCGAGCTCCTGCGAGCCGGGCGTCAGCTTGCACAGCTTCACGCCGCGGCGGATCCACAGCACGCCCACGCCCTTCGGCCCGTGGAACTTGTGGGCCGAGCACGTCAGCATGTCGAAGGGCATGTCCTGCAGGTTGGCGGGCATCCGACCGACCCACTGCGTGCCGTCGACGTGCATCAGCGCACCCGCCGCCCGCGCCATCTCGCCGATCTCCTCGACGGGCTGCACCGCCCCGGTCTCGTTGTTGACCCACTGCAGGCTGACGAGGCACACGCCCTCGGTGATCACCCCGCGGGCGGCCTCCACGTCGACGACGCCCCGCCCGTCAACCGGCAGCCAGCGGACCTCGTGGCCGTCGCACTCGCCGAAGGACTTGGCCAGATCCCGCACCGCCGAGTGCTCGACCGGCGAGGTCACCATCGTCCGCCAGGGAGTGGGCGACTCGAAGTCCGGACGCCCCAGCGCCCCGCGGATGGCGATCTGGCACGACTCGGTGCCCCCCGAGCAGAACACCACCTCCCGCGGACCGACGCCCAGCAGGTCGGCCATCGCCCGCCGGGCCTTCTCGACCCGGGCCCGGGCGGTCTGCCCCGGGCGGTGGATGCTCGAGGGGTTGGCCCAGCAGTGCTCCAGGGCCTCGGACATCGCCGACACCACCTCGGGCAGCGGCCGCGTCGTCGCGTTGTTGTCCAGGTAGGCCTTCAAGAGCGAAACCCCCGCCCGCCCCGGAAGCGGGCGTGCAGGGGATTCTACTGAACCCGCGGGGCCGGCGTGACAGCCAATCCGGAGGCGACGACCGAAGGGGAGGCGCCGGGCGCGTTACCGGTCGTCGTCTCCATCGGCGTCCTCACCGTCGCCATCCTCGTCCTCGTACTCCTCGTCGTCCTCGTACTCGTCCTCGTAGTCGTCGTCCTGGGCGTGATCCTCGGCGGCCCGGTTGCGCTCCTCGAGCAACTCCTTGAGCTGATCGGGGTTGAGCACCCGCACCAGGCCGTCCTTGAGCCGCCGCTGGGCGAAGTTGATGATCAGGCCCAGCTCCAGCTCCAGGCTGCGGAGCTTGGCCCGCGTCTGCAGCCGCTCGCCCGTGCCCACGTCGCCCGGGCGGGAGACCAGATCCACGATGAATCGATCCTCGACGAATAGCGACGCGGCCACCTGGCCGATCAGCGTGCCGCCGTACTCCACGTCGATCTTGCGATCGGCCACGTGGTCGATGCCTGCGTTGTCCAGTTCGGCCTGGAGCGCCTTGCTGTAGAGCTCGATGGGGTAGCCCGGCCCCAGCGTCTTGTGGACCTCAATGGCGCAGCCGATGACCCGGCGGCTTATGTCGGTCAGCTCGGGATCGAGGGCCGACAGCGGGATGCCGTGGCGATCGTGCTGCTGGTGGCTGCCGCGGCCCCGGTGGCCGCCGCGCCCGTGACCGCCCCGGTGGCCCCCGCGGCGCCCCCCGCCGCGCGGTCGGTACTCACCCCGGTCGTCGTAGTCTCGGCTGTCGTTGCTCAAGTTGCGTGCTCCATGGCTCATGCCAGCGTGTGGGATCGCACTCCGTTCGGACAGCACGGGCCGGCAGATCCGAGGGACTGCACCAACCGGGGGGATCACCGAGCCTCAGCGGCGGCCTTCGGGCGTTTGTGCGAGCGGTCTCTCATCCAGCAACTGTCCTAAGAGCCACCCATCGCCCGAAGCGGCACACTCCGCGAGGCGCTCGGCACCGAACGATAGGGCCCAACCCGCGCCCGGAGGCGGATTGCCCCCCAAACATCCCCGCATAGCGCGGGTCGACCCGAATCCCGGGGTAACCAAGACTCACGCCGGGTCCCGCAATGAGGAAGTACGCGTTGCGTCCGCTCGCGCGTTATCGCACCATCCCAGGAATGTAAGTCCCCAGGACTTTCGAGAATGCGAAGATGTGCGATCAAGAGCGTGGCACGTGCATTGGTGCTTACCGGACTAGATCGCAATGACCGTCACGGCAACGAGTTCGCCCGACAGCGACGGCAACGCAGCATTCTGGCCAACGGATTCGGATGGCGCCGTCCCCGCTGCCGTCACCGAAGGCATCGCGTCGATGGTGTACTTCATCCAGGTTGATGTCGCCGCGACGGGCACGGCTAGCTCCTCGAGTGGCACACGCCACGCCGGAGCGGTCATCGCTCGTGCCGATGGCACCTTCGAGTACCTCGGCGACCTCGATGATCCCACGTTCGATCCGAGCGCCGGCAGCGACACGCTCACGCTCAACACCACGATCGCCGGCGACCCGAGCAAGGCCAACGCCTCCAATGACAAGCATGTGATCACGACGGGCTCGAGTGCCCACGGCACCTCGAGTCAATAGTCGAGAGCACAAAAAACCCCGGCTGGACGCCGGGGTTGTTGCGGGCTGTCCGAGAGACAATCCGGAAAGTCGCTAGCCGCCGGGTGCCGTCGCACGCGAGCCACCGACGTAGCCCTCGTCGGCAACACGATCAACCAATTCCTGGTCCTCGGCGATGCCGGGGGCGCGCTCGTTCTCGCCACCCAGGAGAGAACGAGCGATGAGGACCACGGCGACGATCAGGAGCGCCGCCCCGGCGAGGATCATGCCGAACTTTTTCTTGTCTTCAATCATGCGGAGTACACTCCGTCCAGGAGGCGAGTCCTGCTGACACCCCCAGGTTATCCGGGAGGCTCATCGCCCGCCAGCTCGAACACGAACGTGTAGTCGTCGGTCCGGAAGGTGTTGGGCTCTACGACGACGTACTCGGAATGTCCGTCCATGAACGCCATGACGGACTTGTTGCGATCACCGAATTCGCCGATGATGCCCTCTCCCGAACTATCGTTTGCGACGATGTCCGCCGTCTCATCGTGGATCCAGACGAACTTGGACGGGTTGAAGCCCGACGCAAGCCGGAGCCTGGCCGTGCCCTGCTCGAACGCCGCCCAGAAATCTCCGCCGGTCTGCTCCCGCATGTAGTCGAACCACTTCATGTTGGTGTGGTAGCTGGTGCCCACGTCTTCATAACTGCTGAGGCTGTTGGTGGGGCGTGGCCACTGCTGCTGGTAGGTGACCTTGTCGCCCGGTGACCGAAAGGCCTCCAGCTGCAGGCGCTCGCGGTAGTTGTCGCTGGGCGGCGCCTCGCGATAAGGATCGTCCTGCCATCCATCGGGGCGCAACAGCTCGATATCGCCGTGCACGTAGGGGTTCAGCGGCCGACCGAAGGCGGCCTCGTCGAAGAGGCCGCTGCTGCGGGTCCTCCAGTAGTCGTTGTTGTTCTTGCCGCCGAAGCTCCACGTGCACCAGCCGCCCCTGGACGCACCGCGATAGCTCTCCTTAAAGGGGAGTTCGTCGTGGTCGACGACGTACTGCGTCTGCGCAATGTTGATCTGGCGCGTGTTGCTGAGCGACACCGACTGCCAGCCCATCTGGCGGGCGCGGCCGAGCGCCGGCAGCAGGATGCCGATGAGCAGCGCGATGATCGCGATGACCACCAGCAGCTCGATGAGCGTGAAGCCGGGTCGCAACCTTCTGCTGAGCAGTGCGGTACGACGTGCGCGTCGCGACGTTGGTCCTGGCATTTCGAGATGTCCTCGCCGTTGGGTGCCCGCGTGCCGCCGGAGCCCCGGCCGATCGGTGCGCACGATGTCGCATCCGGCCGGTTGGCCCGGGAGAATGGCACGCCCGCACATGCGAACATGGACCGGCGCAACGACCGCCGGTGCCTCCCCTGGTGGTCGCCAGTATACACGATGGGGCGGCCGCCACAATGGGTTTCGTGCCGCCGGCGCGCATGGCTGCACATTCCGGGGAGGTCCGTACCGGTCGCGCCGGCGGCGACACCTTACTTAAAACGAACCTTGCCGCTGCCGCTTCGGATAACCCCTAGCCGTGCGACGAGTTCTCCGGACCGCGCGAGCTTGGCGACCACGGCGTCGGCGAAGGTCGGCCGCACGATCAGGCAGAAGCCCACGCCCATGTTGAAGACGCGGTCCATCTCCGCCGGCCGCACCGAGCCCCGCCGCTTGAGGAAGTCGAATATCGGCGGCACGCTCCAGCTCCCGCGGTCGAGCACGGCGTCGACGCGGGGGTGCAGCGCCCGCTCGAGGTTGGCCGCCAGCCCGCCGCCGGTGACGTGCGCCATCCCGCTCACCACCCGCTTCACGCGGTAGCCCCGAAGCAGCTTGACGATGGGCTGGGCGTAGATCCGCGTGGGCGTCAGCAGCACCTCGCCCAGCGTGCGCTCCTCGTCCAGCTCCGGATAGACCGACGCGAGATCGAGGTTGGCGTGCCGGATGATGCGGCGGACCAGGCTGAACCCGTTGGAGTGCACGCCCGACGACGACAGCCCCAGCACGACGTCGCCCGGCTCGACCCGCAGCGGGTCGATCGCCCGCTTGAGCTCGACGACGCCCACCGCGAAGCCCGCCAGGTCGTAGTCGCCCTCGGCGTACACGTCGGGCATCTCGGCCGTCTCGCCGCCCAGCAGCGAGCAGCCGGCGATGCGACAGCCATCCGCGACTCCCTTGACGATCTGCTCGATCTGCGCGGGCACCACGCGATGGATGCCGATGTAATCCAGGAAGAACAAGGGCTCGGCGCCCTGCACGATCATGTCGTTGACGTTCATCGCAACGCAGTCCTGGCCGACGGTGTCGTGGCGGTCCATCGCGACGGCCAGCAGCACCTTGGTGCCCACGCCGTCGGTGCAGGCGACCAGCACCGGGTCGCGGTAGTTCCGCTTGAAGAGCTGCTGGTTGTAATCCAGGCGAAAGAGGCCCGCGAAGCCCCCCGCGTTGGCGATCACCCGCTGGCCGTGCGTGCGGCGCATGTGCCCCAGGATGCGTCCGACCGCCTCGTCGCCCGCGTCGATGTCCACGCCCGAGTCGGCGTAGGTCAGCCCCCGCGGACGAGACCGGTCCCGGGACCGCTCGCCGTGCTGTCCCTTCCCCGGGCCGCCGGAAGGGCCCGGACGCTCGCTGCGGGTCTGGCTGCGGGGCACGGCGGGGCGCTTCCTTGCTTCGGGGCCGGGTGGGACGAGGCGGGATGGTCGAGTGCAGTGAGGATAGTGCCCGCCCCACGCCCGGGGCCCGCTTGGGACCAACGAACGCTCCGCCTATGCTGCCGACTCACGCAATCCCGAGCCGCCGAGACGCCGAGGCCCCATGCACAGCACGCACCTGTTCACCTCCGAGTCCGTGTCGATGGGCCACCCCGACAAGGTGGCCGACCAGATCTCCGATGCCGTCCTGGACGCGATGCTGGCCGACGATCCGCACTCCCGCGTGGCCGTGGAGACCATGGTCGCCACGGGGCTGGTGGTCGTCGCGGGCGAGGTGACCACCAACACCTACGTCGACATCCAGGATCTGGTCCGAGACACGATCCGCGGCATCGGCTACGACGACGCCCACATGCGCTTCGATTGCGATTCGTGCGCCGTGCTCGTCGCCCTCAACAAGCAGAGCCCCGACATCGCCCAGGGCGTGGACCGCGAGGGCGCGGGCGACCAGGGCCTCATGTTCGGCTTCGCCTGCAACGAGACCGATGCGCTCATGCCGCTGCCCATCCAGCTGGCGCACCGCCTCGTCGAGCAGCAGGCCCACGTCCGCCGCGAAGAGATCATTCCCGGGCTGCGGCCCGACGCCAAGAGCCAGGTCACCATCGAGTACGACGGGCTGGCCCCCAAGCGGGTCGACACGCTGGTGATGTCCACCCAGCACGACTCGTCCTGGAACGGCCGCCAGGACGCCCTCCGACGCGAGGTCATCGAGCACGTCTTCAAGCCCGTGCTCGGCGAGTGGTGGAACCCGGGCATCACCATCCACGTCAACCCGACGGGCAAGTTCGAGATCGGCGGGCCCCACGGCGACGCCGGCCTGACCGGACGCAAGATCATCGTCGATACCTACGGCGGCCGCGGACGCCACGGCGGCGGCGCCTTCAGCGGCAAGGACCCCACCAAGGTCGATCGCTCGGCGGCCTACATGGCCCGCTACATCGCCAAGAACGTCGTCGCCGCCGATCTCGCCGACGTCTGCGAGGTGCAGCTCAGCTACGCCATCGGCGTGGCCGAGCCCACCAGCGTGCACCTGGACTGTTACGGCACCCAGAAGGTTGATCTCGCCCAGATCGAGAAGGCCATCCGCGAGGTCTTCCCGCTCACGCCCCGCGCCATCATCGAGACGCTCGACCTCCGCAAGCCCATCTACACCCGCACCGCGCGGCACGGCCACTTCGGACGCAAGCCGCTGGAAAAGGACGGCCGGACCTACTTCGGCTGGGAGCGGACCGACCGAGTCGATCAGCTGCGGTCCGCCGCGGGCGCGTCGGCGTCGGCCGCCATGCCGTAGAGCGCATGCCGCCGCGCATACGCGGCCACCCCCGGATGCAGCGGCGTCTCGAAGGGCCCGCCGTCGGCCTCCCGCACGTCGGTCGACGCCGCCCGCACGCCCGGCACCGCCACGAAGCGGTTCCGCCAGGCGTCGAGCTCGGCGTCGCTCCAGAACCCGCTCGAGCGCATCGCCTCGCGGAGCGCCGCGGCGTCCCGCACCCGGCCCCGGGGCAGCACCAGCGGCCGCGCCCGATCGAGCAGGCCGCGCGGATCCCGCCAGCGGTCGAATGCGGCGGCCTGGTCTGCGCCGATGACGAACCACAGCGTGGCACCGCCGGCCTGCGCCGCCGCTCGCTCGAGAGTCAGCGCCCAGTAGCTGGGTTCGCCCGCACGCGCCCGATCGATCTCGTCGCTCCACACCGCGCACCGGTCCACCTCAGCAGACGCGATGCACACCATCTCCAGCCGCTGGCGATCGCCGGCCTCGGGCGGATCGGCCTTGTGGGGCGACCGGGCCGCCGGCACGAACACCAGCCACGCGCGCTCGCCGGTGTCGGCTTCGACGCGTCGCCGCGCGAGGTCGGCGAGGTCCACGTGGGCGACGTGCGGCGGATCGAATGTGCCGCCGAACAGCACGACGTGCGCGCACTCCGGGGGAACATGCAGCACCGGTACGGGCTGGCGAGATTCAACGGCCACGCGGCACGCTAGCGCGCCCGGCCGTTGCGGCGGCCCTAGGGCCCGTCGTCGGGCACCATCATGATCGGGCCGAACTCCGCCGGCGCCGCGTCGGCGTGCCAATCCCCCGGCGCAAGCTCGGGGAAGCGCTCGGCCAGCGTCTCGAAGGTAAGCCGCTCGGCCACGATCACGCCCGCGTCGCTCTTGACGGTGTAGCGAGGGCCGTCGGCGGTCGCCTCGATGACCACCTCGTGCCCGCGGCCCACGAGCGAGCCGAGGGCGACCGGCTTGCGCTCGGAGAAGGTGCCGAGCTGCTCGTCCTGCGTCGCCGTGCCCGCCCGGGGCTCGATCGCGAACAGCGCCACGAGCACCGCGGCCGCAATCGCCAGGGCGCTCGCGCGGGTGCGGGGTCGGAATCTCGGGACGGGCCTCATGCGGATGTCATCGGCTCCCGGGCGGATTGAATGGAGCAATGTCGGTGAACTCGTCGCGTCGGGGAGGGCATTGGAGCAGACCGAAGCCCGCAGATTTGCTCCTGCGCGGGTTCGATAAGCGAGCGTCGCGGCCGAAGGCCGCGACGGAGCGATCAAGATCGCTCTAGAGCGCCGCGAGCCGCTCGGCGGTCCGCTGCTCGGTGAGGGCCTGCATGATCGGACCCAGGTCGCCCTCCATCAGCGTCGTGCGGAGGTTGAACTTGGCGTCCAGCCGCTGGTCGGCCACGATGCCGTCCTGGTAGCGGTAGACGCGGACCTTCTCGGACCGCTCGCCGGTGCCGATCTGTCCCTTGCGGGCGGCGGAACGCTCGGCCTCGGCCTCCCGCAGCTGGCGCTCGTAGAGCCTCGCCATCAGCAGCCGCCGCGCCTTCTCCCGGTTCTGGTGCTGGCTCTTGCTCTCCTGCATCCGCACCTCGATGCCGGTGGGCGCGTGCACCAGGTGCACCGCGGTGGCCACCTTGTTGACGTTCTGCCCGCCCGGACCCTGGGCGGTCGTGATGTGCTCGGTCACGTCGTTCGCCCAGTCGACCTTGATCTCGACCTGCTTGGGCTCGGGCAGCACCGCGACGGTCGCCGTCGACGTGTGGATGCGGCCCTGGGCCTCGGTCTCGGGCACCCGCTTGACCGAATGCACGCCGGCCTCGAAGCTCAGTTCGGCCCAGACGCCCTCGCCCTTCACGCCCACGGTGACCGACCGCACGCCCCCGAGGCCGTCGCCGCCGCTGACGTCCATGGCCTCGAAGCTCCAGCTCCGCCGGCCGGCGTATTTCTCGTACATCTGCAGCAGGTCGCGGGCCCAGAGCTGCGCTTCGTCGCCCCCGGCTCCGGCCCGCACCTCGAGGATCACCGAGCCCACCAGCTGGTCGTCGGAGCCGACGAGCGCCCCCTTGACCGCCTCGATCTCCTCGACCGCCTTGGCCTCCAGCTCGGGCAACTCGGCCCGGGCCATCTCGACCAGCTCGGCGTCGTCGCCGGCATCGATGGCCTGCCGCATCTCGGCCGCTTCGTCCAGCAGCCCGCGGTACCGCTGGTAGCCCTCGGCGACCGGCGCGAGCGCGGCTCGCTTGATCGACAGGTCCCGCACCTTCTCGTGGTCCGCCAGCACCTCGGGATCCTGCAGGTCGGACTCAACCCGGCGGAACTGGTCGGCCAGCTCGTCGAGCTTGGCGCGGACGGCGTCGGGGATGTCGGCGGCGGTGGTGCTCACGTCGCATTGTTCGCGGCCGGGCGGACCGACGCGAGGGCTCTACGCCGCGGCGGCCCGGGCGTAACGTTGGCCATGGCCCGCGACGACCTGCACGAGTCCGCCGACATCGTCCGCCACAAGAAGCCCAAGGAGCGGGGCTTCGAGCTCGCCCACGGCGACGAGGCCCTCATCAACGCCGTCACCGAGCACTTCACCCGGCACATCGGCGAGCCCGAGCACGTCTACCACGAAATGGTCTCCGACCTCATCCACCTCGACGTGCACTTCATCCCGCCCAGCAACGAGCACCCCTACTACACCGCCTTCACCACCGGCATGGCCGAGCGAGCCATGCAGGCCCCCGAGGGCGCCGAGGAGTTCACCCACGCCGAGCTGATGATCAAGCTGCCCGAGACCTGGCGGACCGACTTCACCGACGAGTTCCTCGAGTTGCCCGAGGCCGAGCAGCAGCGGCACTTCTGGCCCATCGGCGTGATGAAGACCCTGGCCCGCTTCCCCCACGAGTACCAGACCTGGCTCTACTCGGGCCACACCGTGCCCAACGGCGACCCGCCCGCCCCCTTCGCCGACGACACGCAGATGGCCTGCGCCCTGCTCACCCCGCCGATGATCGAGAGCGAGGACTTCGGCACCGTCGAGCTCGCCGACGGACGACGCGTGTTCATCCTGCAGCTCTTGCCCATCGGAGCGGGCGAGACCGAGTACAAGCTGCGCAACGGCGTGGAAACGCTCATCGATCTCTTCCAAGAACAGGGCGTGGGCGACGTGGTGGACCCAGGCCGCCCGGACGTCTCGGGGCTGCGGGCCCGCCGGCGTCGCAAGAAGTTCCTCGGCCTCTTCTAGGGCGCACCGCCGCCGACGCCGCGTACCGCTGCCGGGCGGGGCGGGCGGGCACCGCCGCTACCATTGGCCCCTCGGAGGCCCCCGTGACCAACGCCATCTCCATGCGCCACATCCGAAAGACCTTCGGGCCCAAGGTCGCCGTCGAGGGGCTGGACCTGGCCATCCGCGAGGGCGCGATGGTCGGCATGATCGGCCCCAACGGCGCGGGCAAGAGCACCACCATCCGCATGATCATGTCCATCCTCTTCCCGGATTCGGGAGAGCTCCAGGTGCTCGGACGCAAGAGCGCCCTAGAGAGCAAGGACCGCATCGGCTACCTGCCCGAGGAACGCGGCGTCTACCGCAAGATGAAGGTCCGCGGCTTCCTCAAGTACGTGGGCAAGCTCAAGGGCGTCCGCGAGCCCGAGCTCGGCCAGCGCGTGCAGCACTGGCTCGATCGCGTGGGCCTCGCCGACGCCGCCGACAAGAAGTGCGAGGAGCTCAGCAAGGGCATGCAGCAGAAGGTGCAGTTCATCGCCGCCGTGCTGCACGAGCCCGAACTGCTGATCCTCGACGAGCCCTTCAGCGGCCTGGACCCGGTCAATCTCCGGCTGCTGCAGGACCTGATGACCGAGCAGCACCGGGCGGGCAGGACCGTGGTGCTCTGCACGCACGTGATGTTCCAGGCCGAGCAAATGTGCGACGAGATCGTGATGATCCATGACGGCCGCAAGGTGCTGGACGCGTCGATGGCCGAGATCCGCGCTCAGCACGAGCCCAACGCCGTGGTGTTCGAACCCGTGAATGGGTCCAACGCCGAGGCCGCCGCCCGGGCCATCCCCGGCGTGCAGGCCGTCACGCAGACCCGCGAGGGCTGGATGGCCTACACCGATCCCGAGGCGCTGCCCGCGCACGACGCCGTCCGCGCCATCGCGGCCGCCATCGACGTGCGGAGCGTGGCCGCCAAGCGGGTGACGCTCGAGGACGTGTTCGTCGAGATCGTCGCCGGCGGCGACGCCGAGGACCGAGACGAGATCCGCCAGCGGCTGCACGAGCCGGCGCAGGCGAGCGAGCAACCGGAGGCCGCCGGCACGTGACACGCATCCTCAACATCGCCGCCCGCGAGTACGCCTCCACCGTGATCACCAAGGCCTTCCTGATCGGCGCCGTGGTCGTGCCGGCCATCTTCGCCGCCGCCATCCCGGTGGTCGGCTGGATCATCAGCCAGCAGGAGGCGCCGGCCATCAAGGGCGTGGTCGCCGTGATCGATCCCACGGGCGAGGTCGCCCCCCGGCTGGCCGAGTATCTCGCCCCCGAGGCCATCGCCGAGCGCCGCGGCGACTTCATCGAGCAGGCCCCGATCTCCACGCCGCAGGTGCCCGAGGCCGGCCAGGAGCAGGTCGATCGCGCCCTCGACCTCGTCCTGGGCGAGGTCCCCACGCTCACCGTCGAGACGCTGCCGAGCGGGACCGACCCCGAGGCCGCCAAGGCCCGCATCCTGGAGGGCCAGAAGGACGACCCGACCGCGACCATCGCCGTCGCGATCATCGACGCCGACGCGCTGGTCAAGCCCGACGAGCAGGAGTCCTTCGGCGGCTACGCGCTCTCGACCAGGCCCAAGCTCGACGACCGCATCACCGACGAGATCGAGGGCGGCCTCCGCCGGACGATCCGCGATGCGCGGTACGAGGCCAACGGCTTCAGCCGCGAGGTGATCGGCGCCCTGGTCAACGTCGATGCACCCCGCACGACCGAGATCACCGAGGAGGGCGAGCGAGAGTCCAGCGAGGTCTTCAGCTTCATCCTGCCCATCGTCATGATGATGCTGGTGCTCGGCGCCGTGTTCACCGGCGGCCAGTACCTGCTCACGACGACGATCGAGGAGAAGTCCAACCGCGTGGTCGAGGTGCTGCTCAGCGCCGTCTCGCCCATGCAGCTGATGGCCGGCAAGATCCTGGGCCAGATGTGCGTCGGGCTGACGATGCTGCTGATCTACTCGGGCGTGGGCATCGCGGCGCTCATCGCCTTCAGCCTGAGCTACCTCGTCGAGCCGCTGGTGCTGGTGTACATGTTCCTGTTCTTCCTGGCGGGCTACGGCATGATCGCCAGCCTGATGGCCGCCGCCGGCGCCGCTGTGAACGACCTCCGCGAGGCCCAGGCCTTCATGACGCCCATCATGATGGTGATGATGGTCCCCTACCTTGCGATGCTCATCATCCCGCGGAACCCCAACTCCACCCTCGCGGTGGTCATGAGCTTCCTGCCGCCCATCAATCCCTTCATCATGATGCTGCGGATCGCCAGCAACGATCCGCCGCCCCTCTGGCAGATCCTCGCGGCCCTGGTCGTCGCCTTCGCCGGCGCCGCCGCCGCCATGTGGCTGGCCGCCAAGGTCTTCCGCGTCGGTCTGCTCATGTTCGGCAAGCCGCCGGACTTCAAGACGCTCATCCGCTGGGTGCGGATGGCGTGACCGACAGCCGCGCCGCGCCCTCGGCCCAGGACCTCTACGAGCTCTGCGTGCAGAGCCCACCCGAGGTCGTCCGGCTGCTGCGGGCGATCCACGGCGGCGAACCCAAGATCCTCGGCGAGGACTTCGCCGGCAGCGGCGCCATCAGCCGCGCATGGGTCACGCAGAGCGAGACCCACATCGCCACGGCGGTCGATCGCGACGCCGGCGCGCTCGCCCGCTGCGATGGCGTTCCACGCCTCACTCCCATCGCCGGCGACGCCCTGGACGCCGACGCCCAAGCCGACGCCATCTGGGTGGGCAACTTCTCGATCGGCTACCACCACGACCGCGCGCAGCTCGTGCGGTACCTGGCCAACGCCCGCGCGAGATTGCACAAGGGCGGCGTCTTCGTCTGCGATACCTACGGCGGCGAGACGGCCTTCCTGACCGGCGAGGTCCACCGATTCCACCCGCTGCCCGAGCACTTGTCACCCGACGGCACCGGCGGCTGGCGCATCCGCTACACCTGGGAGCAGCGCGAGGCCGACCCGCTCACGGGCATGGTCACCGACGTGCTGCACTTCCGCCTCGAGCGTGCGGGCGTAATCGACATGGAATTCCCCGACGCCTTCGTTTATCGCTGGCGGCTGTGGAGCGTGCCCGAGCTGCGGGACGCGATGCGCGAGGCGGGCCTGACCCGGACCGCCGTGTACGCCCAGCTGCCCGACGCCGAGGACGACGACGGCACGCCCTACATCCGGCCGATCGAGGACGCGAGCGAGCTGGACGACAGCTTCATCGTGTGCGTGGCCGGCCGCGTGCCGTAGCGCACGTGGCGGCTCAACGCTGCGGCGTAGCATCCCATTCGGCCACCAGTACGCGTATGACTCGGAGACGCCCGCATGCATCGCCCGCTCGCCACCCTTGCCGCACTCGCCTCGACGGCCTCTCTCGCCGCCGCCCAGTCGAGCATCGCCAACGCCCTGGCCAGCAGCGATCCGCTGGTGCGGACCTACGACGCACACGTGACCACGCTGGCCAATCCGGCCATGGGCGGACGCCTGCCGGGCAGCCAGGGCATGGAATGGGCCAAGCAGTACGTCGAGCACTACTTCGAGGCCGCGGGCCTCGAGCCCGCCTTCGGCTCGGGTGAGCCCTCCTGGCGGCAGCCCTTCCCGCTGGGCCGGATCACCGCCGAGAACGTCGGCGGCGTGCTGCCCGGCGTAGGGGAGTTGGCCGACGAGTACGTCGTCGTCGGCGCCCACCTCGATCATCTGGGCACGGGCCTCTTCGGCTCGCGGGGCACCGTGGGCATGCTGCACCCCGGCGCCGACGACAACGCCTCGGGCGTGGCGGGCATCCTGGTGCTGGCCGAGATGCTGGCCGCCGATTTCGCCGACGACACCGCCGACCGCCGCGGCGTGCTGTTCCTGGCCTTCAGCGGCGAGGAATCGGGCCTGCACGGCGCAAACTACTACGTCGACAATCCCATCGCCGCCGCCGACAAGCACGCGCTCATGATCAACTTCGACATGATCGGCCGCATCCAGGGCGGCGGCGTCTCGGTCTCGGGTGCGCAGTCGGGCGAGGGGTTGCGGAACTTGCTCGAGCCCATCTTCGAGGAGTCGGACCTCACCGAGACCATCGAGGGCACCACCATCGCCGCCAGCGACCACTGGTCGTTCTACGCCGCGGGCATCCCGGTGCTCTTCGGCTCCGCGTCGTCGATCAACCCCGACTACCACACCGAGGACGACGTGTCCTGGAAGATCAACCGCGTCGATGCGGTGCGGGCGATGCGGGTGTTCGCCGACGTGATCGAGGCCGCCGCCACGCACGCCGACGGCTTCGAGTTCGTGCGATCCGATCCGCAACGCAGCGGGCCATCGATGGCCGACATCCGCGTGCGCTTCGGCATCCGTCCGGGCGCGTACGGCGACGGCGAGTCGGGCGTGGCGGTCGGCGGCGTATCGCCCGACACCTCGGCCGAGGCCGCGGGCCTGCGAGAGGGCGACGTCCTGATCGCCTGGGACGGGGAGGAGATCGGCGACATCCGCGGCTGGATGGGCATGCTCGCGCGGCACGACCCCGGCGACGTCGTCGTCGTGACCATCCTGCGCGACGGCGATCGGCAGGACATCGAGGTCACCCTGCAGGGCAAGAGCGGCAACTAACCGCACGCGGCGCCCGGCGGGCGTCGCCGCTCGCGACGCGCACGTCGATCCGCCGCTCGACGCTGCGCGGACGCTCCGCTAACCTGAGAGCCGCGCGGTGTTCCGGTTCTTGAGAAGGCTCTTCTCGACCGTGCAGGCCTGGAGCACGCGTGCCCGAGTCCTCCTCCACGCTGGCCGAGCAGATCGCCTGGCTCCTGGGCGGCGGGCTGCTGATGGCGGCGATCGCGCTCGTCGGCAGCGTCACGCTGCTGCTCAAGCCCGAGCGGCTGCGGAAGCTGCTGCCGGCGATGATCGGCCTGGCCGCGGGCAGCCTGCTCGCCGGCGGCGCCCTGCACATGCTGCCCGCGGGCCTCGAGCACGCCGGCGTCCACGCCACCATGCTGTGGTTCCTGCTGGGCTTCCTGGTGTTCATGGCCGTCGAGGCCGTGCTGCGGTCCAGCGTGCACGCCGCCGCCAAGCCCCAGGTGCCGTTGATCCTGATCGGCGACGGGCTGCACAACCTGATCGGCGGGGTCTCGGTGGGCGCTGCGTTCTTGATCGATCCGAAGCTGGGCATCGCCGCCTGGATCGCCGCCGCCGCCCACGAGGCGCCCCAGGAGATCGGCGACTTCGGCGTGCTGGTCGACGGCGGGCTGCGGCCCCGCCACGCGCTGCTGGCCAACTTCGTGTCGGCACTGCTCTTTCCCGTCGGGGCGCTGCTCAGCCTGCTAGCGAACGACCTGGGCACCATCCTGCCGGCGCTCGTTGCCTTCGGCGCGGGCAACTTCGTCTACATCGCCGCCGTCGACCTGCTGCCCGACGTCCTCCGCGATCCCGACAACCGAAGGCGGATGCAGGCGCTCGTCGCCTTCTTCGTCGGCGCGGGCCTGCTGGCGTTGATCCCCCACGCCCACGGCACCGAGCACGGCACGCCGCACGCCGACGAAGAGCACGCGCACGACCCGCACGCCGGCCACAACCACTAGTCCACGGACACGCGTCCGGGCAGCCACGCCCGCACCGCCAGTTCGTGGGCGTAGTGCAAGAGCGGCGGCGTTCCGGGCAGCGGCACGCCGATGGGGTCGGCCATCGTGTTCGCGCGGATCTCGCACTCGGCCGGGGCCAGCGGCCACGGGCCGTGATCGATCTCGCCCTTCCACACCCTGGGATGCTCGCGCGGAGTGAGATCCGACGCGAAGAGCCGATAGCGATCGGTCAGGAACGCCTCGAGCGAGCCGGGAGCCGCGGGCCGGGGCTCGCCCATCGGCGCGTAGCGCACGTCGAGCTCGGCCGGGCCGCCCCGCGCATCGGTCCGCGTGGAGCGGTACTCGATGGCGCCCGCGCGCTCGCTGAGCCGCATCGCCGCCATCAGGTAGTTCAGGTGGAAGACGCGGCGGGCCGCCTCGACGCCGAGGCGGTGCGCGGCATCGAGGCCGAAGAACCACACGCCCGCGAAGTCGCCGTGCCGCACGTAGGTCCGGACGTTGAGCTCGTGGAAGGCCGACAGCCCCGGCACGGCGGGCGTGCATCGGGCCCGCACCCCCGCCATCGTGAAGGGCACGATGCCCAGCCAGGCCGTCCCGTCGCAGGTCTCGATCTCCAGGGCGTCGGGTACGTGCGGCCGCAGTGCGTCGGCGGGCACGGGCCAGTGCATGAACAGCAGCCGCTCCCACCGCATGGCCATCGCCCAGGGGGCGCGGGGCGGCGGGTAGGGCCGGTGGCCTGCCACGCTAGAGGCCGACCCGCTCGCCGCCGACGGCGACGGCGAACCCCGCGTCGAGCACCCGCTGCCGCTCGGGCGAGTCGGTCCACTGCGCCGGGTTGGTGTGGTTGAGGTGGATGAAGCGGACCTTGGCGGCCTGGTCCGGAGCCGTCGAGTTGATCCGCTCCATCGTCTGCACGATGCGTGGGTGCGGGAAGCCGCTCATGTCGCGGCCGACGATCTCGCCGTCGGCGAAGAAGGTGCCGTCGAGATACGCGACGTCGACGGTGGCGAGCTGGTCCTCGAGCCGCACGCCCGAGTCGTCCCACAGCGACCACGAATCGATGTCGGGGATGTACAGCACCGCCCGCGTCGGCCCGTCGATGCGGAAGCCCACCACCTCGCTGTACTCCTGGCGGTGCGGCACGAGAAAGGGCGTGACGGCGATGTCGTCGGCCAGGGCCACCGGCTGCCCCGCCCGCAGGCCCCGCAGCTCGATATTGCCCAGCCGCACGAGCTGGTCCCACGGGCCGTTGGTGCGCAGGAACTCGGCCATCCGCGGCATGGCAAAGACCAGCACGCCGTGCGCCCCGATGGACTCGTGCCCCAGGAACACCAACCCCGCGTAGTGGCCGATGTGGGCGTGCGTGAGGAAGACGCCGTCGAGCCCGAGCCGCGTCCGCCGCGGGGCCGCCTGGTTGAGCGCCCAGAACTGCTCGCGGAAGTCGGGCGTGGCATCGACCATCCAGCGGCCGCCGCTGCGGGGGTCGACGATGCCCAGGCACGACGCCAGCCTTCGCCGCAGCGGATCGAGCCGCGCGGGGTGGTCCGCGGGCGAGTTGGCCTGGGGCGAGCCGGCGTCCTGGGCGGTGCCCAGCACCAGCACGTAGGGCGCGTCGCCGCCGACCTCGGTGAACTCCGGGGCGGGTTGCAGCGTCCCGCAGCCCGCGGCCGCGAGCCCGGGGAGCGCCAGGGCGAGCCCCGGCGTCACCCGGCGTGCAAAGCCACCTACTGGACTCGAACCAGCGACCTGAGCTTTACGAAAGCTCCGCTCTACCAACTGAGCTAAGGTGGCACCGAACATCGTTCTATCAAATCGATCGCCCCTGGGGCGACGGCCTGAAGTATTCGTGAGCGGTCGCCGCCTGTCCACTGCCGCCGCGGGGGAGCACCGGCGGGCTGCGCGGCGTTCTGCAACTGCGACTCAGTCACATGTTTTGATTGAGACTAATTCTCACTTCCCTTTCCAAAGGGCCTTGGCATACTTGTCTCTGGAGCCAGCCAAGGAGGTCCACCATGCTCACCATCACCGACGGCCAGTGCGGCAAGTGCGCCCATTTCGGCGAGAACGCCGGCGACGAGGACAAGCTGGTGCAGATCCGCATCAGCGGCCAGGCACCCGAGAACTTCCAGGAGCCCTGCGGCCACCCGACGCTCAAGCCGCTCAACCTCACGGTGACCGCCACGAGCGGCTGTGCGGGCTTCACGCCGGCGATGGCGGGCTGAGCGACCGCCCACGGTGGAGCGGGCGCCGCCGTGGCGCTATTGCCCCGTCCACCCCGATCGCCTAGCCGCCTCCAGTTCGGGGGTCTCGACACCCATCTGCCGGAGCTGGCGGAGCACGCGGTTGCTCACGCGGGCTCGGACGGTGGCGCTCGTCTCGTCGTAGTCGCGATCGCGGACGTCGGCCTGCGTCTCGAGCAGGTGCATGGCCCGCGAATTGGCCAGCGGCACCCGCAGCTCGACGTCCCGCACGCCGCCCTCGGCGATCGACCGCACCCGGGCCGCCAGCCGTTCCTGGCCCGGCCGCGGCTCGTCGGCGGCCGCGGGCCTCGCGCACAGCGGGATGGCATCCGGGTAGCGCTGCTGCCACACGAGCAGCTCGCGGTTGTCCGCCAGCCGATCGATCTTGTTGAGCACCAGCACCCGCTCGGGGGGCGACCACCGTGGCACGCCGTCGCCGCTGGCCTCGCCACCCGCGGCCTCCAGCCGGCGTGTCTCCTCGTCGAGTTCGTCGAGCGTCCGCGTGACTGCGTCGTGCTGGAGTTCGGCCGCCGGATCGGACACGTCGAGCACGACGACGAGAACATCGGCGTGTGTGGCCTCCTCGAGCGTGGCGCGGAACGAGGCGATGAGCCGGTGCGGCAGGTCCCGGACGAAGCCAACGGTGTCGCTGAGCATGACCTCCATGCCACCGCCCAGGTCCCACGCGCGGGTGCGGGTCATGAGCGTGGCGAACACGCGATCGTCGGCGTAGGCGCCGCCGGTGGTCAGCGTGTTGAACAGCGTGCTCTTGCCCGCGTTGGTGTAGCCCACGAGTCCCACGGTAAAGCTCGAGGCGTTGCGCTTGCGGACGGCCCGCCGCTTGCGATCCTGCACCTGGCGGAGCTCGCGCTCGAGTTCGCCCCGGCGGCGCTGGACGAGGCGGCGGTCGATCTCGAGCTGCTGCTCGCCCGGGCCGCGGGTGCCCACGCCGCCGATGCCCCCGCTGCCGACGATCCGCTCGAGGTGGTCCCACATCGCCCGCAGCCTGGGGTAGGTGTACTCGAGCTGGGCGAGCTCGACCTGGAGCTTGGCCTCGTGCGTGGTGGCGCGGCTGGCGAAGATGTCGAGGATCAACTCGCTGCGGTCGAGCACCTTGCGCTCGGTGGCGCGCTCGATGGCGCTGATCTGCGCGGGCGAGAGGTCGTGATCGAAGATGATGGTGCCGGCCTCGAGCGCCTCGCAGAGCATCTTCAGCTCGTCGACCTTGCCGCGGCCCATGTAGGTGCCGGCCTCCGGGCGGCCGCGGCGCTGCTCGAGCTCGCCCACCACGATCGCGCCCGCCTGCTCGGCCAGGGCCCGCAGCTCGCCGAAGGGGTCGGCCGGGTCGTAGGTCGAGTCGGGCAGGCGGACGGCGGCAAGCACCGTGCGCTCGGCGCGGACCTCGATGGCGGTTCGTTCTTTGCTTGGAGGCACGCGGCGGATCCCGGGATGCGAGGGTGCAGCCCGGACGGGCCGGACCGCGAACGATGCAGGATATGGGCGTGCCGCGGCGTCGACCGGGCGGGCCCGCCCGGGAGGTCCAGCCCATGCCCGCAACCACCACCCCGCCGCGCGGCACCACGCCCATGGCGGCGCTCGCCCGCGTGCTGTTCTGGGGGGCCGTGCTCGCAACGGTCGCCGGCGTCAGCTACGTGATCCGCGGCAACGTGCTGGGGCTGGGCCGCTTCTCGCAGACGGCCGCGGTGCTCGAGCTCATCCAGAGCGAGTACGTGGAGGAGACCAGCCCCGACGATCTGACGCGGGCGACCATCGCCGGCATGCTCGGGCAGCTCGACGATCCCAACTCGCTGTACGTGCCGCCCGGACCGGCGTCGCAGTTCCAGCGGCGGATCCGCGGCGACTACGTGGGCATCGGCGTGCAGATCGTGCGTCGCGACGGATTCGTGACCGTCGTCACCCCCATCGCCGGTTCGCCCGCCGCCCGCGCCGGCGTGCTCGCGGGCGACCGCATCGTCGCCGTCGAGGGCGTGGACGTCACCGAGAGCGCCACCGACGAGGTTGTCACGCTCATCAGCGGCCCCAAGGGCGAGGCGGTGCGGCTCGACGTTGACCGCGACGGCGCCATCGAGCAATTCGACATCGTCCGCGACGACATCCGGACCGAATCGGTCAAGGGCCTCAAGCGGCTGGACGCCGAGGGCGCGTGGCGGCACGCACTCGATGCCGATCGCGGCATCGCGTATGTCCGCATCACGCAGTTCACGACCGGCACGACGGCGGCCACCGCGGCTGCGATCGAGCGCGCCCGGACGCAGCTGCCCGAGCTGCGGGGCCTCGTCCTCGACCTGCGGGGCAACCCCGGCGGCATCATCGACGAGGCCGCGGGCGTGGCCGACCTGTTCGTCCGCGATGGGGCCATCGTGAGCACCCAGCGGCGCGAGCAGACGGGCGACGTGCTCCGCGCGCGGCCGAGAGCCGAGTTCGACGGGCCCGTGCTGGTGCTGATCGACGGCGCCAGCGCCTCGGGCTCCGAGATCGTCGCGGGCGCGCTGCTCGAGCTGCGGGGCGAGTCGGCCGCGGCGCTGGGCACGCGGACCTTCGGCAAGGGCAGCGTGCAGGGCGTCTACAACCTGCCCGACGGCGGCACGCTGAAGCTCACCGAGGCGATGTACGCGCTGCCCTCGGGCCGGATCATCCAGCGGCAACCGGACTCGGGGGTCTGGGGCGTCGACCCCAGCCCCGGGATGCTCGTGCCGCTCCGCGACGGCGACGGCCCGCGGCTCGGCCGGCTGTACGCCCAGCTCGACGAGGTGGGCGCGGCCGATGCCGACGGCGGCGTGCCGGCCGACGCCTGGGACTCGCCCGCGGCGCTGCTCTCGGCGATCGACGATCCGCAGCTCGCCGCCGCCCACGCGGCGATGCTCGGCAAGCTCGAGACGGGCGGCTGGCTTCGCGTCGGCGGTGACCCGCTCACCGGCACCCAGGCCCTGCGGCTGGCGCAGGCGCAGCGGGCGCTCGATCGCATCCGGGCCGAGGAACGGCGGCTCGTCGAGGAGATCGAGCGGCTGAGCACCGGCGGGGGTGGCGACGACGCCGAGCCCGATGCCTCGTAGCGTGCACGCATGAGCGAAGGCCGCCCGCCGACGACCATCCTGGGCTTCGAGACCTCGTGCGACGAGACCGCCTGCGCCGTCGTCCGCCACGACGCCGGCGGCACGCGGGTGCTCGGCAACGCCATCGCCACGCAAGTCGACCTGCACGAGGGCTACGGCGGCGTGGTGCCCGAGATCGCCGGCCGGGCGCACGTCGAGCGGCTGATCCCCGTGCTCCGCCGGGCGCTCCGCGACGCGGGCGCGGACGCGCCCAAGATCGATGCCGTGGCGGTCGGGCACCGCCCCGGGCTCATCGGCTCGCTGCTCGTGGGCGTGGCGGCGGCGAAGGCGGCGGCCTTTGCCCTGGGCGTGCCGATCATCGGCGTGGACCACGTGCACGCGCACCTCGTCGCGGGGCTGCTCGATGCAGAGGCCGACCCCGTGTTCCCGGCGCTCGGGCTTGTCGTCAGCGGCGGGCACACGGCGATGTACCGCATGGCGAGCGACATCGACGTCGAGCGCATCGCCTCGACCCGCGACGACGCGCTGGGCGAGGCGTACGACAAGGCCGCCACGATCCTGGGGCTGGCCTACCCCGGCGGGCCCAAGCTCGATGCGCTGGCGCAGGAGCAGGGCGCCGACGATCGCGCGTTCGACCTGCCCGTCAGCCGGCTGGAGAAGGGCTCGCTCGATTTTTCGTTCAGCGGGCTGAAGACCGCGGTGCTCTACGAGGTCAACGGCGTGCCACACCGGCCCGGCGCGCCGGAGCGGCCACCGGTTCCGCCGATGACCGACGCGCGGCGGCGGGACCTGGCCGCGAGCTTCCAGCGGGCGGCCTGCCGCGCGATCGTTCTGAAGATCACGCGCGCACTCGAGCAGGCGCTCGATCGCGAGCAACCGTACCGCTCGCTGCTCGTCGGCGGCGGCGTCACGGCGAACAGCAGGCTGCGACGCGAACTGCAGGATGTCGCCGCGGAGCACGACCTCGAGTTGCGGCTGCCCGCGATGGGCTTCTGCCTCGACAACGCGGCGATGATCGCGGGCCTCGGCGGCCGGCTGCTGGCGGACGGCGACGCCGACGACCTCACGCTCCGCGCGCACCCCTCGAGTGCGCTATGAGCATGCTCGACGACCAGCCGCCACAGCCCAGGCCGACCCACCCCGCCGCCCTCGCCGACGACGCGCTGCGGGCGCAGAGCACGCTGGAGCGCACCCGCCTGGGCGGGCCGGGCGGCCAGCGGCGCAACAAGGTGGAGACCGCGGTCATCTTCACGCACGATCCCACGGGCGTGCACGCGCAGGCGGGCGAGCGGCGGAGCCCCGCCGAGAACGAGAGAATCGCGCTCCGCCGCCTCCGCCTCGCGCTGGCCACCGAGGTCCGCCTGCCCGTGCCCGCGGGCGAGATCCGAAGCGACATGTGGCGGCAGCGTACTAGGACCGGCCGCATCCTGATCAGCGATCGGCACCGCGACTTCCCCGCGATACTGGCCGAGGCCCTCGACGTCGTGTCCGCCAGCCGGCTTGATGTCCGCAAGGCCGCGACCCGCCTGGGGGTGAGCATGACCCAACTCGTCCGGTGCATCGCCAAGCACCCACCCGCACTGGCGGCCATGAACGAGGCGCGGAAGCAGCGGAACCTGCGACCGCTGCAGGCGTAGGGACGCGCACTATCCTCCGTGATGCCCGCCTCCGAACCCCGCAAGCTCACGCCAGCCATGCGGCAGTTCGACGCCTTCAAGAAGCGGCACCCCGACTGCGTGCTGCTGTTCCGCATGGGCGACTTCTACGAGTTGTTCTACGAGGACGCCGTCGTCGTCTCCAGGGCCATCGGCCTGACGCTCACCGAGCGAAGCCCGGGCCAGCCGATGGCCGGCGTGCCCCACCACCAGCTGGACAACTACCTCCGCAAGCTGGTGGACTGCGGCTTCCGCGTCGCCATCGCCGACCAGGTGCAGGACCCCAGGGAGGCCAAGGGCGTGGTCGAGCGTGCCGTCACGCGGGTCATCACGCCCGGCACGCTGGTGGACGACGAGCTGCTCGACACGCGGGCCGGCGGCACGCTCGCCGCGGCGTACCTCGACGGCGACGGCGTGGCGCTCGCGGCGCTCGATGTCTCCACCGGCGCGTTCACGCTCGATGATGCGCCGCTGGACGGGCTCGTCGACGGTCTCTCTCGCCTGGGCGCGGCCGAGCTGCTGATCGCCGACGATGCGCCCGCGGAGTTGCTCTCGCGCATCGAGATCGAGGCCGGCCGCGTCGGCTGCGCGGTGTCGAAGCGTCCATCGTGGCAGTTTCGCCGGGACGAATCGCTCGAGGCCGTGCATCAGCACTTCGGCGTGTCGGGCGTCGAGGGCTTCGGCCTGTTGCCCGACGACCCTGCGCTCGTCGCCGCGGGCGCGGTGCTCCGGTACGCCGCCGAGACGCAGACGCCCGGCGATGGTCACCGCCGTGATTCCGGCCGGGACAACGCTCTGACGCCCACGCTCGCGCACGTCCGCCCGCCGAGGCGGGCCAATCCGGGCGACCGGCTCGTGCTCGACGCGACGTCGCTGCGGGCCCTCGAGATCGAGCGCACCATCCGCCGGGGCGACACCGACGGCTCGCTCGTGGGCGAACTGCTCGCCGACGGTCGCTGCGCCACGGCGATGGGCCGCCGCTGCATCGCCGGCTGGCTCCGCGAGCCGAGCGCGAGCGCCGAAGAGATTGCCGCGCGGCACGCGGCGGTCGCGGCCCTCGTCGAGGATCGGCGACTGGCCGCCGAGCTGCGGGAGGCGCTCGAGCCCGTGCAGGACGTGGCGCGCATCGCCGGCCGCATCGCGCTGGGCCGGGCGACGCCGCGGGACCTCGTCGGGCTGGGCCAATCGCTGCGGGCGCTCGTCGGCGTCCGTGCCGCGTGCGTGGCCACGCCCGCCCTCGCACGCGAGGCGGGCGAACTCGACGCCGTGCTCGGCGCGCTGCGGCCGCTGGGCGAACGCATCGGCGAGGCCTGCGTCGAACGCCCGCCCGCGAAGCTCACGGACGGCGGGCTGATCCGCGGTGGCGTCGACGCCGAGCTCGACGAAGCCCGCTCGCTCCAGCGCGATGCCGGGCAGTGGCTTGCCGAGTACCAGCAGCGGCTCGCGGCGCAGATCGACCTGCCGTCCATCCGCGTGGGCTTCAACAAGGTCTTCGGGTACTACGTGGAGCTGAGCGCCGCGCAGGCCCGCGACCACGGCGAGAAGCTCGAAGCCGCGGGCCTCAGCCGCAAGCAGACGCTCAAGAACGCCGAGCGGTACGTCAACGACGAGCTGCGGGACTTCGAGCAGCGGGTGCAGACGGCCGAGGCCCGGGCCCTCGAACGCGAGCGGGTGGTGTTCGAGGCGCTGTGCGTCGCGTCCCGGGAGCACCTGGCCGCAATCGCGCAGGGCGGCGAGGCGATCGCGAGGCTCGACGCGCTGTCGTGCTTCGCGGCCATTGCCCGCCGCCGCAGCTGGGTGCGGCCCGCGATGGTCGACGAGCCCGCGCTGGAGCTGCTGGAGGCGCGGCACCCCGTGCTCGAGCGGACGCTGGCCGACGGACTCGTGCCCAACACCGTGGCGCTGGACGGCGGGGACGGCCGGCTGGCGATCATCACCGGACCCAACATGGCCGGCAAGAGCACCTACATCCGCACCGCGGCGCTGCTCGTCGTGCTGGCGCACGCGGGCAGCTTCGTGCCGGCGGCGTCGGCGATCATCGGTCTGGCCGACCGCGTGTGCACCCGCGTGGGCGCCGACGACGCGCTGCACGAGGGCCGCTCGACGTTCATGGTCGAGATGGCCGAGACCGCCGCCATCCTTAACAACGCCACCGAGCGGTCGGTCGTCGTGCTCGACGAGATCGGCCGCGGCACCAGCACGCTCGACGGGCTGAGCCTCGCGTGGGCGATCGCCGAGCGGCTCGCCGACCAGCGCGGGCCCCGGGCGCTCTTCGCGACGCACTACCACGAGCTGACTCGGCTGGAGGACCAGCTGCCGGGCCGCGTGCGCAACCTCGCCGTCCGCGTGCGGGAGGTGGGCGAGGAGATCGTCTTCCTGCACCACGTCGAGCCGGGCCGCGGCGACCGCAGCTACGGCGTGCAGGTCGCGCGGCTCGCGGGCATACCGCCGGCGGTTGTCGAGCGCGCACGGGACCTGCTGGCGACGCTCTCGGTCCGGGAGGACGAGGCCCCACCGCCGCCCGCGGAGGCGCGCCCGGTCGGGGACCACGCCGGACGTGCCGGACAGCTCGGCCTCTTCGACGCGCACGAGCCCCACCCGGCGGTCGATCGGCTGGCCGAGATCCGCCTCGAGGAGCTCACGCCGCTGGCCGCCTTTGATGCGCTCCGCGAGCTGCGGGCGCTGGTCGAACGCAACGGCGACGGTGCGCCCGCGTGACCGCGATCGTCTTCGACGTCGACGGCGTGCTCGTCTCGACCGATGCGCTGCACGAGCACGCGTGGCGGCGGATGGCCCGCGAGTTCGGCGTGCCCTTCGCCGACGACCTGCCGCCCAAGTTGCGCGGCGTCAGCCGGACCGAGTCGCTGCGGCGGCTGCTCGGCGACCGGCATCGGGGCTTCTCCGAGAGCACGCAAGCCGAGATGCTCGTCCGCAAGAACGAGCTGTTCCTTGCGGCGGTCGACGCGCTATCGCCGAGCGACGCGATGCCCAACGCCCGCGAGATCCTGTCCGAGTTGCGGCGGCGGGGCGTGCCCGTCGCGGCGGCGTCGTCGAGCAGGAACGCCCGGCGGGTGCTGTGGCAGGTGGAGCTGGCCCCGCTCATCGATGCGGTGGTCGACGGCAACGACGTGGCGAGCGCCAAGCCCGCGCCCGATGCCTTCGCGCAGGCCGCCCTCCGGCTGGGCATCGACCCCGGCGAGTGCCTCGCCGTCGAGGACGCCGACGCGGGCGTGGCCTCGGCGCGGGCCGCGGGGCTGCGGGTGTTCGCCGTCGGCGCCGCCGCGGGCGACGAGCGGGCCGCGGCGTCGGCTGCGTCGCTGGCCGAGATCGACGCCGACCGGCTTCTGGCCGCAGCGACCGCCTAGCGGGGCCGGTTGGCCCAGGACCACTGCAGCGAGGGGTCCAGCGGCTCGATGCGCATCCGCCCGCGCAGCTCGTTGAGGTAGGCCCCGATGGCCCGCTGCTCGGCGTCGAGGCGGAGCTGCTCGACGAGCGCCGGCCGCGCCTCCTCGAACGCCACTCCATCGCCCGGGCGGATGTCCTCCACGAATGCGAAGGCGAAGCCCTCATCAAGGGCGATGATCGGCGTGAGCGCGCCCGACGGCGTCGCGAAGACGGCCGCCCGGAAGGCGTCGGGGTACTGCGGATCGTGCGGCGTCATCGGATCCAGCAGGCCGCCGCGGGCCGACGACACGTCGCTGGAGTGCTCGACGGCGGCGTCGATCATCTCGATCCGCGCCGCCCGCAGCCCGGCGTCGAGGTCGCCCGAGCGGACGCCGCGATCGAATGCGAGCTGCGCCCGGCGGCGGAGGTCCACCGCCAGCCGCTCGCGCGCGGTGACGACCACGCGGACGATCCGCCGCGGCCCATGCACCGTGTCGTAGAGCCGGCGGACGTCGACCTCGGCGGGTTGTGGTACGCGATCGGCGGTGAGCCGGCGGAGCCGCGCGTTGCGCTCCAGCAGCGCGTCGAACCACCGCGGGCCCCAGCCCCGGCGGGCGCGGGCCTGTTCCACCGCGCGACCCCGCGATACCCGGTCGGCCAGGCCCGCCCGCGCGAGCGTCTCCTCGAGCACACGCCGCTCGTAGGCCACGTCGGCCTCCGAGACCGAGATCCCTGCGCGGTCCGCGGCCTCGGCCACCGTGCGATCGAGCGCGAGGGCCTCCAGGGCGGCCGCCCCCGCGCGCTCGGCGACCAGCGGCCAGAGCGTCTCGGACGACACCACCTCACCGGACACGAAGGCGGCCCGGTCGACCGCCGGGGCGGACGCGTCGGAGACCGGCGAGAGCCGCGGGCCGGCCTGGGAGGTGCAGCCACCTGCGATCAGCATGCTAACAGGCGCCGCCGCCACGACCCAGCGGAACGCCGGAGCGCCGGGGCGGGGGCATAAAGACCAAAAAATGTGCGTCACCATGTCCCAATCATCCGGTAAGGTCTGTATGCGTCAAGGGCTCGCCCTTATGGCGGGCCATACGCGGGCCGCGCGACCGCGGCCGCCCCTTCGTGGGGGGCACGCAGAGCGAGGAACTCGTGGGGACTGCGAGTCGGTGGTCCCCGCTCCGGGAAGGACGGACCACGATGCTGCATCGCCACGGGCCGGCTCACAGGCCGGCATTCACGCTCATCGAACTGCTCGTCGTCATCGCGATCATCGCGCTGCTCATCGCCATCCTGCTGCCCGCCCTGGGCGAGGCCCGCAAGTCGGCCCGACTCGCGTTGGACATGGGCAACATGAAGCAATTCGGCTTCGCCACGGGCACCTACTCGGCGGACTACCAGGACCGCCAGTGGGCGTTCACCTGGAACGATGCGGAGGATACCCAGCAGTCCGAGTTCGGCGATCTGCGTGGCGCCAGCAGCCCCATGGACGCGGCCGCGCGGCAGGCCATCGACATCATCCGGCGGCGGGCCGATCGGCTCGACATACCCCGCGTCTCGGGCTGGGTGCCCCAGGTGTACTACAGCCACCTCGTCGTGAACGACTACCTGGCCCAGAAGCTGCCCGAGAAGATGGTGGTCTCGCCGGCCGACCGCGATCGCCTCAACTGGCAGATCGATCCGCGGAACCTCTTCGACACCAACTACTGGGCGCCGCGCCAGGTCCGCCCGGATGGTGGTCGATCCAAGCGGTGGCCCTACAGCTCCAGCTACCAGCTCGTGCCAGCGGCCTACGACCGCTCCTCGAATCCGCAGGACCGCCTCATCCAGGGCTCGGCCCACTGGAACTACTCGGTGAGCCCCCGGATGCGGCTCGGTGATGTGCGGCTGACCGACGTCGAGTTCCCCTCGAAGAAGGTGCAGATGCACGACGCCGAGGGGCGGCACTTCAGCAAGCAGCCCGTCTGGCTGGGCTACGACACGTGCCGCCAGCCCGTGCTGGCCTACGACGGCTCGTGCACCGTGCAGCTGAGCTTCGATTACAACCTCGGCTGGCGGCCGCGGGATCCGACCTCGGGCGATTACACCAGGATCCCCTACAACCCCCGTGGCTGGGAGGCGCCGACGCTGGATGGCTCGGTCACGGACATCACCCCCGGCAAGATCCGCTGGGCCCGGGGCGGCATCAGGGGCGTCGACTTCGGCCAGGGCGAGGTCGACACGGGCCAGCCCAAGGATCCCTAATCGCCGCATCCGGCATGCTCGGGCGGGCATCGAACCGCCGCCGGGCACGCCGCTCGAGCCGTGCGTCGCGGACACGCGACGCCGGACGTTTCCCGAGCAGGACCTCCTTGCATCCCGCCGCCCGTGCTCCGATTAGGGATTATCGCCGGGATCCAATCTGTCTTCCGTGCGAAAACGAACTGGATTGGGTCGCAGAATTGTTGTATTCTGCCCGAAGGCCCAACCATGGGCAAGGATACTGATAGGTATTTACTCGGTATTCTGCACGGGGACGTCAACAATCCAGGACGCCCGGATGGGCGGTACGGGAGGACCGACGAAATGCGTTTGTCTGAGATCAGGTACCGGGCGTCCGAACGCCGCGGCTTTACCCTCATCGAGTTGCTGGTCGTCATCGCGATCATCGCGCTGCTGATCAGCATCCTCCTCCCGTCGCTGGGCGAGGCCCGCAAGACGGCCCGGCTGGCGACCGACCTGGGCAACGTGAAGCAGTTCGGCTTCGCGAACGGCACCTACTCGGCCGACTACCAGGATCGCATCTTCGCGTTCACCTGGAACACCCAGGAGGACGCGGACAAGGAGGCGCAGGATCGCACCGGCAGCTATTCCGTCGGCAACCCGACGGCCGGCGGCGCCGCCCAGGCGACCGACATCATCCGCTTCCGCGGCGATCGCCGGGACATCGAGCAGCCGAGCAACTGGATTCCGCACGTCCTCTACACCCACCTCGTCATCAACGACTACCTCGCGCAGAAGCTGCCCGAGAAGATGGTGGTGTCCCCGGCCGATCGCAAGCGGCTGAACTGGCAGGAAGATCCGCGGAACTTGTTCGATACGACGTACTGGACCATCACGGGCCAGCCCCCGGTGCCGCCGGATTCGAACAAGCGCTGGCCGTACAGCTCGAGCTACCAGGTCGTGCCGGCCTCCTACGACGGCGCCGTGCGGCCGCAGGATCGCGTCGCCCAGGGCGGGACGCACCGCACCTATTCGACCGGTGGCGGCAAGCTCGGCGGGCTGCGGATCAGCAACGTTGCCGCCCCCTCGCAGAAGGTGTTCATGCACGACTCGGTGGATCGCTACAGCCGCGACGAGTTGTACTACGCCTTCCCCGACGCCCGGGCCGTCGTGCTGATGTTCGACTACTCGGCCGGTCAGCGGCTCACGGCGGATTCCAACAAGGGCTGGGACCCCCGGGATCCGGACTCTTCCGACCCGACCACGGCGACGTACAGCCCCGACCGCTGGGAGCCGCAGTCCCGCAGCGGCGAGACGTTCGAGGGCTACTACCGCTGGACCCGCGGCGGCCTGCTGGGCATCGATTTCGGCGGCACCGAGATCGACACCGGCCAGCCGAAGGAGCCGCCTCCCGGTGGCTAATGCCGCGACACTGAACGCCTGAGCGCGCGACCCGGCCTACGCCGGGTCGTTTTTGTTGGTGGCGCGCTATCGTCCGCCGTGGCGGGGCATGCGCCCCGCGCATCGGCTCGCGGACGGCGAAGGGAGCGATCGCATGAAGGTGCTCATCGCGGACAAGTTCGAGGCCTCGGGCATCGAGGCGCTGCGGGCCGGAGGCCACGACGTCGTCTCGCAGCCCGACCTAGGCCCCGACACCCTGCCGGCGGCGCTCGCCGAGCACCGGCCCGACGTGCTCGTGGTCCGCTCGACCAAGGTGCCGGCGGCCGTCATTGAGGCCCAGGATTCGCTGAAGGGCATCATCCGGGCGGGGGCGGGCCACGACAACATCGATTCGGCCGCTGCCTCGGCCAGGGGTGTCGCGGTCTGCAATTGCCCGGGCATGAACGCGGTCGCCGTCGCCGAACTGGCGATGGGCCACCTGATCAACTGCGATCGCCGGCTGCCGGCCCAGGATGCCGAGCTTCGGCGGGGCCACTGGCACAAGAAGGAGTTCGCCAAGGCCCGCGGGCTGAAGGGCCGCACGCTCGGGCTGGTGGGCATGGGCGCCATCGGCCGGGAGGTCGCCGCCCGGGCCAACGCCTTCGGCATGGATGTCGTCGGCTGGTCGCGGAGCCTGACGCCCGAGTCGGCCTCGGCGCTGGGCATCCGCTGCGGCGGCTCGTCCCGCGACGAGCTCGCCGCCATGCTCGGCGAGTGCGACGCGGTGAGCCTGCACGTCGCCGCGACGCCCGAGACCAAGGGCATGTGCGACGCGGGCTTCTTTGCCGCCATGAAGGACGGCGCCTACTTCGTCAACACCGCCCGGGGCACGCTGGTGGACGAGGCCGCGCTCGTCGACGCCATCGAGGGCAAGGGCCTGCGGGTCGCCACCGACGTCTACCAGAACCAGCCGGCGACGCCCGACGAGGCGTTCGAGACGCCAATGGCCCGCGCGGCGACGGCGAGCCTGTCGCACCACTGCGGCGCCTCGACCGACCAGGCCCAGCAGGCCGTCGCCGACGAGACGGTGCGGATCATCGAGGCGTTCGCCGCGAGTGGCGTCTTCGAGAACGTGGTGAACGAGCTGCAGCCGGCGTGACCGCCCGCGATCCGGCGGCGAGCAATTCCTAGGAGGTCCCGCGATGACGGCAACCCAGACCGCGACGCAGACGCGCAGCACGTTCAACTTCTCCGCCGGCCCGGCCGTCATGCCCGAGGACGTCATCCGCCGCGTGCAGCAGGACATCTGGGACATCGACGGCACGGGCATCGGCATCATGGAGCACAGCCACCGCGGCCCGGTGGTCGACGGCGTATGGCAGCGGGCCGAGGCGGCCTGCCGCTCGCTCGCGGGCATCCCCGACGACTACGCCGTGCTGTTCGTGCAGGGCGGCGCCTCGATGCAGTTCGCGATGTCGGCGGCCAACTACCTGCCCGGGGGCGGCACGGCCGACTACATCAACACCGGCTCGTGGTCCAAGAAGGCGATCAAGGAGGCCACGCTCTACGGCGGCGTGCATGTCGCGGGGTCGAGCGAGGCCTCCAACTTCGACCACATCCCGTCGCAGCTCGAGCACTCCGCCGATCCGGCCTACGTCCACTTTACCTCCAACAACACGATCTTCGGCACCGAGTTCGCGGGCGAGCCCACCTGCCCGGACGGCTCGTTCCTGATCTGCGACGCCTCGAGCGACATCTTCAGCCGCCCGATCGACGTCCGCAGGTACGGGCTTATCTACGCCGGCGCGCAGAAGAATCTCGGACCGTCGGGCGTGGTGCTGCTGATCGCGCGGAGGGACGTGGCCGAGCGATCGGTGCGCGAGCTGCCGACGATGCTCCAGTACAAGACGTTTCTGGAGAATGACAGCCGGTACAACACGCCGCCGGTCTTCGGCGTGTACGTGATGGGGCTGGTCTTCGAGTGGATCCTGGAGCAGGGCGGGCTGGCGGCGATGGCCGAGCGCAACGCCGCCAAGGCGAAGCTGATCTACGACGTGCTCGACGCCGGCTTCTACAAGCCGCACGCCAAGACCGACAGCCGATCGCGGATGAACGTGACATTCAACTGCCCGAGCGACGAGCTCAACAAGACCTTCCTCTCCGAGGCCGGCGAGCGAGGCTTCGACGGCCTCAAGGGCCACCGGTCGGTCGGCGGCATCCGAGCGAGCATCTACAACGCCTTCCCGCACGCGGGCTGCGAGGCGCTGGCCGAGTTCATGAAGGGCTTCGCGCAGCGGTACGGCTGAGCCGCCCGAGCGCCGCCGCCTCGACCTCGTCGACCGAGATCGTGCGCATCATCGCGGCGTTCGCGGGATCCTTGTGCGCGGCTGTGTGCCCGGGCGTCGCGTGCTGCAGCACGTCCGCCTCGCGGCCGTAGGGCCCGACCAAGTGCGTCAGCGTCGGGCCGAAGAGCGCGACGAGCGGACGATCGAAGCCGACGGCCATGTGCAACGCCGCCGAGTCGTTGGCGATCACCAGGTCGCCGCGCGCCACCACCGCCATGAGCCGGCCGATGGTGGTGCCACCTACCAGATCGAGCACGCGTCGCTCCCGCCGGGCGAGTGCGAGCAGCGCCGGGCATTGCTCGCCCTCGTCCACGCCGCCGACGACCGCGATCGTCGCGTCGGTCCGCCGCATGAGCCGCTCGGCGAGGTCGGCGAAGCGGTCCTGCGGCCACCGCTTGGCCATCCAGCGAGCCGTCGGCGCCAGCACGACGAGCGGCCCCACGCCGGCGAGCGTCCGCTCGGCCCACGCCGCATCGCTCTCGGCGAGGTGCAGCCGCATGTCTGGATCCGCGGATGCGTCGTGCGCCCCCGCTGCTTCCGCGAGAGCCATCATGCGGTCGACGGTGTGGGCGTCCGCCGGCACGTCGACACGCTCGGTGTAGCAGCGGGCGGCTCCCTCGCGGGCGGCGGCGTCGCCGACGCGACGCGGGGCACCGGTGGCCCACGTGATCAGCCCGCTGCGGAGCAGGCCCTGGCAATCCAGCACGAGGTCGTAGCGGCGGCGGCGGAGCCCCAGCGCCCAGCGCGCCGCGGCGGCCATGCGATCGGGACGGCCTATCGGCGACAGCCGCCGCCGCGGGAACGGGACGGCTTCCGTCAGTGCGGGGTGGGCGGCGATCGCCTGGGCAAAGCCGTCCTGCACCAGCCAGTCGATCCGGGCGTCGGGCCAGCGGCGGCGGAGGGCCGCGAGGACGGGCACCGTGCGGCACACGTCGCCCAGGGCGCTCGGCCGGACGAGCAGGATCCGCTCGGGATCTGTGGGCTCGGCTGCCATCGGCCAGTGTATCGGCGGACGTGCGGCTCTACGCTCGGGGCATGACACGCCTCGTCGCCATCGCCGTGCTGATCACCGTGGTGCTCGCGCCCCGGGCGTTGGGCCAGGCCGAGGCCGACGCGCCCCGGCCGCTGGCGGGCGTCATCGCCCATGGGGAGGGGGAGGTCGACGCCGCCGACGCGGCACGCATCCGCCGGGCATTCGGCGGGCTGGACGCCTTCGAGTCCCTGGACGACGCGGCGAGCATCGCGGCGCTGGCGCGCGCGATGCTGGCGGTCGCCGGCACGCCCGGGGCCTCCATGGCATTGCTGGAGGCGGGCCCCGATGCCCTCGTCGTGGCGGCCAGGATGCCGGGGTCGGTGGTGCTCAGCGCCAGCGGCCGCGTGCAGGTGTGGGGCATCCGCGGAGATACGTACGTCGTGTACGACCGCGCGACCAGTGCCGGCCCGCCCGCGGACGCGATCGCGGCGCTGGCCGACGCCTTCGACGCGCACCGCGAGGCCGACGCACCCACCGGCGTGGAACTCATGCTCGACCTCGAGAACCTCCGCCGGGCGTGGCCCGATGCGTTCGGCCCGGGGACGGCCCGCAGCGTGCTCCGCGCGACGGGGCTGGCCAACGCCCGCAAGATCCATCTCACGCTGCCCGACGATGGCGCCGTGCGACTGGCGTATTCGAGCCGCGCCGAGCCGGCCGATCGCGTCGCGGTGGTCGAGGGTCCCGCGGGCCTGGGCGAGGCCGACGGCTTCGGCTTTGGGTCGAACTGGCCGCGCATCGCCAACGCGGTGCTGGCGCTCTACGCCGCCGCGCTGCCGGCCGAGAGCCGGGGTGCCGCGGGCCAGCGGATCCGGTCCTGGATGGAGGCCAACGGCGGGCGGCTGCGGGCCATCCTCGGCGCGGCCGACGCGGGCGGCGCCTGGAGCCTTAAGGCCGGGCGGCCCGCGCTCGCGGTGCCCGTGCGCGATGCCGTCGGCGAGGCGCGGCTCCGCGAGGTCGCCGGCCCGCTCTTCCCCGCGCTGGGCATGGCCGAAATCGAGAACGGCGGCTCGATGCCGTTGCCCGCGCACTTCGCCGCCGCGCTCGGCGGCTCGACGCTCACCGCGACGATCGAGACGCGGGAGGGCGGCCTGTTCTACGTGCTGGCGATCGAATAGGACGCGGGGCCCGGGCTACACGGCCATGACGCGGAGGACCTCGTCGATGGTCGTCGAGCCGTCGCGGGCCTTGGCGAAGCCGTCCTCGGCCATGCGGTGCAGCTGGCCATCCTCGCGGGCGTGCACCGCGATCTCGCCGGCGCTGCGGCCGTGCATGATGTCGTCCCGCAGCCGGTCGCTGGAAGTCATCAACTCGTAGATGCCCACGCGGCCTCGGTAGCCCGTCTGGCGGCAGTCCCGGCAGCCCTCGCCCCGCGTCAGTTCGCCCTCCGGGCCGAGCTCGAAGCCCGGTGGCAGGTCGGCGGGGTCGGGCCGATAGGTGGCGCCGCAGTTGCCGCACACCCGCCGCACCAGCCGCTGCGCGAGGATGCCCTCCACGCTGCTCGAGACCAGGAAGGGCTCGACGCCCATGTCCAGCAGACGCGTGATAGCGCCGGGCGAGTCGTTGGTGTGCAGCGTGCTGAACACCAGGTGGCCGGTAAGCGAGGCCTGGATGGCGGTCTCGGCGGTCTCCTTGTCGCGGATCTCGCCGATCATCACCACGTCGGGGTCGTGCCGCAGGATGGACCGCAGCCCGCTGGCGAAGGTCAGACCGACCTGGCCGTTGACCTGGATCTGGTTGACGCCGCCGACGTGGTACTCCACCGGATCCTCGACGGTGATGCACTTGATCTCTTCGCTGACGATCCGATTGAGCGAGGCGTACAGCGTCGTCGACTTGCCCGAGCCGGTCGGGCCGGTGACCAGCAGGATGCCGTGGGGCCGCTCGATCAGCCCGAACCAGCCCTGCTGCACCCACGCGGGCATGCCCAGGTCGGCCAGCTCCATGAGCACGGCGCTCTTGTTGAGGATGCGGAGGACCACGCCTTCGCCGAACAGCATCGGGATGACGCTGACGCGGAGGTCGAACTCCTGCATCACCAGCCCGCCGTTGGCCGTGGGCACCCGCTGCTTGAGCGTGATGCGGCCGTCCTGCGGTCGCCGCTTCTCGGCGATGTTCATGTTCGCCATGATCTTGAGGCGGCTGATGATGGCGCCGGCGTAGCGGTTGATGGTCTCGGGCACGTTGGCCCGCTGGAGCACGCCGTCGATGCGATACCGCACGATCAGGCGGTGCTCGTAGGGCTCGATGTGGACGTCGGTGGCCCGCTCGCGGATGGCCTCGAACAGCAGGTCGTTGACCAGCTTGATGACGCTGGCTTCCTGCGCCTGCTCGACGTCGTCGTCCTGGGTGGCGGGCTTGGCCTCCAGCTCGCCCTCGCCGGCGGTCAGCGCATCGAGCGTGTCCGATCCCACGCCGTAGTTGGCGCGGATGAAGCGCTGCAGGTCGTCCTCGCCGGCGAGCACCAGCTCGATGGCGCAGCCCGTCAGCATCCGCAGCTCGTCGAGCATGCTCAGCTCGAAGGGATCGCTGGTGGCAACGGTGAGCGTGCCATTCTCGTGGCGGATGGGCACGCACCGCTGCTTGTGCACGAGCTGGGCGGGCAGGGCCGAGAGCACCTTGGGCTCGACGATCACCGAGTCCAGGTCGACGACGTCGAGGTGGAACTGGTCGCCGATGGTCCGCAGCACCTGCTCGGACGAGACCACGCCGCGACGCACGAGCACCTGGTCGAGCCGCTCGCCGCTGGAGCGCTGCTCGGCCAGGGCCTCGTCGAGTTCCTCGCGGGAGATGATGCCGCGATCGAGAAGGACGGTGCCGATCCCCATGCCGCGAAAGCATACCGCGCCGCGGCCGCGATGGAACGGCAAACTGCGGCCGGTACACGCCCGTGACGCGGGGTTATGGGCGGCTGGAGAGGGCGACTAGCCGCGGGGCGGCGTGATCGCGTGCTCGCCCCAGACCGCCACGGCGTACGGCCTGACCTCGGCGATCATGAAGCCGCCGGCGACGGCGGGATCCGCGTTGCTGAGGGCCCGGGCCTCCTCGGCCGTGCGGGCCCGGTAGATCACCAGGCCCATGGGCTCGGCGTCCATCGTGCGGCCGGCGAGGATGACGGTGCCTTCGTCCCGCAGGCGTACGAGCCGCTGGTAGTGCTCCCCCACGGCCCGGATGGCCTCGGGACTCGGCTCGTCGGCCAGCACGGCCTCGGTCGCGGTCAGCACCACGAGCCACTCCCTCATCGGCGGATGGGAGTCATCCGCTTGTTGGCCGGGCGAAGGGGCATGCTGAGCGAGTCCCAGCACGCTGGCGAGCGATGCGACCAGAACGACGACGACGGCGAGGGACGGCAGCGAGGGGTGCATCGGGGACCTCCGGGGGCGTGGCGGCGAGTTTTGGATCCGATCGCCGCAAAAGGGCTTGACTGGGGGACAACAATATGTGACTATATGGTCACAAATCAACCCCGCCTGTCGATGAGCGGGCTTGCACCACGAGCAGAAAGGTCCCTCCCATGTCCGACGCCGCCGCCACGCAGCTCTCGCCACTCCTCCGCACGGGGCTGGATGCCCTGGCGTTCTCCCGCCGGCTGATGGACGGCCTAGTGCAGGCCACCCCCGGGGAGGAGTTCTTCCTGCCGGCCTGCGAGGGCACCAACCACGCCGGCTGGGTTGCGGGGCACATCGCCAACACCGATGCGGGGCTGATGCAGGCCGTCGGTGGCCCCAAGTCGATGCTCAACCCCAGGTGGAACGAGCTGTTCGGCGACGGCTCGACGTGCACGGCCGGCCCATCGGCCTACCCGTCGCGCGACGAGATCATCGACACGCTGGCGCGCACGCGCGCGGCGTTGCGGGACTGGCTCAGCGGGCTCAGCGAGGCCGAGTTGCTCGAGCCGATCGAGGGCGACCTCGGCCGGTTTGCGAACTCCCGGGCGATGCTCATGAGCTCGATCGCCTTCCACGAGGGCTTCCACAGCGGACAGGCCAGCGTGGCGCGCCGCGCCAACGGCCTGCCGTCGCTGTTCTGAACGGGCTCAGCGAAGATCGGGAGGCTGCGCATGGAGGCCACTTCCGATGGCGAGCTCGATGCGGTCTGGCGGGCGCTGGCCGACCCGACGCGTCGCTCGATCCTGGACCTGCTCCGCGGGGGCGGCCGGGCGACGACGGGGGAGTTGGTCGAGGCGTTCCCGGGCCTGTCGCGGTTCGCGGTGATGAAGCACCTGGGGGTGCTTGAGGACGCGGGGCTGGTGGTGTCCAGGAAGGACGGCCGGCGCAAGTGGAACCAGCTCAACGCCGTGCCGCTGCGTCGCGTGTACGAGCGTTGGGTCAGCAAGTACGAGGACCGCTGGGCGGGATCGCTCGTGGGCCTCAAGCGGCTCGTCGAGAGCCGGGGAGATGCAGCCATGCCGGTCGCCGAGATTGCCATCAGTGCGCGGATCATCCAGACCGAGATCGAGATCGACGCGCCCGCCGAGCGGGTGTTCGATGCCTACTTCGCCGACGCGCACAACTGGTTCTACGAGAGCGAGGAGAGCAGGCGGCACACCAAGACGATCTTCGAGCGGGAGCTGGGCGGGCGGTTCTACCTAGAGACCGTCCGCGACGACGGCCAGGTGGATCGCAACCTCATGGGCATCGTGACGCTGATCCGGCCCAACCGCAAGATCCGCCTGCGGGGAGACTGCACCATTCCCAGCGCCTTCGTGGCCAACATGACCATCGCCTTCGAGGAGCGGGATGGGCGGACGGTGGTCTCGGTCGAGCACCGCATGGCCGGCGAGTTCGACGAGGACCTGCCCGCGGGCTTCGAGGAGGGTTGGCAGGACGGGCTGCAGAAGCTCAAGGCGCTGGTGGAGTCGCGGAACTAGCGCAGGCGGACCGTGTACTCGGCGGGTGCGAGCGGGGCGGCGGCGTCCACCTGCAGCGGCTGGACGAAGCCGCCGTCGCCCTCGAATCGCAGGGCGGAGACCGGCCGCACACGCCCCTGCCCGTCGATCGTGAGCGCCCGCACGCGATCCCAGGAGATGAGCACGGGCGGGACGCGGCCGCCATCCCACGCCGGGCCCTTGGATAGCCCCACCCGCCAGCCCTCGGGCGACACGTCCGCCGCGGTGATGTTGTTCGCTGCAAAGCGATTCTTGGCGAAGAGGTCACTCCGGCCATAGGCGTGGCGGACCACGGCCGTCGCCATGTGGTCCATCTGCCATGCGCTCCAGAAGCGCATGTCGTAGCGGCGCAGGCCCGTGTCGGCCTGCCGCCAGGCCTGCCGCGCGATGAGGATGACCGCGCCCCCGGGCGGGCCGGGGTGGGCCGCGACGATGGCCGCGGCGTCCTCCATGTCCATCTGGGCGCGGACGCGCAGCGTGGTCTGGATCCCGACGAGGCTGATGGCCATCGCGAGCGCCGCCGCTGCCACAAGCAGGCGTCCACCGATGGCGACGAGCGCGGGAGCCGGAATACGCGCGGCGCTGATCGATGCGGCCAGCAGTACGCCGAGGAGCGGCAGGTAGAGGTGGCGGGCCTCGATCGGGCCCGTGCGGACGACGATGAATGGGGTGAGTCCGAGCGCCGCCCAGGCGATGCCCGCGGCGGCCACGGGCCAGTGCCCGCGCTCGCCATCGGCATCCGGGCGGCGGGCAAGCGACCACCACACCCCGGCAAGAACGGCGGCCGCGACGAGCGCCACGCCCCACGCGCCGAGGGCGGGCCAGGCCGTTTCGAGGCCGCCCAGCAGGAGGTGGCGGCCCCGCTCGCCCATGAGTTGGTCGGCCGAGCTCGCAAGGGCCGAGATGGCGCGTGGCCCCCAGTCGGAGGGGTCTACTAGTGTGCCGACGCCGCCCCGGTGGTTGGGCGGGGCCGTCATCATCGTCAGCGTGACGTACGCCACGCAGGGAAGCCCGATCGCGAGCGCCACGCCGATCGCTGATCGACGCCGCTGCAGCAATGGGACAACGACGACCGCGGCGAGACAGGCCGCCGCCTGTTCGTTCAGGCAGCAGCAGAGGAACGCCAGCGCCGCGATCCCCGCGAGGCGCCTAGCCGCTCGCTCTTCGCCTGTCGAGCCGAGCGCGAGTCGGGCCGCGACGATCGCGACGATCGCGGAGAGCGCGGTGGGCATCGCGGCGGGCCAGTGCATGACGTCGTAGGCGATCGGCAGGGCCACGAAGAGCATGGCCGATGCGTCCGCCGCCGCGCCGCAGCCCAGCTTGCGCAGCCACCGCCAGAAGACGAGCACCAGCGAGAGGTGCGCCAGGGCGGTCAGCAGATTCGCAATCCAGGGCGCATCCCAGGTGAGGCTCACGAGGTGCCGGACCAGCACGAGCGACGCGGGCCTCCAGAACAGCGGGAGCCGCCAGAGGTCGACCGCGTCGGCGGCGCCGGTCGCGGGGTCGTTGACCGCCCAGGTGTAGTCGTCGCGGGTCTTGCCGAGGTCTCCGCCGTAGAACGCGCCGGCGAGCAGCCACAGCAATAGGAGCAGCACGAGGAACGGCAGGACGCGTCTCACGCGGGCGCATCCGAGTGTGCATGCGCCGGCGCGCGGCGCTGGGTGCGTCGCCGCTGCTTGTGGATGAGCCGGAGGTTGCGGGCGTAGATCACCACGCCGGTGGACTGGCCCAGCACGCCGACTGGGTCCTGCCGCCAGACAAAGTAGGCGAACAAGCCAACGCCGCCGAGGAGGCTGAGCCACCAGAAGGCTTCGGGCACGACGCTGTCGCGCTTCTTCTCGCTGACAACCCATTGGATGAGCATGCGGCCGAAGAAGGCCAGCTGCGCGCCGAGCCCGACGGCCACCCACACGAGGCTGCCCCAGTGCGTGATGTTGAGCAGGCGGAAGATCCAGTTGTCGCGGTTGGCCAGGACGCTGGCGTGCATGGACTCACCGAAGCGCTCCGCGAACGCGCGGTCGCCCATCGGGCCGAGGGTCTCGCCGTTGCGATAGAGCACGCGGAAGCGGTGGCCGCCGCCGGACTGGGGCAACACTTCGACCTTGCCCCGCTCGGTGCCGATGCGGAAGGGCACGCCGATGGCGCCGTCCTGCACGTCGACGCTGGTGGGCCCGGTGACGAGGTACAGCCCGAGCAATAGCAGGAGCACCATCGCGAGGATGGGCTCCCACTTCACCCGGCGGCCAGTGAGCCGCTCGAGCAGGCGATCAACGGCCCGCACCGGTGAGTTCCTGGGCGGCGGCCTCGGGCGTTGCGGAGCGTTCGATGCGCTCGGCGGCGATCGGCCGGCGGCGGTTGCCCATCCAGCGGATGGCGAAGCAGTCGATGAGCCCCGGAATCGCCCGCTTGCCCACGCCCATGCCGTACTTGGTCTCGCCGCTGTGGCGGTGTCGGTGGTTGACGGGCAGCTCCACGACTCGATAGCCCATCTGCCGAGCCGTAACGGGGATGAAGCGGTGGGCGCCCTTGAACTCCAGGGGCAGCCGCAGCGCGATCTCGCGGTGCATGACGCGGAGCGAGCAGCCGGTATCGCGGATGGTGTCGCCCAGCAGCATGCGGCGGAACGCCCGGCCAACGAGCGAGGTGTACCTGCGGTGCCAGGCGTCGCCCTGGCTGCGGGCGGCCGAGCGATCGCCCTGGACCATCTGGGCGTCGGTGCGGTCCATCTCCTCGAGCAGGCGTGGCAGGTCGGCGGGATCGTTCTGGAGGTCGGCGTCGAGGGTGGCGATCAGTTCGCCGTATGCCGCCCGGAAGCCCACGTAGAACGCCGCCGATTGGCCGTTGCCGAGGCCTGGGGGCGTGCCGGCCGTCGCGATGCACCGCAGCTCGGGCGCGACGGCCATGGCGTCGACGATGCGCTGGCGGGTGGCGTCGGTGGAGCCGTCGTCGACGAGCACGATCTCGAAGTGGATGCCGAGCGGCCGGAGTGCGCTGCAGATCTCCTCGACGAGCGCGCGGACGTTGCCCTCCTCGTTGTGGGCGGGCGCGACCACCGAGAGCCGCAGCGGGGACGCTTCGTCGGACACCGGCAAGGGTAGGGGCGGCCGCCGTGGCATGGCACGCAGGGCGCGAGGTTGCCTAGCCTGATTCCATGCACCTGCGGCACAGCGATCACGACCACGGCCCGAAGGAGGTGCCGGTGACGTTCGTCCTCGAGGACCCCCAGGGCCTGACCGACACCGATCAGGCCGAGTGGGAGGTGCTCGCGGCCAAGGGCGAGCACCTGCTGGAGGTCGCCGTCGAGAACGGCATCAACATCGAGCACGCCTGCGGCGGGGTGTGCGCGTGCTCGACGTGCCACGTGTACGTCGAGAAGGGCCTGGACCAGGTGACCGAGGCCACCGAGGCCGAAGAGGATCGCGTCGAAGAGGCACCGGGGCTGCAGATCAACAGCCGGCTGAGCTGCCAGTGCGAGATCGAGGGCGACGGCCCGATCACGGTGCGGGTGCCCGCGTGGAACCGCAACGCCGTCAAGGAAGTGCCGCACTAGGACCGAGGCGGGATGGCCCGCGGGGCCGCTCGCCCGCAACCGGCCGCGGGTGGTCGCGGTATCGTTGTTACAACAATGGTGTGTACCTGATGGCGCGAAGCCTGCGCGAACAAATCGGCAAGAAGCAGCCCTTCGAACAGGCCGAGGAAGAGGCCTACCTGAACATCGTGCGGACGGCCGCGGCGCTGCAGTGCGAGTTCCAGCGGCTGTTCAAGCAGCACGGCCTGGGCGAGAGCGGCTACAACGTGCTGCGCATCCTGCACGCCGCGGGCCGCGACGGCCGAACGTGGAGCGAGATCCGCGGCGAGATGGTCGTGCCCGCGCCCGACGCCACGCGGGTGATCGCCCGGCTCGAGCGAGACGAGCTGGTCACGCGGGAGCCCGACGCCGCCGACGGCCGGGTCATCCGCGTGCGGATCACGCGGCGTGGATCGGGGCTGATCCGCCGGCTGCAGGGGCCGGTGCGGGCGCTGCACGACGAGTTGCTGGGGCACGTGCCCGACGGCGAGCTGCGCCGCCTGAGCCGGTTGCTCGAGCGTACCCGCGACGGCTAGGGACCTCCCGAACACTCGCCCAGCAAGGACGGCATCGAGGGGGCTTGATTCCCATCGATGGGGGCATAAAGTTGTTTAGACAAGTGCTTGCCCGGTCACGCGGACCATCGCACCGTAGCACGAGATGTTCCGACGCAGCGGCGCACCGCCGGAAGAGCCGCGTCGCAGGAACGCCGCGAAGGGAGCAGTACGATGATCGAGATCCGATCGGCCGCGGGACGGGGCACGACCAACCTGGGCTGGCTGGACAGCCGGCACACCTTCGCCTTTGGCCGGGGCTTTCCGGCGGACGGCGAGCCCCACGCCATGGGCTTCCGCGGGCTGCGGGTGATCAACGACGACCGCATCGCCGCGGGCGCGGGCTTCCAGACCCACCCGCACGACAACATGGAGATCCTCTCCTACGTCCTGGAGGGCGGACTCGAGCACAAGGACTCGATGGGCACGGTGCAGACCATCCGCCCCGGAGACTTCCAGCTGACCAGCGCGGGCACGGGCATCACGCACAGCGAGTACAACCCCAGCGATGAGGAGCCCGGCCGCTTCATCCAGATCTGGATCAAGCCCAGCGAACGGGACATCGAGCCGAGCTACGCGGTGCTCACGCACGACGCGGAGGCGGCCCGCAATGCGCTGCGGCCGGTGGCCAGCCCGGATGGCGCCGCCGGCAGCATGCGGATGCACGCCGACGCGCGGGTGTACGTCTCGGAGCTGGACGCGGGCGAGCGGGTGTCGCTCGGGCTCGGGGCCGACCGGCACGCCTGGGTGCAGGTGGCGCGGGGCACGGTCCGCGTCGGCGAGCACTCGCTCGTCGAGGGCGACGGCGCGGCCATCAGCGACGAATCGGAGGTCACCATCGACGCCACGAGCGGCGCCGAGGTGCTGGTGTTCGACCTGCCGTAGTGGGTCGAACGAGATCACGAACCGCTCACCACGAGGAGCAACGCCATGAGCGACCTGAGCAGCAAGGTGCACGACCTGATCGACAAGATGAAGAACGGCCAGATCCTGGAGGCCTTCGACCAGTACTACGCCGACGGCGTGGTGATGCAGGAGAACGCCGAGACGCCCACGGAGGGCAAGGCCGCCAACCGCGAGCGGGAGCAGCAGTTCCTGGCGAGCATCGGCGAATGGAAGAGCCTGTGGATCGACAACGTCGCGATCGATGAGCAGGCCGGCGTCGCCTTCATCGAGTACGGCTTCAACTTCGTGAACACCGACGGCCAGGACATCACCTACCAGCAGGCGACGCGGCAGACCTGGAAGGACGGCCAGATTACTAGCGAGCGGTTCTACCACGGCTGAGCCGGGCCCCACCGCCGGCCTCGCGGGCCTGCCTACCGCACCCGGGCGATCACCTTGAGTTCCACGGCGATGGGCGCGTCCCCTCCCTGCGGCAGCCGGCTGACCTCGATGGTCGTGCGGCAGGGATTGGGCTTGCCCTCACCCGCGAAGGCCTGCTTCCAGAGTTCGTTGAAGGTCGCGAAGTCCCGCGGCAGGTCGGTCAGGTAGGCCTGCACGTCGACGATGTCCTCGAAGCGTGCGCCCGCGGCTTCCACGACGGCGCGGACGTTGTCGAAGCACGAGCGGCACTGCGCAGCGAAGTCATAGTCGATGAGCGCGCCCGAGGCGTCGAGCGTCACGCCCGGCACCGTGTTGGCCCCCGGCGACCGCGGACCGACGCCCGAGCAGAAGAGCAGGTCGCCCACCCGGCGGGCGTGCGGGTAGGCTCCGACGGGTCGGGGCGCGTCATCGGTTCGGATCGCGTCGCTCATGCCGATGCTCCGCTCGTGTCGATCGTGACGGCCTTGGGCTCGGTGAAGAAGCGCATGGCCTCCCAGCCGCCCTCGCGGCCGACGCCGGAGTGGCCCATGCCGCCGAAGGGCGTCCGCAGGTCGCGGAGCATCCAGCAATTGAGCCAGATGATGCCGCAGTCGACGGCCTCGGCCATGCGGTGTCCGCGGGCGAGATCCCGCGTCCAGATGCTCGCGGCGAGCCCGTAGTCGGACGCGTTGGCGAGCGCGACGGCGTCGGCCTCGGTCTCGAAGCGCTGCACGGTGCACACCGGGCCGAAGACCTCCTCGGACAGGATTGCGCAGCCCGCGGTCGCGTTCGCGATCACCGTGGGCGAGTAGTACGCACCGCTTGCGACGCGCGGCGGAAGGGCGTCGGGCGGGGCGCCGCCGGCCAGCACCTCGGCGCCATCGGCCCGCGCAGCGTCGACGTAGGCGGCGACCTTGTCTCGGTGGTCGTGCGACACGAGCGCCCCGAACCGCGTGGCGTCGTCCAGCGGATCGCCCGGCCGCAGCGATCGTGCACCCTCCACCAGCGCGGCGAGCACGCGGTCGTACGCGCCCGACTGTACCAGCACGCGGGAGCCGCAGAGGCAGATCTGGCCCTGGTTGCTGAACGCCGCGCGCACGGCGGTTTCGGCGGCGCGATCGATGTCCGCGTCGTCGAAGATCACCAGCGGGTTCTTGCCGCCCAGCTCGAGCGAGCACCGCTTGAGCAGATCGCCGCAGGTGGAGCCGATCCAGCGGCCGACCTTCGTCGAGCCGGTGAAGGTGACGCTCGGCACACCGGGATGGCGGACGATCGCGGCGCCCGTGGGCTCACCCGCCCCGTGCACGACGTTGAGCACGCCCGGCGGCAGGATCGAGGCGGCGCGCTTGGCGAGCATGGCGGCCGTCGTGGGCGTCAGCTCGCTGGGCTTGGCGACGGCGGTGCAGCCCGACGCCAGCGCGGGCGCGAGCTTCCAGGTGAGCAGGTACAGCGGCAGGTTCCACGGCGAGATGCACCCGGCGACGCCCCGGGGACGGCGGAGCGTGTAGCTCAGCATCGCGCCGGGGGCGTCGTGGCTCTCGCTGGCGGCCTGCACCGCCGCGGTGGCGAAGAAGCGCAGGTTGCGGACCGCCCGCGGGATGTCGACCGACCGGGCGACCGCGATCGGCTTGCCGCTATCGATCGACTCGGCCCGCGCGAAGGCCTCGAGGTCGGCCTCAACGGCGTCGGCGAGCGCGAGCAGCAGGCGGCAACGCTCCTCGCCCGGCGTGCGGGCCCAGGCATCGAAGGCGGCATTGGCCGCATCGACCGCGGCGGCTACGTCGGCCTCGGTCGACGCGGGCACGGTGCCGATGCGCTCGCCCGTCGCGGGATCGATGTTGTCGAGCGTGCCCGCGGTTGCGTGCGGCTCGCCGGCGATCCAATTGGTGAGCGCTGCGGCCATGGGCGCAAGTCTAGATGGATGGCGTGCGGCCGCCGTCGACGGGCAGCACCGTGCCCGTGATGTAGCCGGCGGCGGGCGTGCAGAGGAACGCGATGGCGGCGGCGACCTCCCGGGCCTCGCCCAGCCGTCCCGCGGGGATGCCGGCGATGGCGTCGGCCTTGACGTCGGCGGCCGCCCGGCCCTCGCGCTGGCCCTTCGCGTCGAAGAGCGACGCCAGCCGCGCGGTATCGGTGAAGCCCGGCAGCACGCTGTTGACGGTGACGCCGTCGGCGGCGACCTCGCCCGCCAGCGTCTTGGCCCAGCCCGCGACGGCCGCCCGGATGGTGTTGCTGACCCCCAGCCCCGGGATCGGGCAGCGGACCGACGTGGAGATGATGTTGACGATGCGGCCGAAGCCCGCCGCACGCATGCCGGGCAGCACGAGCTGCGCGAGCCGGTGGTTGTTGACCAGGTGGGCCGTGAAGCCCTCGACGAAGGCGTCGGCCGACGCATCGACCATCGGCCCGCTGGGCGGCCCACCGGTGTTGTTGACCAGGATGTCGAAGCGGCCGCCGGCGCGATCGAGCGCCGCCGTCGCGGCATCGACCACGTCGTCGGGCCGCTGGAAGTCGGCCTCGGCGACGTCGTGCTGGACGCCATCGCCCGCCGGCAGCTCGGCCAGCGCCCCGCCCAGGCGCGAGGCGTTGCGTGCCAGCAGCGTGACGCGGGCGCCGAGTGCGGCCAGCTCGACGGCGGCGGCAAGCCCGATGCCCTGGCTGGAGCCGCACACGAGCGCAGTCCGTCCGGTGAGGTCGACGTTCATGCCGCGAGGCTAGCCCTACAGAGTGAGAATGGCCTTGCGCCAATCGAACCCATCAGGACGATGAGATTGGGATCGTTGCGGTGAGCGGCCGTCAGCAGGTAGATCCCAGCCGCGGCAAACCGCCGCGAATCGCGCGCACCCGAAGATGAGAAGGCGGGGAGACATGATCCGAGCAAGCAGCACCATCGCGTGCCTGTCCCTGGCCACCGGCGTGGCCGCGGGGCAGCTCATCGACCTCGACGCCTCCCCATCGACGATCGGCCCCGGCGAGTCGACCGTGATCACCATGTCGGCTGGCTTCGATTCGGCCGACTTTGCCATGGCCGGCATCGCGACGGAACTGGTCATCAACGCGGCCGAGGGCGAGTTCAGCGACCTGCGGCTCATCGCACCGATGGACGGACCCGGCACCAGCGAGGGCGTGCTCGCCGGCTCGGCGATCGAGGGCATCATCGCCGGCCAGCTCAACTTCCCGCCGGCGGGCATCTACGCCGATCCGACCAACCCGATCGCCTTCTGGCAGGTCACCTTCACCGCGTCCGTGCCCACCGGCGGGTTGATCCTCGACATCGAGACCCGGACGTCGCGCTTCGATGTCTACACGGCCATGGGTTCGGCCACCAGCGAGTCGCGGCTGGCCGACCTGAGCGAGGGCAGAGCCGTGATCTTCCCTTCTCCGGGGACGGCCGGGCTGCTGGGCGTTGGTGGCCTGCTGGCGTGCCGGCGGCGAAGATAGCGACGCCCCGACCTCCCGAACCCCTGACTACACGGATATGGGCTGATTCAGGTCGTATCCGATCGCCGGCGGGCATGGAACGAGCCTCGCCCGCCGCAGACGGCGCGACATTCCTCGCGCCGCGGCCACTTTGGGCTTGTCTCGGCTCGCCTTGTCTGTAGACTGTCGGAAGACAACGGGTGATCCCCAATTGTCCGGGGTGAATCCCGCGTCGGGGTGGAGTCACGAGGAGGCCGGGATGCAGCACGCCGCGACCGCGTTGACGATCGTCGGACTCGCCGCGAGCGTGGCGGCCGGGCAGTTCATTGGCGCCAGCGTCGCCAACCCGACGCTGAGCCCGGGGGAGACAACCACGCTCACGCTGACCGCGGGCTACGCGGACCCCGACTACGCGATCGCGGGCATCGCCACGAGCCTCGTGGTCGATCGCAGCGAGGTGGACTTGAGCGATCCCAGGCTGGTGGCGCCAATGGACGGCCCGGGCACGAGCGCGGGCGTCATCGTGGCCGACGGGATCGACGGCATCCTCGCCGGCCAGCTGAACTTCCCGACGGCGGGCATCTACGCCGACCCGACCAACCCCATCGCGTTCTGGCAGATCGACCTGACGCTGGTGGATACGCCGACGAGCCCCGTGTTCCTGTCCGCCACGACCGAGACGACCCGCTTCGACGTCTACATCGACATGGGCTCCGCCATGAGCGTGTCGCGGCTGGACGACCTGCAGGAGGCCGACATCCTCGTCGCGCTGCTGCCCTCGCCGGGGACGGCCGCGATGCTGGGCCTCGGCGGGCTGCTCGCCTGCCGGCGGCGACGCTAGCCGCACCAACGAACGAGAAGTGAGGGAGTGGCCCTCGGACGCCCACGTGCGCCCGAGGGCCCTTGTCGGATGCCGGCGGCTAGATCGATCCCTGTCGCTCCGTAGCGGCCTTCGGCCGCACACTCGCTCGCCGAACCCGCGCAGGAGTGAATCCTGCGGGGTTCGGACCGCTCGAACCGGTCCAGAGTTGCTACGAACTTGCTGAGTCTGCTCTAGCAGCCCGCATCGAAGAGGTTCTGGAACGCCAGGAAGTCGAACAGCGTGAGCGCGCCGTCGCCATCGACGTCGGCTCTCGGATCGCCCGCGTCGAAGAGGTTCTGGAAGGCGAGGAAGTCGAACAGCGTCAGCGCACCGTCGCCATCGATGTCGGCCGGGCAGTCCGCGGCTACGACCTCGCCAACGACGCGAACGACGCGGACGGGCTCGTCGGGGTCGTTCGACAGGATCCGCAGCTCGGCATCGAAGGGACCGAGGGCGGCCGAATCGATGGCGATGGCCTGCAGGTCGAGCGTGCCGCCGGCGGGATCGGCGAATTCGCCGGCGGGCGGTTGCAGCGGCGCGTCGGCCTGGAACGAGTAGACCAGGTCCTGGATGCCGGCGGCCGACCAGCGGGCGACGTCGCCCGCGTTGCCGACGGGCAGGTCGACCGAGGCGGCGGCGCCCCGCTCGATCTCGCCGGCGTCGAGGCTCGTGAGCGAGCCGATCTTCGCGGGCACCCGCAGATCGAGGAACACGGGAAGGTGCCCGAGCGAGCCACCCGGCGCCAGGAAGAGGGCGCGGGCGATGGTGCGGCCGACCATGGCGTTATCGCGGGCCATCGGCTCGTCGAGGGTCGTGCCGTCGTTACCCCAGGTGCGGAAGCTGTGGTCGGGGTCGGCGAACGTGGTCCGGCTGATGCGCTTTGTGGCGTCGCCCAGGTAGTCGAGTCCGTCGCCGTCGATGAGATCGTCGTTGACGAGGATCTGGTCGAAGCGGTCGTCCATCGCGTCGACGGGGTCCTGGGTGTGCAGGAAGCGGAACAGCGAGCTATCCCGCCAGGTGCCGGGGCTCACGATGGGATCGAACAGCCGCCCGTTGTTGCTCGCGCGCGACTCGACCAGTTCGCGGTAGGCGAACTCGTCCGAGCCCCGCATGTTGAGGTCCCCCGCGAGCAGGAAGTGCGTGCCGGCGGGCAGCCCGCGGGCGTCGGCGCGGAGGGCGAGCGCCTCGGCAAGCCTTCGGTCACGATCGGTGGACGACGTGCCCGCCTTCATGTGCGTGCCGTAGATCACCAGCCTGGGCTCGTCGTAGCCGAAGACGGCGAGGTCGTACCGCATCAGGTGCCGGGGGTGCGCCGGGGCCGCGCCGCCGGGCGAGACGACGCTCGTATCGCGGAGCGACGCACGGCTCGCGCGGTAGAAGAGCACGGTGTCGGTCGTCGGGCCGTCGATGTAGGGCGCCGCGACCCAATCGCCGCCCCCGCGGGCATCGCTGTTCAAGATGCCGAGAAACCGGTCTGCGGCCGAGGCCGAGCCCATCTCCTGCACGACGAGCACGTCGGGGCGGAACGATCGGCCCTCGAACTCGTCGAAGAGCGCGACGCGGAAGTGCTCGTCGCGGCCGGGCTCGCCGCGGTAGTCGGTCAGGTTCCAGGTGCCCACGCGGAGCTGGCCTATCGATGGTGCGGCCGCCGCCAGAACGATCGCCCCCGCCAGCCGTGCCGCGTGCCGCGCCGATGCCATGCCCCATCCTCCCCGCCGCCGCTCCCTCCGCGGCGCCGCAGATGATACGGAGCCGGCCTACCGCACGGTCAGCTTCTCGAAGTAGCTGCGGCGTTGGGCCTCGGCGGCGGCGAGGTCCCGCTGGGCCTGCTCGATGTCGTCCCGCAGCGTGCCGAGTTGGTCCTCCTGCTCGTTGAGCGTGCCGAGATAGCGGCGGTAGAGGTCGGTGCCGCTATCGATGGCCTGCATGTTGCTGCGGATGCGGGACTGGTCGGCGGTGATGGCCTGCACACGGGCCTGCAGCACGCGGACCCGCTCCTCCAGGTCGGCGACGCGGCGGTTGAGGCGGCCGCCCTCGCGGAGGGCCTCGAGGAGATCCGCGTCGGGCGAGCCGTTCCGCTCGATGCGTTCGATGAGCGAGCCGATGTCGGCATCGACCAGCGCGTAGCGAGTGCGATCGGTGGTGCTCTCGCGGACCTCGAAGCGCAGCTCCTTGCCACGGGCGACGGACCGCTCGAAGCGGAGATTGCCGTCGTCGGTCGTGGCGCCGTCGCCGGGCGTGTCGATGGTCCAGCCGATCGAGGGGTGCTCCACGATGACGGTGCGATCGCGGCCCGACTCGTTCCGCAGGATGTAGATGGTCGTCTGCGTGCGGCCGTAGGTCTGGATGAGCACGCCGTCGACGATGCGGAAGGTTGATCGCTGCGTGGCGCTGCGGCGCTCGGTGCGGGCCTTGAGCTCGAGGTCGACGGCGTAGGCCAGCAGCCGCTGGGCGTCGGCGGGCACGTAGCCGATCTGGGCGTCGCCGGCGTAGGCGCCGCCGTCGTAGACGCTGACGGGCCCGTCGATGAGCGGCGTGCCCGTGCTGTTGGCCATCTCGACGCCGTGCATGGCCTGCTGCTCGAAGGCGGTGTAGATGCTGACCTTGCGGGCGTCGACGCCCTCGGTGAGCATCGGGATCATCGCGCTCTGCCGGCGGTCGAGCGACACCGGATCGGCGATGCGGAGCTGGATGGACTCGCCGACCTGGGCGGCCGCTGCACGGCCGGCCATGCTGCTCATCGCATCCAAGCGTAGCTGTGGCGTCTCGGCCCGCTCCATGTCTCCGCTGTCCGCGAAGGGCGATTGCCCGCGACCGCGCGACCTTCGGTCCATGGCCGGCGACGGCTGTCGCGCCGCTTCCGGCATCAGTCCGCCAACTCCCGAGTCGCCCGTGTACACCTTGGCCCGCGCCAGCGCCCCCACCGGCACCGGCAGCTGCGGCCGCTGGACGAACAGCGGCGTCTGGAGGTCCATCGTGAAGCCCACGGGCTGGCTGGCGACCAGCGCCAGCTCCACGTCCCGCCAGTCCTCCTCGGTGGTGTTCTCGACGATGGCCCAGGCCTGCAGGATGGGCTCGGCGTCGGAGCCCTCGCCCAGCACCAGCCGATAGGCCGTCTTCCACACGGGCATCTCGTGCACGTAGCTGACGATCATCGAGCGCGGCCCGTCGCCATCGCTGGCGACCTCGACGGTGCGGATGGTCTCGTCGCGCTGCTCGTCGAGGACGGCCAACGCCCGCTGCATGTCCTGCTTGAGGCGCTCGTCGAGGAATTCCAGCCCGACGAGATCGCCCAGGTCGATCCGGGTGAGTCCCGCGCCGGTGAAGATCGAGACGCTGGCCTCCCGCCTCGTGCCGTCGTCGCCCGCGATTGTGCGCTGCTCGACGCCAACGATGGTGCCGGTGGTCGCGCTGTCGGCCGTCTGCGCGGTGACCCGCGTGCCGCGGAGCCGCGAGAGCAGCTCGGCCATCGAGGGGTTGTCCGCCAGGTTGACGCCGAAGCTGGCCAGCCGGCGGGCGACGGGCTCCCGAGAGCCGTAGCTGACGGCCTCGACCTGGCCGCCGCCGAGATCGAGCACGACCAGGCTCTTGAGCAGGTCGTTGAGCTGGGCCTCGTCGACGCGGAGGCGGACGCGGGCGTCGTCCTCGATCGTGCCCCGCCGCTCGAAGGAGCCGACGCCCGAGCGGTAGAGCGTGATGGACGTGACCGGCAGGTCCTGGGCATCCTGGGCGAATGCGGCGGGCGTGGCGGCGACGCCGGCGAACAGGGCGATCGCGGCGGTGCGGGCGGCGGTATGGGCGGCGATGCGGGGCGTCGTCGGCATGGGTCGTCTCCTTCGCGGGGCCGGGTGCGATAACTCGGGCGGCTCGCCGCATGGCCTGTACGGCCGGCACCACACCCGGATCGGTCCGGCGGCCCCATCCGTCCCTGGATCGGCCGATTGTGACCCGGGCGTGACACGCCCCATAAGCATCGGCTCGCGCCGGGGTTGGCGGGCCCCCGCAGCGCAGGTCCGGCGTGTGGACTTGCCGGCACTTGCTTGGGACACTCAGGGGATGGTCCCGCCCGCCCTCTCGCTGCCGCAGCTCGCCCCGGGCGGCCGCGGCGCGATCCCGGCGGCGGCCGCCGACAACCTGCGGAGGTTGCTGCGGGGCGAGGTGCGGACCACGCTGCACGACCGCATGCTCTACGCCACCGATGCGTCGAGCTACCAGGTCGAACCCCTGGCCGTCGTCGTGCCGGCGAACGCGCAAGACGTGGTCGCGGCCGTCCGCTTCGCGCACGACCACGGCCTGCCCATCCTGCCCCGGGGCGGGGGCACGAGCCTCGCGGGCCAGTGCACGAATCGCGCGATCGTGCTCGACGTGTCGGCCCACCTGACCGCGATGCGGAACATCGACACGGATCGCCGCCGCTGCACGGCCGAGGCCGGCCTCACGCTCGACGACCTGAACGCGCAGCTCGCCGCCACGGGTCTGTTCTTCGCGCCCGATCCGTCGACTTCGCGTCAGGCGAACGTCGGGGGGTGCATCGGCAACAACGCCGCGGGAGCGCGCTCGGTGCTCTATGGACGCACCAGCGAGAACGTGGCCGCGATCGACGCCTGCCTGGCCGACGGCACGCCGACGCGCTTCGAGGCGGGCGCGACGGATCCGGCCGCGCGGCGGATCGCATCGGGCGTGCTCGACGTCGCCCGCCGGCACCGCCAGCTCATCCGGGAGCGATTTCCCAGAACGCTCCGCCGCAATGCGGGGTATGCGCTCGACCTCGTGCTCGATGACCTGGAGTGCGCCGAGCGCCAGGGCCGCGACCCGCTCGACGCCGTCAACCTCGCGCGGCTGCTGTGCGGCAGCGAGGGCACGCTCGCGGTGACGCTGGCGGCCGACCTCATCCTGCACGAGAAGCCCCGCGCGACGGGGCTGCTGCTGCTGGGCTTCAACGATCTGGACGCCGCGATCGCCGCCGTCGGCTCGCTGCTGGAGACCCAGCCGTCGGCCATCGAGCTCGTGGACGACGTAGTGATCGACCTGGCGATGGCCAACCGCCAGCACCGGCGATCGGCCGAGGCCATGCCGCCGCCGGCGACCGGCTCGCTCCGCGGCGTGCTCTACGTCGAGTACTTCGCGCAGTCGATCGACGAGCTCGAAGCAAAGCTCGCCGAGGGCGAAGGCGTGGCCCGCGCAAGCGACCCGGCGGTGGGCGCGCAGCGTGTCAGCGATCCGGCTGCGGTCGGCCGCGCCTGGGCCCTCCGCAAGGCGGGCGAGCCCCTCCTGCACGGCGTGCCGAGCGACCGCAAGCCCGTGTCCTTCGTCGAGGACAACGCCGTCCCGGTCGAGCGGCTGGGCGAGTGGGTGCGGCGGTTCCGGGCGATCGTCCGGAAACACGGCACCTACGCATCCTTCTATGCGCACGCCTCGGTGGGCGTGCTGCACGTGCGGCCGATGCTCGATCCGAGGGACCCCGGCGACGAGCGGCGGATGACGGACATCGCCGTCGAGGTCGCCGACCTTGCGCAAGAACTCGGCGGCGTGATGTCGGGCGAGCACGGCGACGGCCGCGTGCGCGGGCCGCTGCTCGAGCGCTTCTACGGCCCCGAGCTGATGCGCGCCTTCGCGGAGGTCAAGGCCATCTTCGATCCTGCGGGCCTGCTGAACCCCGGCAACATCGTCGGCGCGCCGGTCGACATCGGCACGATGCTGGAACGCACACGCATCCGGCCGCGGGAGGACGAGGTCGATGTTGCCGGCGTCGAGACCTACTTCGACTACCAGGACCAGCACGGCTTCCGCGGGGCCGTCGAGATGTGCAACGGCGCTGGCGTCTGCCGCAAGCGCAGCGGCGGCGTCATGTGTCCCAGCTACATGGCCACCCTCGACGAGCGGCACAGCACGCGGGGCCGCGGCAACGCCCTGCGGCTGGCGACCACGGGCCAGCTGACCGGCGGCGACGAGAGCCCCTGGAGCGACCCGGGCACCATCGAGACGCTCAACCTGTGCCTGAGCTGCAAGGCCTGCAAGAGCGAGTGCCCCAGCAACGTCGACATCGCGAGGCTCAAGGCCGAGTACACCGCTCAGCGGTTCCGCGAGCGGGGTCGCCCGAGCCTGCAGGCGCTGGCCTTCGGCAACATCCGCCTGCTGAACCGGATGGGCGCACTGGCCCCGGGCCTCGCGAACACCCTGAGCGGATCCCCGCTGATGCGGTGGCTGCTCGGGGCGCTGCTGCGCGTCGATCGCCGGCGGAGCCTGCCGAGGTTCTCGACCTCGCTTGCGCGGCTGTGGAAGCGGGCGCGTCTCGACGCACCGGCCGAGGGCCCGCGGATCGCGGTCTTCGGCGACTGCTTCACGATGTTCAACGAGCCACGGATCGGCCTCGCGGCGGCGCGGGTGCTGGGGGCCTTCGGCTACCGGCCGGTGCTGATCGACGCCGGCTGCTGCGGCCGTCCCCAGATCAGCATGGGCATGCTCGATGCGGCCCAGGCCACGCTGGCGCGCACGTTCGCGGCGCTCGAGGCCGCCGACGCCGAGGCCATCGTCGTGCTCGAGCCCAGCTGCCTGTCGGCCATCCGCGACGACTGGGTGCAGCTCAGGAGCGCCGTCCCCATCGAACGCCGGCGCTCCCTGGCGTCCCGGTGCCACACGCTGGAGGGCTTCCTGGAGGCCGGGTGGGGTGAGCACCCCCGGCGGCCCGAGTTCGCCGAGTCCTCGGCCGAGATCCTGATGCACGGGCACTGCCACGAGCGGTCGCTGTGGGGCAGCGACGCGGGCCGGGCGCTGCTCGGGCGGCTGGGGGCGGTGCGGACGACCGACGCGACCTGCTGCGGCATGGCCGGCTCCTTCGGCTTCACGACCGACCGCTACGAGCTGTCGATGAAGATCGGCGAGCTGGGGGCGCTGCCCGAGGCCCGGGCCGCCGCCGGCCCGGTCGTCGCCGCGGGCACGAGCTGCCGCCACCAGATGCTCGACGGCGCCGGCGTGCACGCGCTGCATCCGGCCGAGGTCCTTGCCGATGCCCTGGATGGGGCCCGGCACGAGGCCGCGAGCCGCGACGCCCGGGCCGCACCCATGTAGCCGGCCGATACCATCGATGCGGCGGGGCAAAACGCCGAGGGATCGACGGCCGTAGACCTCACGCGGCCACGTGGCCCGCCAAGGGGATGAGACGCATGCACCCGAACACGCTCCTGATCACGCTCGCGGTGGCCACCCTGGCCGGGACGGCGATGGCCCAGGTCCGCTTCTCGGACGTCACGACCGACTGCGGCCTCGACTTCGTGCACGCCCAGGGCGATGCGCCCGTGCCGCCGCTGTTCGAGGGGCAGAACGAGCGGTTCGGCGTCGGCGCGGCCGTGGGCGACTACGACAACGACGGCTTCATGGACGTGTACCTGCCCAACAGCTCGGGCACGGCCAACCAGCTCTACCGCAACAACGGCGACGGCACCTTCACCGACGTGACGGACGCCGCGGGCGTGGGGCACATGGGCTTCAGCAAGCAGGCCCTGTGGCTGGACCTGAACAACGACGGCTTCGACGATCTGGTCGTGCTCAACGATTCGAGCGCGGCGACGGCCGACTTTCCTCGGAGCCAGATCTTCCGCAACGACGGCGACGGCACCTTCACCAACGTGACGGCCGCCAGCGGCTTCGCCCCCACCGACGCGACGCTGGGCGGAGCCACCGCGGGCGACTACGACCGCGACGGCGACCTCGACCTGCTCGTCGTCGGCTGGTACGAATACACCCAGTACCTGTACCGCAACGACGGCAACTTCCGCTTCACCGATGTCACCGCAGAGGTTGGTGGCTTTCCGGCCGACGACCGCTTCCACTGGCAGCCCGTGATGCTCGACATGAACGGCGACGGCTGGGTGGACATCTTTGCCGCCGTCGACTTCTTCCCCGATTACAGCCTGCGGAACAACGGCGACGGCACCTTTACGGACGTGAGCACCGAGTGGAACACGGTGCACGTGGCCAACGACATGGGCGTGGCCGTCGCCGACGTGGACGGCGACCTGGACCTGGACATCTACACCACCAACATGTCCTTCAGCCCCAGCAACACCAACGACGAGCCGGGACCCAACATGCTCTACGTCAACGACGGGAGCGGCGTGATGACGCCGGGCGCGATCCCGGCGGGCATCGACAACACCTTCTTCGCGTGGGGCACGTGGTTCTTCGATGCCGACCTGGACGGCGACAAGGACCTGGCGGCCGTCAACGGCTGGCAGCAGCCCGAGTGGCACACTCGGGCGCAGTTCTTCCTGAACCGCGGCGACGGCCGATTCGACGACGCCGGCCTGGGCAGCGGGCTGGACCACCGCGGCAACTCGCGGGGCCTCACGCCCATCGACCTCGAGAACGACGGCGACATCGACTTCATCATCACCGACGTCTACGGGCCCGCCACGGTCTACCGCAACGAGACCGAGCGCAACGGCAACGCCTGGGTCCGCATCGAGGCACAGGGCACCGTAAGCAACCGCAACGGCGTGGGAAGCAAGGTCTACGTCACCGCGGGCGGCCGCACGCAGTTCATCGAGATCATGGCGGGCGGCAGCTTCTACTCGGCCCCGCCGCTGTCGGCCCACTTCGGCCTGGGCCGCGTCGACGTCATCGATCGGATCCGCGTCGTGTTCCCCAGCGGCCGCGAGGCCACGCTCACCGGCGTGGAGGCCAACCGGGTCGTCACGGTCACCGAGCCCTAGTCGGTGTCCTGGCGTCTGGCGATCGTCGCGGCGGCGGTCGCGTGGTACGCGGGCGTCGGCTGCTGGACCGCGGGCGTGTACGCGATCGACAAGCGGCGGGCGGCCACCGGCGGCCGCCGCGTACCCGAGCGCCGGCTGCGGAAGCTGGAGATCCTGGGCGGGGCCTTCGGCGCGGCGATCGCCCAGCCGATGCTCCGCCACAAGACCCGCAAGCCGGGCTTCCGGGGCCTCACGCTGCTGATCGCCGCGGTGCACGCCGCCGCCATCGCGGGGGCGGGCTGGCTCATTACCAGTCACTAACCTGGCGACGTGAACCGCGGGGCCACCCCGCGTACCCTGCGTGTTCCGCTGCCGGGTGCCCGCACGCCCCGGCCGCGTCATCGCGAGGAGGCCGAATGGCGCAGTCGCTGGGCGCTGCCACCACCGAATTCGAGAAGGCGGACCGCTGCGCCGACCTGCACCACCGCCCCCGCGTGCTGCTGGGCAAGATGGGGCTGGACGGGCACGACCGCGGCGTGAAGGTCATCGCCCGGGCGCTGCGAGATTCGGGCGTGCACGTCATCTACTCGGGGCTGTGGCAGACGCCGCGGAGCCTGGCGATCAGCGCCCGCGACGAGGACGTGGACGTCATCGCCGCCAGCATGATGTCCAACAGCCACCTCACGCTGGGCCCCCGCCTCATCGAGGCGCTCAACGAGGTCGGCCGGCCCGACATCCCCGTGCACATGGGGGGCATCCTGCCCCAGGAGGACCTGCCCGCGCTCAGGGAGGCGGGCGTTGCCGAGTGCTTCACCACCGGCACGGGCTTGCTCGACATCGTGGAAGCCGCCAAGCGCACCGTGAAGCCCTACGCCGAGCGGGTGGTCAGCGGGCACGCCACGGCGCAGCTGAGCCGGGATCTCTCGCTGCTGCACCTCGAGCAGGCCATCCGCGGCGACGCGACGCGGCGGCGGCCAAAGCGCGTCATCGGCGTCACCGGCTCGCCCGGCGCGGGCAAGAGCACGCTGGTGGCGCAGCTCGTGGGCGAGCACGCGCGGCGCGCCGGGGCTAATCCCGCCATGGGCCGCTGCGCGGTGGTCGCCTTCGATCCGATGAGCCCTATCACCGGCGGAGCGCTGCTCGGCGACCGCCTCCGCGTGGACTTCAACCGGCTCGAAGAGAACGTCTACTACCGCAGCCTGGCCATCCGCGGCGAGGACTACCACGCGCTCGACGACATCGTGCACCTCATCGGCGGCGCGCACGACGGCGACGACGCCTTCGATACCGTCTTCGTCGAGACCGTCGGCGCGGGCCAGAACGAGACCCGCATCCGCGACCACGTCGACTCGACGATGGTCGTGCTCACGCCGGGCATGGGCGACGCGGTGCAGATGGACAAGGCCGGCATCCTCGAGATCGCCGACCTGTTCGTGTGCAACAAGGCCGACCACCCGGGCGAGAACGAGCTGGTTCGCGACCTGCGGGACATCAGCGGACGGCGACCCGTGCTCGAGACCATCGCCACGCACGGCACGGGCATCGCCGAGCTCTTGGACGCGCTCTCGACCTGACGACCCGCGGGACGCCTACCTTCGGCAGGAGGAGGTGTTCTTATGTCGCCCAAGGTGATCGTCGTCGTGCTCCTGCTCCTGGCCGCCGCGGGCGGCGGCGTGTACTACTACCAGACGCAGGCCGGCGGGGGAGCGGCCCCGCTGCAGCCGGCGCAGCCCATCGATCCGCCGGCGGGCGCCTACGTGCTCGACAACGACGCCACGCCGCGGTTCGTGTACTCCGAACTGCAGCACATGCAGGGTGGGTCGGCCGACTGGTGGATCGGGCCGGCCGGCTGGGACGGCGAGGTGGCCCGCGTGTGGAAGGAGGCCGACGGCATCGGCTTCCAGATCACCATCGAGGATCCGCGGATCGCCGGCCAGCTGGCCGTCCGCGTGCACGTGCCCGGAGCCTTCGACATCAAGGCCGGCGACGTCGCCCGCGTCCGCGGCCGCGTCACGCACGTCGAATCCAGCCGCAACCCGGTGATGGTGCCCCACATGGTGTACGTGCGGGACGCGACGGTGATCTACCACCGATCGGTGTAGCGGGTCGCGCGAAGAGGTGCGCGGCGGCGCCTACCCGCAGCCCGCACGCAGGGCCGCCTCGAAGGCGAGGAAGTCCAGGGCCGTCAGCGCGCCGTCGAGGTCGAGGTCGGCCCGCAGGTCGCCCGCCTCGAAGGCGTTGAAGAAGGCCAGGGCGTCGAAGAAATCGACCGCGAAGTCGGTGTTGAAGTCGGCCGGGCAGGTTGCGCAGGCGAGATCGAAGAAGTAGGCGGCCCCGCCGATGGTCGGCTGCCGGGGCGGCTTCTCGGCTTCGGCCCCCACCAGCGCGTAGCCGTCGTGCAGGGCAAGGGCGAGTCCGAAGCCCGTGGCGAAGAGCGGCGTCTTCGGGTAGAGCCGGCCGCCGAATCGCCACACGCCGTCGGCGTGCCGCCGGAACACCGCGACGAAGTCGCTCTCGTAGGGAGGATTCTGTTCGTAGTTGGCCAGCAGCACGTCGCCTTCGACCTCGACCCGCATTCCGAGGCGATGGATACGACGCGGATTAGGATGGAGGATCTCCTGACGGAGCACCCATTCGTCACCCACGAGCTTGTACGCGAAAACCGCGCCCTGAGCCTGCTCGACGCGGTCGAAGCTGTGCGCCCCGATGGCGAGCGTCTCGCCGTCGAAGTCCATGGCGTAGCCGAATGAGGCGTCGATGCTGCCGGTTGGCGGCACGAGCTTCTGGACGAGTTCCAGCCCGGTCGGCCCGTCGCGGTACACGAAGACCGAGCCGCCCTGGGGCGAGCCCGGCGAGTCGTCGCGGATGGCCCCGATGAAGACCCAATCCTCGTAGATCTCGACGGCGCTGCCGAAGATGGCCCGGTCACTGGTGCCGTCGGGGATGCGCACCCATTGGTCGAAGGCCCACTCCCCGGAGGCCGGGTCGCGGCGGTAGGCCATCACGCCGTCGGCGGCGTCGAGGATGGCCAGGTCGCCGTGCAGGCCGGCCCGCAACGGGAAGACTGACAACGCGGCGGGATCGACCTCGCCCTCGGGCGGCCGCAGCCGGCCGACCTCGACCCACTCCTCGCCGTCGTGCTCGTAGATGAACGCGCCGCCGCGGGTCGAGAGGCCCGGCCAGATCGTAAAGGCCGCAGCTACAAGCATGCGGTTGCCGTCGATCTCGACGCGAACACCGAATCGATCCTGAAACCCGATATCGGCGGGGACGAGAGACTGTCGCAGGACCAACCGGCCGTCGACCATTTCGTAGGAGTGCACCATGCCGGAGGTGCAGCCGTCGGGGCAGGCGGTGCTGGCGGCCGAATCGGCGATGATCCAGTGCGTGCCGTTGGTCGCCACCCGCACGCCGAAGGCCCGCGGTGCTGGTGTTGCCGGCGCGAGCATCCGCTGCCCATCGCAGTGCTGCGGTAGCTGGGCCAGGGCGGGGGCGGCCAGGCAGCCGGTCGCAAGGGCGGCGAGGGTGAACCGGGGCATGCCAGCAGTATGGACCATCATCGTGCGGCACACAAGCGAAACGCGAGATCGCGGACCGACCGCCGGCCCGCTTACCTACCCTCCATCGTGCGTGTCTCCTGGATCCTGCTCCGGCACGTGTCGCTCGAGCTGTGGCGGCATCTGCTGCTGACCACGGTCATCCTCGTGCTGGTCACGGCCTTCGGCGTGACGGTGCAGCACTACGCCCGCGGCAAGCTGAGCGCCTTCGACACGCTCACCTTCATGGGCCTGGCCAGCGTGCCCATGCTCGCCTACGCGCTGCCCTTCGCCGGGTGCTTCGCGGCCACGCTGGCCTACCACCGGCTGGTGCAGGAGCGGGAGCTGATGGCCGCCCACGCCGGGGGCATGAGCCTGCCGGCGCTGCTCGCGCCCGCGGCGGCGACGGGGCTGGCGCTGTCGGTGGCGCTGAGCGGGCTCAACGAGCAGGTGATCCCACGCTTCCTGCACCAGATGGCCGAGGTCATCTCGACGCAGGCGGCGAGCCTCATCTCGCGGGCCATCGGCCAGGGCGAGGCGGTGCAGGCCCAGGGCTTCATGATCTACGCCGACGAGGCCATCCGGCTGCCCAAGGGCGACGGCGGGGCGCAGGCGCGGCTTCGGCTCTTCGGGCCGCACGTGCTGCAGCTCAACGAGGACGGCAGCGTCAAGAACTGGGGCGCCGGCGCCACCGCCGTCGTGTGGATCATGCCCCCCCGCGAGGGCGACCTGCCGGGGCTCCGCGTCAGCGAGGTGATCTACAGCGTCGAGGAGGCCGTGGGGGACGCGGGCCCGGTAGCCGACGGCCGCGTCGGCTCGCTCAGCGGCGCGCTGCAGATGCCCGGCGGCGTGAGCGACGACCCCAAGTTCCTCACCTTCGGCGAGCTGCGGGAGGCCCGCCGCAATCCCGATCCGCTGAGCCTGGTGGATACGCCGCGGCGGGACCTGGCCTTCCATCTGGCGCAGCGCCGCGTGATGGACCGGCTGGTCTCCGAGATCCGCGCGCGGGGGTCGGCCCAGCTCCGCGGGCCCGACGGCGAGCGGCTGATCGTGCGGACCGGCGGCATCGCCTGGAGCGACGAACCGCCCGGCTGGCGGCTGGAGCCCCGGCGCACCGGGCTCGACGCGGGCACCATCGAGATCGAACGCTACCGGCCCGGTGCGAGCGGCACCCGCGCCGTCGAACGCTTCGAGGCCGCCGGCGCCCGCGTCTCCGCGGCGCTCACGGGCGATCCGGGCGACCGCGGGCTGGCGCTCACGATCGTCGCCCGCGAGGTCCGCACCGCGCTGGCCCAGCCCGAGGCCGGCCGCGAACGCCTGGGCGGCATGCGGCAGCAGGCCACATTCGGACCGCTGCAGATCGAGGACGACCCCGTGGCCGAGTGCCTCGCGATGTCCAGCGGCACGCTGCTGGCCGAGATCGAGGCCCGCAACGACAGGCTGGGGTACGAGGACCGCTTCCTCGCGCCGCCGGCCGAGGTGCTGCGGGATCGGCTCTCCGACCTCGACCGCGAGATCCTCAGCAAGCAGCACGAGCGGATGGCGCTGAGCGTCGCGACGCTGGTGATGGTGATCGGCGGCGCGCTCGCCGCGGTCCGCTTCCAGAACACGCCGCCGCTGGTGGTCTTCCTGTGGAGCTTCTTCCCGGCGCTCGGCACGGTGCTGGCGATCTCCGGCGGCCAGCAGATGACCCACGACTTCGGCGTGCCCGGGCTGGCGATGCTGTGGGGCGGCGTCGCCGCGCTCGCGCTCGCCGCCGCCGGAACCTTCGTGCTGGCGGCGCGGCACTGATGGATGCACCCGACCCGCGGACGCCGTCGCTCGCGTCCATGCTGCCCGCGGCGTTGCTGATCCTGGGCGTGACCGCCGCGCGGATCGCCTACCTCATCTGGCTCTGCCCCTATGCGCTCATCGAGGACGAGGCCCACTACTGGGAGTGGTCCCGCCATCTCGACTGGTCGTACTACAGCAAGGGCCCGGGCGTGGCGTGGACGATCTACGCGTCGACGGCGCTCTTCGGCGTGGCCGAGTGGTCGATCCGCCTGCCCGCCGCGCTCGCGATGGGTCTTGCGGCGTGGTGGATCGCGCGGCTGGCGCAGCGGATGTTCGGCGACGCCCGCGCAGGCTTCTTCGCCGCCGCGCTGGTGCTGCTGGTGCCCATCCTGCAGATGCTCGGCCTGTTGATGACCATCGACGGACCCTACCTGGCGTGCTGGGCGCTGGCGTGCCTGGCCGCCCACGCGGCGCTGCGCAACCGGGCCCGATGGGCGTGGGCCACGCTGGGCGTGGCGGTCGGCGTGGGCTTCCTGTTCAAGTACACCATCCTGCTGCTGCTGCCGGGACTGGCGCTCACGGTGCTCGCGCTGCGATGGAGATCCGTGAGCGGCCTGCGGCTGGCACCCCGCTGGCCGGCGTGGGCGGCGATCGGCACCCTCGCCGGCGCAGCCGCAACGACGCCGGTGTGGATCTTCAATGCCCGCGAGGGCTGGCCCACCGTCCGCCACTTGCTGGGTCACGTGAATGCGCCCGGCGGCGATACCACGGCCGCCACCGCGTGGTCGTACGACCCGGGCTGGACGCTCGAGTTCGTCGGCGTGCAGATCGCGCTCGTCGGGCCGGCGCTCTTCCTGATGGCCTACTGCGCGTGGACGCTGTACCGGCGGCCCCGGACGTCCGGCGATCGGGCGGCGGCGGCCTTCGCGGCCGCGGTGGCGCTGCCGGTGCTGGCCTTCTACCTCCTGCTCACGCTCATCACGCGCGTCGAGGGCAACTGGCCCGTGGCGGGCTACGTGTCGCTGCTGGCGCTCGCGGGCGGCGGCGTGCGGCTGGCCTTCGAGGAACGCCGCGTGCAGCGCGCGGAATGGAAGTCCTTCGGCGACGACGGCAGGCCGCCGCTGCGCGCGCGGATCTGGCCCTGGGCCCGAAAGCCCAACCTGCACCGCGTCGAGGCCTTCAAGCTCGCCATCGCATTCGGGCTGCTCGCGGGCCTGCTCGGCCCCAGGCTCGACCTGCTCAAGCCGATCCCCGTGCTGGGCAGCAGCTACACGCTGCCCTGGGACGAGCAGCAGACCGTGCGGCGGCCGATCGTGCCGGTGCAGCGGCTGATGGGCATCCGCGACGTGGCGGCCCGCGTGGACGGCCTGCGGACCGCCCTGCGCGACCGCACGGCCAAGGAGCCGTTCGTGATCGCCCAGCACTACGGCCGCGCGAGCCTGCTTGCGTTCTACCTCGAGGGTCGGCCCACGACCTATTGCTCGAGCGCGCTCATGGGCGGCCGCCGCACCCAGTACGACCACATCCCCGAGACCGATCTGCTGGATCCGGGCACGCATTCGCGCTTGCTCGGGCGGCCGGCGATCGCGCTGGGCGCGACCCACGAGCAATGGATGCACGGCTTCCCGGTCGTCGAGCGGCTGGGCGTCCTCCAGGGCGAGACCAAGCCCGACCGCGAGAGCTTCCGTGCGCTGCGCTACCGTGGCTTCCCCGAGGCGCGGCGGGCGCTGGAGGAGAGCGACACCGCGGGAGGCGAGCCCTGACCTGGCGGTCCCCCTACGAGCGACGCGAACGCACCGTACGAGCCCTGCGCTGGACCGTGGCGGGCGTGCTGGTGTTCACCGTCCTGACATTGCTCGACGGCGTGCTCTTCCGCGCCAGCGGCACCGGTCCGTATGAGTTGGGCGACGACCACATGCTCGCGCGCAGCCTGGGCCATCTGCCCGCGTGGATGCTGCTGGCCGCCGTGCTCACGCTGGTCGAGGTCGCCCGGCTGCGGTGGCTGGCCGCCACGCGGACTCGCTGGCTGGGCTGGCTGCCGCTGGTCGGCGCCGTCGTGCTCGGCGGGATCGCGTGGAAGGCCGAGGGTGGCATGACGGCGATCGCGGTGCTGGGCGTGGGGCTGTCGCTCGTGACGCTGTGGAATGCGCCGCGGCCCTCGGGCTGGACGCCCGCCCGCCGGGCGTGGGCCATGTTCGCCTCCGCCGCCATCTCGGGCATCATCGCCGAGGTCTTCAAGAGGATCGTGGGCCGCGAACGGCCCTTCCTGGATACCGAGGACCGCAGCGACTTCCACCAGACCACGCTGGAGCACGTCGGGGCGTTCTGGGTCCGGCTGGGCGAGGCCCGCGCCGCCGACGCGCCGACCGACCAGGAGTTGCCCGCCGCCGGCACCTACGTGTGGAAGGAGGGGCCCTTCGTCGGCGGCTGGATGGACGACTACAACCTGGGCTTCCCGAGCAGCCACACCGCCGTCGCCGCCGGGGCGCTCTTTCTGCTGGTGCGGTTCTTCCCGACGCTCTGGCCCGTCGCGATCCCGCTGGTGCTGCTGACGGGCTGGCAGCGGATGGACTCGAACGCCCACTTCGCCACCGACGTCTTCGGCGGGCTGGTCATCGGCCTGCTCGTGTCCCGCGTGGTCGCCGGCATGCTGCCCGACCGACCGGCGTCGGCCACGCCGGACTAGCCTTCGCCCGGAGGTCCCGTGCGCCTGCTCGACCGCAGCATCGCTTTGCAGTTCGCGATGAACGTGTTCGTGCTGCTCATCATCCTGGGCAGCTTCGTGGTCGCCGTCGACGCCTCGCTCAACCTGGACAACTACTCGAAGGCCGCCGGTCGGGACGGCGGGTTCATCGGCAGGGCGATCGGCACGCTGGGCGTGGTCTGGTCGCTGTGGTGGCCCCGGCTGCTGCAGCTATTCAACGTCACGCTGGGCTTCGTGCTCGTGGCGGCGCTGGGCTTCACGTGCGCACAGCTGGTCGTGCGGCGGGAGTTCGTCGCGATGCTCTCCAGCGGCATCAGCCTGCGGCGGGCGATGGCGCCCGTGGCCGCGGTGTCGGCGGGGTTCTTCGCGGTCGCCATCGCCAACCAGGAGTTCGTGATCCCCAGGATCGCACCCGCCCTCGTCGCCGACGGGCTCAGCGGCGTGGGGTCCTCGGGCGGCCTGGGTGTGACGCAGGTGCCGACCACGCCCGATGCGCGGGGGCGGCTGTACTACGCGCGGGAGTTCGACCCCGACGAGGGCGTGCTCCGCAACCTGCAGGTCTGGGAGCGGGACGAGCGGGGCGTGCCCGTCGCGATGATCGCCGCCCGCGAGGCGGCCTGGGACGGCACGGCCTGGGTGCTCACCGACGGCCGGATGCAGCCGGTGGGCCGGCCCGGCGCGGCGACGCCCATCGAGCGGCTGGAGACCGAGCTCGACCCCGCGGCGATGGCGGTCCGGCGATTCTCGGGCCTGGGCCAGAACCTGGGCTTCTTCGAGTTGGGCGAGATGCTCGACCAGGAGGGGGCGCTCACGCCCGACCTGCGACGCAGGCTGCAGAGGGACCGCTGGGGCCGGGTGGGCTCGTGGCTGGCGACGGCGCTGTCCCTCGTGCTGGCGGTGCCCTTCCTGGTGACCCGAGAGCCGAGGAACATGGCCATCCAGGCGGCCAAGTGCGCGCCGCTGGTGCTAGCGGCGCTGGTGCTCTCGGTGCTGGGGGTGTACGCGCCAGTCGCCGGGGTGCCCGCGTGGCTGAGCGTCTTCCTGCCGGCGCTGGTGCTGGCCCCCGCCGCGGCGGCCGCCGCCAGCAGCATCCAGACCTGACCCGAACGACGCGGCGGCACCCATCCCGCGGCCGCTCCGGGCGGATATCCTGCCGCACCGGCCGATAGCGCCGAGTCGATTGTCCGCCCATGCCCACTCGTCCAGTGCCCCAACCAATCCGCGTCGCGCATCGATGCCGGGTCCCTCGGCGGGGTCGTGCGTTCTCGCTGGTCGAGGTGCTGGTCAGCATGGCGGTCGTCGCGATCCTGCTGGGCCTGCTGCTGCCGACGCTGCGGTACGTGCGGTACTCGGCCAACAGCGCGATCTGCGGGACGAACCTCCGCCAGATCGGCATCGGCTGGCGGCAGTACGTCGACGAGCACCGGAGGCTGCCGTACCGCGGCGCGGACGCCGACTGGCGGTACGGCGGCGCGGCCTTCGTCGGCTCGGAGCGCCGCGCGGTGCTGGCGAGCGATCGGCCGGTCAATGCGTACATCGTCGCCGATGCGGCGACCGACAACGACCGCATCGCGCAGCTGTTCCGCTCGCCGCTGGATCGCGGCTTTGCCTGGACCGATGCCGCGGGTCCGCGGGCGGGCCAGCCGGTGTATCCCGAGGCCACGGCGTTCGAGCGCTTCGGCACGAGCTACCGGGCCAATCCGCTGCTGCTGGACGCGTGCCGTCTTGATCCGGCGAGGCCGCCCGAGCCGCTGGGCGAGCACGAGATCGTGACGTCGCCCTCGCGGATGCTGCTCGTCGCCGTGCCGCAGTGGCAGATCGCCGTCGACGGCGAGCCGCGGATCGACGCGTCGTGGCACCCCGAGCCGGATGTCGGCAACATGCTGCTGCTCGACGGCTCGGTACGGGTCAGCAACTTCCGCATCGAGAAGGGCCGTGGCTTCGACTATGTGCCGGCGCCGATCGACGGCCCACGGCCGATCGTGGGCACGCCCGCACTGCCGCCGGCGTTCTGAATCGGCGACGGGCCCGGATCTCACTAACCGCCCGCCAGGATCTCGAGCAGCCGGGCGCGGATGGCCTTGGGGTCTCCCGAGCCGCCCGCCGACTTCATCGCCTGGCCGATCAGCCGGCCGATTGCCTGCGGCTTGCCGCCGCGGACCTCGTCGGCGGCCTGCGGATGCGCATCGATCGCGGCGCGGCACCAGGCATCGATCGCGGCGTCATCGCGCACCAGCAGGATGCCCAGCTCGCGGGCGAGCCCCTCGGCGTCGAGCCCCGCGTCATCCCTTTCGACGAGCTCCGCGAACAGGTCGGCCGCGCCCTGGTTGCTGAGCGCGCCATCTAGCCGCAGGCGGACGACGCCGGCCAGCTGGGCGGCCGTGATGGCCAGGCGTCCGAGCGCGACCCCCCGCTCCCGGGAGAGCCGAGCGGCGGTCTGCGTGATGGCGTTGGCGAGGCCGCCCGCCGCGGCCGCACGATCGACGCCCGCGTCTGCGAGCGCATCGAGCGCACCATCGAAGAGCGCGCCCACGTCCGAGTCCGACAGCACGAGCGCCGCATCGGCCACGCCGACGTCGAGCTCTCCGTGCAGCGCGTGGAGACGCGCCAGCCATGGCGTGCCCACGCGAGACCTTGCCGCCGCCAGCATCGTCTCGGTCACGCGCACGGGCGGCAGGTCCGGATCCGGGAAGTACCGATAGTCCTGGGCGTCTTCCTTCTCGCGCTGCGGCACGGTGCGGAGGGTGGCGTCGTCCCAGCCGAAGGTCCGCTTGGCGCCGGGGCCCATCTCGCGGCCATCCTCCCTCCAACGCTCGGGCTGGGCGCGGATCTCGTGCTCGATGGCGCCCCGCACCGCGCGGTACGAGTTGAGGTTCTTGACCTCGACGATGGGCGTGCGGACCACCGAGCCGTCCTCCAACGCCAGCTCGCAGTTGATGTTGGGCTCGAAGCGCATCTGGCCCGCTTGCAGCACGCACGCACTGGCACCCATCAGGCGGATCGTGCTCCGCAGCAGCCGGCAGAACGCGACGGCCTGCTCGGCGGTCTCGAAGTCGGGCTCGGTCACGATCTCGAGCAGCGGCGTGCCCGCGCGATCCAGGTCGACGATCGAGTGGTCGATCGCGCCGCCACCCGGCGCCTCGTGCAGCAGCTTGCCGGCGTCCTCCTCCAGATGGGCCCGCGTGATTCGGACGCGGTGCGCCGGCCCGTCGAGCACGGGCTCGCCCCGGTCGTTGAAGGCCGGCACGTCGACGGCGCCGCCCGCGCACAGCGGCTCGTCGTACTGGCTGATCTGGTAGGCCTTGGGCAGGTCGGGATAGAAGTAGCTCTTGCGATCGAAGCGGGTGATCCGCGCTATCGAGCAGCCGAGCGCGAGCCCGACGGCGATCGAGAGCTCGATGGCCCGTGCGTTGGCGACGGGCAGCGCGCCGGGGAGTGCCAGCACCATCGGATCGATGCGGGCGTTGGGCTCGTCGGAGGCGTCGATCGCGCCCAGCGGATCGGCCGCCGGGTTGCGCGCCCGGGTGAACATCTTGCTCGCCGTCCCGAGCTCGACATGCACCTCCATGCCGATGATCGGACGCACGCCGCGGATGGCCGGGCGGTGCTGTTCCTGGTCCTCGATGGCGTGCGCGTCGGCGGTCACCGCGGGATGGTACTCGCCCGGCCGCGGGCCGCGGCGATGGCAGCGCGGGTCGCACGCCGCACGTCCCGGCCGATCCAGGGTCGCGCGATGCCGAAGCGTTCGGCCAGGTGTCGCAGGGTCGCGGGCGGCTCGCCGAAGCCGAAGCGGGCCTCGAGCAGCGCCCGCTCGGAGGCCTCGAGGGCGACCAGGCCGACACGCACGCGGGCGTCGGGCTCCAGGAAGGCCTGCCACGGCGAGACGTTGCGGGTCCAATCGGGGATGCGGACGCCCGCGAACGTCCGCCGCGCGCCGCCGCCGCGCGCCGATGCGGGGCGCTCCTGCGCGACGGCCCGGTCGACGGCAAGCAGCACCGCGGCGCTCAGTCGGCCGCCGTGCGTCGGATCGAATCGGGCCGCCTCGGCGCCCGCCGCCGCCAGCCCGGCGTGGAGCAGCGCCGCCGCGTCGCGCGCCGGCAGCGATTCGATGGGAGCATCGAGCCGGCCCTCTAGCCCACGCAGCACGACGGGCAGCACGCCGCGCAGCGCCTCGGCCCGGTAGCGGCTTGCCCCGAGCAACTCGGCCTCGGCCTCGTCGAGCACCTCGCCCCGGATCCTCGCCGCCGAAAGCCCCGCGATGCGATCCGCGGCCGACGCCACGAGCAGCGCGGCGTGGGCCGTCGCCTCACGCTCGATCGCGGCGTCGGCCGCGCCGGCCGAGCGCATCTCCGCGACCAAGTCCGCCAGCAGCCGCGGACCGGGCGCACCCACCGGAATCCGCGGCCGCGGCGCGGCCGGCACCCGCGCAGCGGATAGGTCCAGTTGCTGGAGCCGCCGCAGCCGGCCGGCGTCGATCATGCGGCGCACGGCGATGGACGGACGGCCCAGGCGATCCGCGATGGCGGCGGGCTCGGCGACGCGGTCGTGGCACCGCAGCACGAAACGCCGCTCGCGGTCGCTCCACGCGTTCGTGCCAACGCCGGCGTCGGGTGATTGCTCTAGCAGCGCACGGCGGACGCCCTCGTGGCTGCGGCCCAGCTCGGCCGCGATCGTCCGCGCGGCACGGCTCGCGCCCGTGCGGCGTTCGTCCGCGAGTTCGGCGGCGCGTCGTCGGATGTGGACGCGCTCGTCGTCGCTCATGCGGCGGAAGCGGCCGCCCCGCGCCAGCCGGTCGGCGTGCATCGACTCGAACGCCACCACGACCGGGGCCGCGAAGACCAGCCGCCAGCCCCGCGGGTGCCGGACGGCCCGCGGCACCAACCCGAGATCGCGGTACCGCAGCACGCTTCGGGCCGACATGCCCCACCGCCGGGCGAGCGACTGCACATCGGCGGCGCCCTCGCCGGCGTCCTCGGCGGCCAGCCCCGCCTGCCGGCACAGGTGCTCGACGACCGGGGCAACGTCGGCCCGCAGCGCCTCGCCGGGCGTCTTGCCGTCCGCGCCGCCATCGTGGCCCGTAGCCGTCCGCAGCATCCAGCTCGCTTCGTGCAGCATCTCGGGATCGACGCCGAGCGCGGCGATCTCCAGCCGCTCGATGGCGCGGAGCAGGATCTTCCGGGGCGCGACGCGCAGCTCGCGGAGCACGAGGCGGCCGGCCTCCGTACGCGGCTCGCGGGGCGGCATCGATCAGGCCCCGGCCGGAGCCCGCGGCGCGGGCAGCGCCGCCCAGGAGGCCCGGACCGAATCGAGCAGGCGCCGGCGGTGCCCCAGCTCAAAGAACCGCTCGACGGCCCGCCGCGCGTCGCCATCGACCTCGTAGCGCAGCAGCTCTCCCACGTACTCCTTCGCGAGGTCGAGCGGCCAGCGGGCTCGGGGCGCCCACTGCGCGATCAGCCAGTCCAGCCGCGTCGCGTTGTGCCGTCGCTGGCGATCGAGCAGGTCGGCCACGAGGCGTATCCGCGCGGCCGACTCGGGTTCGTCCAGGTCGTCGGTGCGGCACATCCAGGTGGCGTAGACGAAGGGCAGCCCGGTCCACTCCCGCCAGGCTGCGCCCAGGTCGAGCTGGTGGGGATAACGGATCGCCGGCGGGCTATGGGTCACGACCTTGTCGCCGATGACCAGCAGCGACGCGGGCCAGCCTTCGTCCTCCGCGGACGCGCCGCCGGCGGCGACGCGCTCGCGGACGTCGAAGGGCACGACCGACGGCTCGGCGCCGTACAGCTCGGCCAGAAGCAGCCGCGCGAGCACCACCGAGGTGTGGCTGTCGGCATCGACGTGCAGCTCGGCGATCTCCGAGGGCGGCGCCGCGCTGAACAGCCGGACCGTGAGCGTGCGGCCGTGGCATCCGATCATGCCGCAGTCCAGCAGGCTCAACGCGGGGGATTCGCCGCTCGTCGCATCGACCACCGAGGCAAGGCCCACGTCGGCCTCGTCCCGCCGGAGCATGCCGGCGATGTCTGCGGGCACGGCGGGGATGAGCGTCAGGCCCTCGAGGGTGTCGAGTCCCTCCACCAGCGGGGCGGTGTTGAGGTACTGCACGCAAGCGACGCGGATGGGCTGCATGGGCGATCCTATTGATCCACCGCCGGGCCCATCCGCCGCACGCGGTAGAGCGTGAACTCGAAGATGTGGACGGCTCCGCCCGCGATCGGCTCGATGCGATCGGCGAGGCCCGCGCGCTCGAACGCGTCGATCTCCCGAGAGCCCACGGCGCCATCGGTGCGGATCGCGACGTATCCGCCCGGTTCGGGCAGCCCGGGCGCCCCGTCGAACGGGTAGGCCCAGACGACGTGGCAGTTCGCGGCGCGACGCAGCGCGTGCAGCACCTCGGGACGCGCCTCGACGAGCTCGTGCGCGTACACCACCGCGTCCTCGGGCACGAACTCGGCCAGGGCGAGGCCGGCGCGCTCGCCGCTGCGTGCGTCGCGGGCGGGCTCGATCGCCCAGATGTAGACCTGGGCCCCCACCATCAGCGCGATGAGCCAGGCCACGCCCTGCCGCACGAGCACGCGGCCGTAGATGCGCGCCCGCCGCGCCTCGCCGGGCGGTAACGGACGGCCGGCGGCGAACTCGCGGTAGCGGACCGCCGCGTACCCGGCGAGCGGCGGCAGCAGCACGAAGGCGGGCATGGCGTACCGCGGGTTGCTCACGCCGACCAACGCCAGCAGCACGACGCCGCCCAGGCACCCCAGCACGAGCGACAGCGCGATGCGGTCCCGCCGGTCCTCGGGCGACGGCGGCACCGCGGGCATCAGCAGCGCCATCGGCAGCGCCGACGCCAGGGCCACGAAGGGCATCGCGAGGATCTGCGGGATCTTGCCGGGCTCGAATAGGAAGGCGGATGGAGCTTGGGTGACTGCCTGATCCACCGTCATCAGCCTGTTTGCGATGAATACCAGACCCAGGATCGCAAATCCCCAGATGGCACCCCAGATCCAGCCCCACTCTCGGTCCCACGCACGCGCTTCTTCGCGGCTCGATCGCTGGACCAGCAGGCGGGTGGCGAGCAAGATCGCGATCAATACCGTGGCCGATGCGGGCCCCTTCATAAGGAAGACCATCGCGATCGCAAGCAGCATCGCAAATGGCACGATCGCAAAGACGATGCCGCGGGGTCGCGCACACGCCGCCGCGACGCACGCAAAGCACGCCACCTGCGTCGCCAGGTTGTTGGCTGCCTCGATCTCCGCGGCCCGACCGCTCTGCCAGAACAAGGGCATTAGCGCCTGCGCGCAGCCCGCCCAGATGGCCGCGGCCGACCCGAACCAGGCCCACGCCGCGATCGCCGCCACGCCGGCGGCCAGGATCATCGCCATCGCCGACACGAAGCGCGCCGACCAGGCGCTCTCGCCGAACGCCTGGGCGCTGAGCGCCATCAGCCACGGCACGCCCGGCGGCTTGCGGAGGTAGGGCGTCTCGAAGAGCGTGGTGACGAGCAGATCGTTGTCGCCGGCGGTCACGCGGTCCCGCAGTTCCCAGCCCGTGACGGCGCGGTGGCCCTCGCTATCGACCAGGCCATCGGCGCCCAGCCGCGGCAGGTACACGGTGCAGGCCACGAGCATCGCCAGCGCGACGCCGATGAGCCCGCGGCGCCGCCCGGCGGGGTCGGGCGTGCTCATCCGTCCGGCTCGGCGGCGTCGGCCGACTCGACCGCGAAGGCCCGCGGCTCGGGCAGATCGAGCCGCTCGAAGGGCCCGACGCGGTCGCCGTTGGTTTCGCCCCGGCCCGCGCCGCCGATGCCGTCGGCCACCCGATCGAACTCGACGACGCCGCCCGCGAAGTACGCCTCGCGAACGCCATCCGCCCACCGCTCGAGCATGGCCCGCAGGTGCGGGTTCTTGCGCGTGCGGTGATCGAATCGCGTGGTCTCCGCGTACGCCGCATCGAGGTCCTCGCCGTCGTTCACGATGCGGTGCATCGCGACCAGGCAGCCCGTCCGCTCCGAGCCCGCGGCGCAGTGCACCCACACGGGCTGGTGCGCCGGGTCGTTCATGATGCGCAGCGCCAGCACGTAGTCGTTGGGATCGCCCGTCGCATCGCCGATGAGGCCGAAGCGATACCGCGTCACGCCCAGGGCATCCGCGGTCCGCTGGGCGAGGCGTTCCTCGGGCGTGTCGAGGGTGTGGGCGCCCAGGTCGATGATGGTTTTTATGCCGTACTCGCGGACGACCGCCTCGGTTGCGCCGGGCGTGGGCTCGCCGCTGCGGTAGATCGCGCCCTCCTGGACGACGCCGAAGCGCTTGGGCCAGACCTGCTCGTCGACGCCCGCGAACCACGCGATGGTGCCGACGGCGACCACCAGCACCACCATGTGCCACCACCGCAGCGCAATGCCCGGACCGCCGATCGCCATGCACGAAGGGTAGAACGGCTAGCATCGCGCGATGGCCGAGGGCCCCGCACCCAATCCCCCGCCCCAGCGAGCCGGATCGGCCGGCCGCGGCGGCTACCCCGAGAGCGTCGAGCGGGTCATCGCCGAATTGGCCCGGCTGCCGGGCATCGGCCGGCGGACGGCCGAGCGGCTGGCGTTCTTCTTGCTCAAGGCGCCCCGCGACGACGCCACGGGGCTGGCGCGCGCGATCACGGCCATGCGCGACCAGGTCGGCCAGTGCGGCATCTGCGGCAACCTCACCGACGCCTCGCCCTGCGACATCTGCGGCGCCGCGACGGCCGGCGAGGCCGGCCGTGACGGCTCGGTCGTGCTCGTGATCGAGCAGCCCAAGGACCTGATTGCCGTCGAGCAGAGCGGCGCCTTCCGCGGCGTGTACCACGTGCTGATGGGCCGCCTCAGCCCGCTCGACGGCGTGGGCCCGGCCGACATCAACATCGCCGACCTGCTGGCCCGCGTCGACGAGCCCGCCCGCAACGCCGGCGGCGTGCGCGTGGCCGAGGTCGTGCTCGGGCTCAACCCCACGCTGGAGGGCGACGGCACGGCGATGTACCTCGCCCGCGAACTGGAAACCCGCGGCGTGAAGGTCAGCCGGCTCGCCCGCGGCCTGCCCACGGGCAGCCAGCTCGAGTGGGTCAGCAAGGCCGTGCTCGCCGACGCCATCGAGGGACGGCACGCGTTCTAGCGAGCCCGGATCTGCTTGCGGCGTCCGCGAGTTCCTGTAGAATGAGAGCGGGCGGTGCGACGGCCTCCCGCCCGCTTGAAGGAGCACCAAGTTGCGATCTACACTCATCGTGGCGGCTCTGGGGACCGCCGCGGGCGCGCTCGCCGACAGCGATCCGCGGTACATCATCCACGTCGTGGTCGATCGGCCGGTGCTCGAGCCGGGCGAGACGGCGACGATCGAGCTGCGAGCCGGATTCGATTCGGCTTCGGACTGGGCGATGAGCGACGTGTTCCTCGACCTGCTCCTCGACACCGGCGGCGACGCGTTCGACGACTTCGGCGTGCTGCGACCCATGGACGCCGTCGGCTCGGATCCAGGCGTACCCACGGGACGGGGCATCGAGGGCATCATCGCCGGGCAGCTCCAGTTCCACAACATCTTCGCCGACCCGACCGACCCGATGGCGTTCTGGCGGGGCACCTACGTCGCGCCGAGCGAGCCGGGCGTCGAGAACGTCCACACCAGCACGACGCAGTTCCAGGTCTATCCATGCCGGGATTGCGTCCGCCCGCTCTCGCGGATGGACGTCCTCATCGAGGAGGCCTCCGTTCTTCGAATCGTCTCCTGCCGCGCCGACCTCGATGAGGACGGCTCGCTCACGCTGTTCGATTTCCTGGCGTTTGCCAACGCCTTCGAGTCGGGCGATGCGCTCGCCGACTTCGACTTCGACGGCGAGTTGACGCTGCTGGACTTCCTGGAGTTCCAGAACCGCTTCGACCTGGGCTGCCCGCCCTGAGCGACCGCCAGGGGCCGCCCTATGGACCGCTCTCGGGGCTGATGCCCCCGGGCGGATCCGGCGGGCTTGACTCGGGCTTCGATGGAACCAATACTTGCACGATGGCGTCAATAACCCAATCTGGGATCGGCTCCCGGCCCAGGCCGGCCGCTTCGCCCAAGCAGGCGGCCCGGCGGCGGTCGGGCGTCGATCGCCACCTGGATACCGACCTGTTCAAGGCCCTGGCCGACCCCACGCGGGCGCTGCTGCTGCGGTGCCTGATCAAGTGCGGGCGGCCGTGCTCGGTGAGCGAAGTCTCCGAGTGCTGCTCTGTGGACTTCTCGGTGGTTGCGCGGCATCTCACCACGCTCGCGCGGGCCGGCGCGGTCGACGCCGAGAAGCAAGGCCGCACGGTCTGGTACCGCGCCCGGTGTGTCGAGCTGTCGGCCCGGCTGCGGACGCTGGCCGACGCCATCGACGAGTGGTGCCCCGACGGCTGCTGCGACGACGGTGATGCGTGCCGCGGCGGCCGCTGCGGATGCGAAGCGAGCTAGATCCTCCCAACGTCCATGCCCACCTATCCGGAGAACGATGCGATGATCCAACGACCCCATTGCCGCGGAGCGTGCTGGTGTCGCGTTGCGCTGCTGTGCGGCGTGCTCGCCGCCGCGGTGCTCGTCCCGCCCTCGGTCCTCGCCCAGGAGTCCGCACGCATGCACGCCGACGCTGCGCAGGCCAGCCTGTACCCCGAGCTGCGGCGCTTCCTCGCCGATCGCCGCGGCGAGTTCGACCGCATCCCCGCCGAACGCAAGGAGCTGCTCGAGGAACTCGGCGCCTTCGTGCGGCGGCACCACGAGGCCGACAAGCCGGTGGACCTCATCTTCGTCTGCACGCACAACAGCCGCCGGAGCCACATGAGCCAGCTGTGGGCGCAGGCGGCGGCCGACATGCTTGGCCTCCGCGTGACCACCTACTCGGGCGGCACCGAGGACACCGCCTTCAATCCGCGGGCCGTGGCGGCCATCGAGCGGGCGGGCTTCCGCGTCGAGAAGACCACCGAGGCTCGCAATCCGATCTACCACGTCCGCATGGCCGACGATCGGCCGGCGATGACGTGCTTCTCGAAGGCCTACGACGCACCGCCCAACCCCGATGGGGGCTTCGGCGCGGTGATGGTCTGCGACGACGCCGACGAGGCCTGCCCGGTCGTCGATGGCGCCGCCGGCCGCTTCGCGATCCCCTTTGTCGATCCCAAGGTGTCCGACAACACGCCCGCCGAGGCCGCCACCTACGACGAGCGGTGCGCGCAGATCGCTCGCGAGATGCTCTACGCCATGACCCGGGCCCGCGGCTAGCAGCCCGGCATCCGGTTTCCGTTTCTTGCTCGCACCACCAACCTCCGGGGAGCACGGGAGCACCGATGCAGAAGAACCCACGCGACACCGGCGATGACATGCGCGATCAAGTCCGCCGGGGCTACGCCGCCATCGCGACCGCGACCGAGGCCGAACCGTGCTGCGCCGGCGGCTGCTGCGGCGGTGATGCGCAGGCGCCCGAACAGATCGCGGCTGCCGTGGGCTACGACGCCGACGACGTCCGCGGCCTGCCCGATGGGGCCAACATGGGGCTGTCCTGCGGCAACCCGCACGTCATCGCCTCTCTGCGAGAGGGCGAGACCGTCCTCGATCTCGGCAGCGGCGGCGGGTTCGACTGCTTCCTGGCCGGCCCCAAGGTCGGTGCCGCCGGCCGGGTCATCGGCGTCGACATGACGCCCGAGATGCTCGCGAAGGCCCGCCGCGGCCTGGACGCCTACCGCCGATCGACCGGGCTCGGCAACGTCGAGTTCCGGCTGGGCGAGATCGAGCACCTGCCGGTGGGCGACGCGTCGGTCGACGCGGTGATCTCCAACTGCGTGCTCAACCTCGTGCCCGACAAGCCGCGGGCGTGGCGGGAGATCGCCCGGGTGCTGGCGCCGGGCGGCCGCGTGGCGATCTCGGATCTCGCGCTGCTGCGCCCGCTGCCCGCCGACCTGCAGAATGACGCGGAGGCCCTCGTCGGCTGCATCGCCGGGGCGGTCGAGGTGGACGCCATCCGCCGCGATGCCGAGGCCGCCGGCCTGGTCGACGTGCGCATCGAGGCCCGGACGGACTACGTCGACGCGATGTCGACCTGGCAAGATCCGCTGTACGCCCGCCTAGCGGGCGGCCTGCCGGAGGGCGCCACGCTAGCCGACTTCATCACGAGCGCGGCCATCTCGGCCCGCAAGCCCTAGCCGCCTTCGATCACGGCCAACGAGAACCCCGGAAGCCGCGGGCCGCTGCGCGAGTGCGTGGCGGCCCGCGGTCGCTGGCCGGTCGCGCAACCGAGTGCGCGCCGGTTGCACGCGTGATGCCGATCGTGCCGGGCGAGCCGGCCGGTCCGCCCGCGCCATCCACCGGTCCTCCCCGCATGGATGGACCGGCGACCGCTCGCCGACCGACTAGACTCGTACGGATGCGTTTCGATACCAGCCAGCACATGCGGCTCGGGCAGCAGATGAAGCTGTCGCCCCGGGTGATCCAATCGATGGAGATCCTGCAGATGCCGCTGGCCGATCTGGAGCAGCGCATCGAGGAGGAACTCGAGAGCAACATGGCGCTCGAGGTGGTCGAGAAGACCACCGACGGCCGCGACCGACGCGATGCCGACCAGACCGATCGCCCCGATCGCGAGCTTGCGATCAGCGACAACAACGGGTCGGCCGACGACTTCGCGCGGCTCGATAGCTTCCAGGCCGACCAGCCCGACGCCGCCGACAACGCCTTCGAGGGCACGGCCGACGGCGCCACGCTGCCCCGCGACGCCGGCCTTGGCACGCGGGACCTCGCCAGCCGCCGGCTGAGCGGCGAGCGCGACGGCAAGATGGACGCGATGGCCGCCGCCCCGGCGCGGCAGGCATCCGTATCCGAACAGCTCCAGGAGCAGTGGTCGCTGGCGGAGATGGACGGCGAACTGCGGACCCTCGGCGAGTACCTCATCTCGTTCATCGACGAGGACGGCTACGTCCGTACGCCGCTTGACGAGATCGCCGAGCGTGCGCCCGAGCCCGTCGCGGAACTCACCGGCGGCCGCGTCAAACTGCTCGAACAATTGCCGTGGGTCCTGGAGGAAGTCCAGCTCGTGCTCGAGCCCGCCGGCGTGGCGGCGCGGGACGCCCGCGAGTGCCTGCTGCTCCAGCTCGACGCCGTCCAGAACGACCCGGACTTCAACGAGGACGACCAGACCGACGACGCGATCGAGGCGGCCCGCTGGCTGGTGGCCGACCACCTCGACGACCTCATGAACAATCGGCTGCCGCGGATCGCCGACAAGACCACGCTGACGATGGACGAGATCAAGGGCGGCGTGCAGCTGCTCCGCCGGCTGAGCCTCGCGCCGGGCAAGCGGCTGGCACCCGACCGCCGCGAGCCGATCATCCCCGACGCCATCGTGGAGTTCGACGAGGACAACGACCGCTACATCGCCTACCTCAACGACCGCAGCACGATGAACCTGCGGATCAACCGCGAGTACGCCGAGATGGTCCGCACCCGCGAGCTCGACAAGCAAGGCCGCGACTTCGTCCGCAAGAACCTCAGCAATGCACAGTGGCTCGTCGACGCCATCGGCCAGCGGCGGGACACCCTGCTCCGTGTCATCCACGCCGTGCTCGATGCCCAGCGGGACTACTTCGATTACGGCCCGGAGAGCCTGAAGCCCCTGCCAATGACGCAGGTGGCCGAGCAGCTGGGCATCCACGTCGCCACCGTCTCGCGCGCGGTGTCGGACAAGCACCTGCAGACGCCCCGGGGCGTCGTGCCCCTCCGCCGCTTCTTCACCGGCGGCACGCAGAACGACCAGGGCGACGACGTGAGCTGGGACGCCATCAAGGCCGCCCTCTCCGACGTCGTCGAGAAGGAAGACAAGGCCAAGCCGCTGAGCGACGAGGCCATCGTCCGCGAACTCAAGAAGCGCGGCGTCGAGATCGCGAGGCGGACCGTCGCGAAGTACCGCGACCAGCTGGGCATCCCGTCGGCGCGGCTGCGGAAGACGTACTGATCTAGTACCCCACCGCCTGGCCGTCCGCACGCAGGTCGCTCGCGGCGACGTAGCCATCCTCCAGGCGGTAGATGATCTGGCCCCGCCCGAACGTGGCGCTGCGGCCGCGGCGGGGCGCCAGCCGGTGGCCCATCGATTCCAGCTGCTCGTACACCGCGTCGTCGAAGCCCGGCTCGATGAGCACGCGGTTCTGGCGGTCGACCTGCCAGCGGGGCGCGTCGAGCACGGCCTGGGGGTTCTGCCCGTGGTCGACCATCCGCACGACGACCTGGGCGTGCCCCTGGGGCTGCATGAAGCCGCCCATGACGCCGAAGGCCATGCTCGGCTCACTGTTCATGGTGACGAAGCCCGGGATGATGGTGTGGTATGGCCGCTTGCCGGGGCCGATCTCATTGGGATGGCCCGGCTCGAGCGTGAAGTTGCCACCGCGGTTGTGCAGCGCGATGCCGTACTCGGGAACGACCATGCCCGAGCCGAAGCCCGTGTAGTTGCTCTGGATGAAGCTGACCATGTTGCCGTCGGCGTCGGCGGTCGTCAGCAGCACGGTGCCGCCGGGCTTGGGCTCGCCGTAGTCGAACAGCGTCGCCTTGCTGGGATCGACACGCTTGGCGCGCTGCTCGAGATAGCCCGCGTCGAGCAGCGACGCCACATCGACGTCCATGTGCGCCGGATCGGCGATGTAGCGGTGCGCATCGGCGAAGGCCAGCTTCATCGCCTCGATCTGCAGGTGCAGCCACGCGGCGCTGTCGACGTCCATGCCCGCCAGGTCGAAGTGCCGTGCGATGCCGAGCGCGAGCAGCGCCGTCAGGCCCTGGCCGTTCGGCGGGATCTCGTGCAAGCGCCAGCCGCGATAGTCGATCGCGATGGGGTCGACCCAGTCGGCCTGATGGTCCGCGAGGTCCTGCGCTCGTAACGCACCGCCGTGCTCGCGGGCGGCCGCCTCGATCGCCTGCGCGATCTCGCCCTCGTAGAAGGCTCGGCCCTTGGTGCTGGCGATGAGTTCGAGCGCACGGGCGTGCCCCGGCAGCGTGGCGAGCTGGCCGGGCCTGGGGGCGCGGCCGCCGGGGGCGAAGGTCTGCTGCCAGCCCCCGAACTTCGCCGCGCCGCGGTACCGCCGCGCCGAGGAACCCCACCCCGCGGCGACGCCGGGCGAGACGAGATAGCCCTCCCTCGCGTAGCGGATGGCCGGCTCGAGCACACGCTCGAGCGGGAGCGCGCCGAACCTGTCATTCACGGCCACCCAGCCCGAGACGGCGCCGGGCGTGGTCACCGCCTCCCAGCCGTAGAGCGGGATGCTCTCCAGACCCTCGTAGTCCGATCGCTTCAGCCCCTTCGGTGCGCGGCCCGAGGCATTGAGGCCGTGCAGCCTGGCGTTGCCGTTGCCGTCCTTCATCCACAGGAGCGCGAAGTTGTCGCCGCCGATGCCGTTGGCCGTGGGCTCGACGACGGTGAGAGCGGCCGCGGTTGCCACGGCGGCGTCCGCGGCGTTGCCCCCGATGCGGAGCATCTCGAGGCCGGCCTGCGCCGCCAGCGGCTGGCTGGTCGCCACGCAATTGCGCGCCAGCACGGGCATCCGCTGGCTGGTGTAGGGCAGGCGATAGTCGAACGGCGGATCGTCCACGCCGGCATCGTTGCCCGCCCGCGAGGCCTGCTGCCCGGCACCGCCGGCCAACGCCCGGCCGCTGCCGGCTGCCGCCAGCGCGGCGCCGGCTCCGAGCAGGAACCCGCGCCGCGATACGCCACCATCCGTCCGCTCGTTCATGGCCGTGCTCCCTTGCGTCCGCCGACTCTAGCCGGACCCCGGAACCACGCACGATAGAATGTGTTCGCGATCTGGGAGGGCTCGACTTGAGGACGCACGAGGCTTCGATCCGCGGCATGCACTGCGGCGGCTGCGCGACGAGGATCCGCGACGCCGTCGAGACGCTACCGGGCGTCCGGAGCGTGCGGGTGGACCCCGAGGCCGGCAGCGCGGTCATCGTGGCGGACGATGCGCTCGAGCGCGATGCGGTCGACCGGGCCGTCGCTGGGGCCGGTGCGTACGCAATCACCGAGCTGCGGGAGGTCGATGAACCCCGCGAGCCATCGGCGGCCGGCGACCAAGCCGCGGCCGCCGAGCCGGCCGAGAGCCTGTACCCGCTCTTCCTGATCGTCGGCTACATCGCTGGCGCCACCGTGCTCATCGCCGGCGCCACCGGTGCGTGGTCGATCGAGGCGATGATGCGGCACTTCATGGCGGGCTTCTTCCTGGTGTTCTCGTTCTTCAAGCTGCTCGATCTGCGCGGCTTCGCGTCCGCCTACCGGCGGTACGACATACCGGCGACGTACGTGCCCGCGTGGGCATACGCGTATCCGTTCGTCGAGCTGGGGCTCGGCATCGCCTACCTGCTGGCGTTCGCGCCGGTCGCGACCAACATCGCCACGCTCGTGCTGATGCTTGTGGGCGCGGCCGGCGTGCTGCGGGCGCTGCGGGGCGGCCGCCGCATCCGCTGCGCGTGCCTCGGCACGGCGCTCAACCTGCCGATGACCACGGTGACGCTCATCGAGGACCTGACCATGGCGGCCATGGCGGCGGCGATGCTCGCCCTGGCGTAGCCGCCGGATTGGTCGCGGTCCGGGACGGTCGCGCGGCAACCGATCCACAAAAGGCCTTGCGAGGATCCGCCGGCTGCATTAGCGTACAGCGATATGCCGAAGGAGATGCCCATGCGCACCCCGCTTCTCTCGATGCTGCTTTCCACTCTGCTCCTGCCACTGGCTTGTTATGCATCCCCCGCGACGGACGCCCAGGCGTCCGACCCCGTGGTGCGGGCGCTGACGGCCAACGGCGCGACCCTCTCGACCGCCATCGGCACCCTCGAGGACCTCGCCGACGCCGACCCGGGCCGGGCGCGGCTCGCGCTGGGCATGGCCCGCTTCTTCCGCGGCGGCGAGCGGGTGGTGCAGACGCTGCACCGCTACGGCGCGGGCGAGCCGCTGCGGACCGCCTCCTTCCTGTTCGCGCGGCAGGTGATGCAGATCGCGCAGAACCCCGAGCCGGAGCGCATCTCGGCGGACGACGTGCGGGCGATGATCCAGCGATGGATCGACGACCTGCGGGCCGCCGACGCGGACCTCGCCACGGTCGATCTCGACGGCGACCCGAAGCTGACTATCGATCTTGCGCAGCTGCCGATGGATCTCAACGGCGACGGCGTGTGCTCGCCCCGCGAGGAGCCCGCCAGCGCCTTCGCGGCGCTGTTCCGGGGAGGCGTGCGCCTGCCGGAGGGGCAGGACAGCTTCGTGCTGGGCATCGATGCGGCCGACGTGCACTGGATGCGGGCCTATTGCCACGTGATGATGGCGGCCGGCGAGATGCTGCTGGCCTACGACAACCGCGACATGTTCCACCGCTGCGGGCACCTCTTCTTCCCGAACGTCGCATCGGACTACCCCTTCCTGCAGCAAAAGCGGCCTCTCGACTTCACGGGCACGCAGGTCGACTTCGGCGACGTGGCGGCCTTCGTCGGCAGCCTGCGATTCCCGCTGGCCGAGGGCGACGGCGCCGCCCGAACGCGCCGGGCCCGGACGCACCTGCTCGAGGCCATCGGGCACAGCCGCGCGATGTGGGCGGCCGCCAAGGCCGAGACCGACAACGACCGCGAGTGGCTGCCCGCCCCGCACCAGTCGTCGGCGCTGTCGCAGGTCCGCATCACCGAGCAGCGCGTCGCGATGTGGCTCGACCTGCTCGACGAGCTCGAGGCGGTGCTCGAGGGGCGGGCGCTCGTGCGCTTCTGGCGAGGCGACGGCACGCGTGGCATCAACCTGCGGCGGGCGCTCGACGAGCCCCGCGATTTCGACCTGTTCTACTGGGTCCAGGGGTCGGCCGCCGCCCCCTACCTGGAAGACGCCACGCCCGAGACGCCCTTCACTCGCGAGAGGCTGTGGGCGGACATGGAGCGGGCCTTCGGTGACGACCTGATCTGGAGCCTGTTCTACATCAACTGATCTCTCTATCGACCGGTCCTCGTCCGCGGGCCGCACGCTTGGCCATCGAAGCGGGCGAAGAAGGGCCGCCGCACCAGGCCGGAATCCCGAGTATGGTCCACGATGTGCCCAGGGCCTTGTGGTGGACCCGCCGGAGGGAGTCCCGGCATCGCCGGAGCGAACTCTCGAAGCGGCCCCGCGGCCGCCGCGACTTGCGTGGCGCGGACGAGCAGATCGCCTCCGGCGGCTATACTCGCTCCCTCCGGCATCGCGACCGGACATGGGGCGGTAGCTCAGCTGGTAGAGCGCATCGTTCGCAATGATGAGGTCGTCGGTTCGAATCCGGTCCGCTCCACTTCCCGCCAGCCGGTGATGGCACAGCCCGACACCGAGACACGCCAGGAGACGCCGACGCCCCGCACGGGTGCCGCGTTGTGGGCGGTGCGCCCGCCGCTGGCGGTATCTCGAGAACTCGGCGTCGGGATCGGCCAGGCCCGCGGGCTCGTGCGGGTGGTCCGCCGCCGGCATCCCGCGGCCATCGCGATGGTCATCGCCGTCCAGATCGCCGCCACGCTGGGGTGGATGCTGCTCGTCACGTCCATCACGCGTGTCTACGAGACCACGACGACGTTCCACCCCGACGGCAGCGTCCAGAGCGAGGAGACGCTCGGGCCCTTCGGCGTCACGGTGGCTCCGATGGTGATCGGCCTCGCCTTCGGCCCCGGGCTGGCGCTGGTGCTGGGCGCCGCAGCCGGGTTTACGGTCGACTTCCTGCTCATCGGCCGCGAGACGCGGCGCTGCGTCCGCCGGCCGGCGTGCTTCGGCTGCGGCTACGACCTGGCCGCCATCACGGCGGGCGTGTGCCCCGAGTGCGGCGACGCACGGCCCGCGGCCCACGCCGATGCGGGCCGGCCGCGTACCGTCGAGCCATGAACTTCTTCCGCCACAGCGGGTACATCTGGCGGACGGCGATCGCGGACGTGCGGCACCGCTACGCGGGCGCGGGGGCCGGCGCCCTGTGGAACCTGCTGGATCCGCTGAGCCGCATCGCGATCTACTCGGTCGTGTTCTCGCAGATCATGTCCCGCGAGCTGCGCGACGAGGCGCCCTACGCCATCTTCCTGTGCAGCGCACTGCTGCCCTGGCTGGCCTTCGGCGAGTGCATCAGCCGCGGCACGCGGGCGCTCATCAGCAACGCGCAGTACCTCCGCAAGATGCCCATCCCCGAGAGCGTGTTCGTCGCGCAGGTCGTCGTCGCGGCGGCCATCGGGCTGGTGATCAGCTACGCGCTGCTCGCCATCGTGGCGACCATCATCGGGTTCACGCCCACCTGGCACTGGCTGCTGCTGCCGCTGCCCTTCGCCATGCTGCTGCTGCTGGGCTTCGGCTGTGCGCTCATCACCGCGTCGATCTTCCCGTTCATCCGCGACGTCGGCGAGATCGTCAACGTGCTGCTCATGGTGGGCTTCTGGTCCTACCCGATCATCTACGTCCGCGACATCCTGCCCGAGGGCCTCCAGGGGGTGCTGCCCTTCAACCCGGTGTATCCGGCGCTCGAGGCGACGCGGCAGCTGGTCATCCAGCACAAGATGCCCGACCCGTGGCTCTGGGCCGCGGGGCTGGGCTGGGGCCTAGCGGCGACGCTCCTTGGCCTGGCGGTCATGCGGGGCGTACGGGCCGAGATCCGCGACGTGATCTAGCTCCGAAGAGCTCCCGTGAGGACACGGGAACGCCGCTAGGCCTCCATGGGCCAGGACCGCAGCCGCGGCTGGACCACGAAGGGTGCGAGCACGCCGTCCACGCGGATGAGCAGCGCGCCGCCCTCGGTCGCGTGGGCCGTGCGGACCTTGGCGAAGCAGATCGGCCGCGCCCCGAGCATCGGGCTGACGGTCGAGCTGGTCACGGTGCCCACGGGCTTGCCGTCCGGCTCGTCGGGCCGCAGCACCTCGGCGCCCTCGATGGGCAGGTGCGGCTCGGCGCCGGGCTCGGGGTGCAGCGCGACGAGCAGTTGCTTGGGCTTGCCGAGGGCGTCCATGCGGGCGACGACTTCCTGCCCCAGGTAGCAGCCCTTGGTGAACGAGACCCGGTCGCGGAGCACGGCGGTCTCGGCGGGCAGCGACTCGGTATCGAAGTCGATCTGGAAGAGCGGCCAGCCGGCCTCGATGCGGGCGATGTTGTACGCCATCCAGCCCGCGGGGCGGAGGCCGAAGGCGTGGTCGTTGCGTGCATCGTCGGCGGTGGCGGGGTCGAAGCCGGAGGCCGCCTGCTCGAAGCCCCCGCCGCCGGCCTCGAAGAGGTGGCGGTAGACGACGGCGGCATCGTCGGCCGGCACGGTGAGCACGAAGCCCGGCTCGCCGGTGGCGTCCTCGCGCTCGACCAGCACCCGCACGCCCCGGATGGCCAGGTCGATCGCCACGCCATCGGGCATCGCGACGGCCTGATCGGTATCGGCGGCGGCCTCCAGCAATGCCGAGGCCCGGGGGCCGTGCAGCGCCATCCGGTGCAGGTGGTCGCTGGCGTCCTCGATAGCCACGTCCTCGGCGAAGACGAATTCGCCCAGGCTCGCCGATGTGTCGGATGCAACGAGCGCGTCGACGTCGACGAGCATGCGGTCGCCCAGCTCGCAGAGCCGCAGGTCGGCGTCGATGCGGCCCTTGCGGTTGAGCCAGAAGGACCGCGTGGTCGCGTAGGGCTGCAGGCCCTTGAGCTCCTGGGTGACCACGTTGTTGAGGAAGTCGATGCGGTCGCCGCCGGTGATCGAGAGCGTGCCGTGATGGGGCAGATCGACCACGACGCAGCCGCGACGCAGCGCGGCGTACTCCAGCTCGACCTCGCCGAAGGCCATCGGCACGAGCAGCCCGCGCTCCGCCGATCCGTAGGGCTGGAGGGTGGCGGCGACCCGCTCGTAGAGATCGGCCATGGGCGTGCGGGCGGCCATGGCGGAGTCTACGACCGCCCCCTCCGGCCGACCGGCGGCTTGGGTCGCCCCCGTACACTGCCGCCCCGACCCACCACCGAGAGGAGCCCGGCGTGAAGGACGACCTGAACATCGATCTGCTGAAGCGGCTGTGCGAGACCCCGGGCGTGCCCGGGCGGGAGGAGCGGGTCCGTGCGGTCATCGAGGATGAGATCGACGGGCTCTTCGACGAGACCCGCGTGGATGCGCTTGGCTCGCTGATCTGCACTCGCAACCCGCGACCCAAGGGCGGCAGCAAGAAGAAGACGACCAAGAAGAAGGCCGTCGCGGGCCGGGTGGGCGGCACGCGGCGGGTCATGCTGCTCTCGCACATGGACGAGATCGGCTTCTACGTCAGCCACATCGACGACAAGGGCTTCCTCCGCCTGAACCCCGCGGGCGGCTTCGATACGCGGAACCTCTTCAGCCGCCGGGTGCTGGTATGCACGGGCTCGGGCGACCTCAAGGCCGTGATGAACCCCGGCGGGCGGCCCGTGCACATCGCGTCGGCCGAGGACCGCAACAAGGTGCCCGAGGTCAAGGAGTTCTTCGTCGATACCGGCATGCCCGCCGACGAGGTGAAGGCCAAGGTCCGCATCGGCGACTACGTGGTGATGGACGAGCCGCTGATCGAGATCGGCACCAAGGTCGTCAGCAAGGCGCTGGACAACCGCTTTGCGTGCTGGCTTGGCATCGAGGCCGTCCGCAAGCTGCACAAGAGCGGCTCTGGGCACGGCTGCGAGATCGTGGTCGCGTTTACGACGCAGGAGGAGGTCGGCCTGCGGGGCGCCAAGACGGCGTCGTACGCGGTGCAGCCCGATATCGGCCTGGGCATCGACGTCAGCCTGTCGTGCGACACGCCGGGCGTACCCGAACCCGAGGCCGTGAACACCCAGGGCAAGGGCTTCGGCTTGCACCTGCAGGACAGCAGCTTCATCGCCGACCACGAGCTGGCCGAGGCCATCGAGGGCATCGCCAAGAAGAAGCGGATCCCCTACCAGCGGACGATCCTGGCGCGGGGCGGGCAGGACGGCGCCGCGGCGCAGCAGGCGGCCGCCGGCGCCAAGGCCATCGGCATCGTGTGCGGGACGCGGTACATCCACACGGTGACCGAGATGATCGATCGGCGGGACCTAGCCGCCGCGCGGGACGTCGCCGCCGCCGCCCTCGCGGCGCTCTAGGCCACCACCCCTAGGCAGCGACGCTGGCGACCGACTCGATCGCCCGCAGCGCCTCGCGGGCGGGGAAGGGCTTCTTGAGGAAGCCGTCGAAGCCCTGGTTCTGGAGGGCCTGGGCCTGACCATCGGTCAGCTTGCCGCTCATGGCGACGACGCGGGTCATCGCGAGCTGGTCGTTGCCGCGGACCATGCCCAGCAGCTGCTGGGCGTCGCCGTCGCCCAGGTGCAGATCAACGAGCAGGACGTGCGGGCGGTTCTTCTCGCAGAGCATGCCGGCCTCGAAGCTCGACTGGGCGGCCAGGACCTCGTAGTCGGTTTGCTCGGAGAGGATCTGGCCCAGCGCGTCGAGCACGGCGGGGTCGCCGTCGACGATGAGCACGCGGGTGCTGCCGGTCTGCAGGCCGTCGAGGGGCATGCGGTGGCGTCGCATGAAGTCGATGAGCGAGGCCAGGGGGATGCGGCGGTCCTTGGAGCCCGGAATCCGATAACCGGGCAGGGCCCCGGAATCGAACCACTTGGACACGGTCCTTGGGGCGACCTTGCAGATCGCCGCCACCTCGCCGGTCGTGAGCACGTCCTTATCGATCGGCATCGAGCACCTCGCATCCCTCCGGGCGCCACGGGCACCCGTCTCCATCCGGTGCAAGGCGGATCGGCCGCGCCGAGCGGGCGCTTGATCCGTTGGTTGGGAACACGCCGTAAGTTCAAGCTTCAATGAGGGTTAACCGGACGCATCCGCCCTTATCAGCAGCACTATCTGGACACACGGGGTGTTGTGGGACGTGGGGCGAGCCCGCGCCCGGGGGCCCGGAACCACTGCGCGGGAGCGATGCCTACGCGCCACCTGGGCGTCGCCCGAGCGGGGCCTAGCCGTCCGCCGGGGGCCGCCTGATGCATCCCCGCGGCGTCTCGGACGTAGGGTTTGCCACGCCCGCCTCGGTGGTGGCGGGCGTGCTGTCGGTCGGGCCCGCGTCGGGCTATCCTGCCGGCCGCGTCCCGCCGGTCGTCGCCATCTCGGGCGGCGTGCGGGGTGCGTGCCGACTCGTGCGCCCCGCGTGCGGCCAAAAAAGTGGACCGCCGCAACCTGCCTGAGGAGTGCCGCTCGTGCCCCAGCTCTCGCGATCCATCCTGCCCGTGCTCGTCGGCGGCCTCGTGCTGGCGTTCGCCTCCCCCACGCTGGCCCAGGACGACCCCACGCGGCTGACCGACCGCCAGGTGCTCGAGGAGTTCATCCACTTCACCTTTATTGATCGCGACGACGTGGCGGCCGACTACGGCCAGCAGTTGCTGGAGCGGGGCGTGGACCCGCAGGCCTTCGTCGACCTGATCGAGACCGCGGGGCTGGCCGACCGCTTCGACCGCGCGGTGGGCGAGGCCATCCGCTCGGGCGTGGCCGAGACCGTGGCGGCCGACCTGCGGCGGCTGTTCGAGGAGGGCAAGCTGCAGCGGGTCCGCGATCCGCAGCAGATCGCCGAGAGCATCGCGCTGCTGACCGGCCCGCTCCGCGGGCGGCTGATCGCCAAGGAGCGGCTGCTGGCGGCGGGCGAGTACGCCGTGCCGCAGCTGCTCCGCGTGATCGAGGACGGCCAGGACTCCGCCCTGGTGCGGGAGGTTCGGGCGGTGCTGGTCGACATGCGGCAGCAGGCGGTGCTGCCCCTGAGCGTGGCGCTCCGCGAGGCGGCGCCCCGATCGCAGCGGGTCATCGCCGACCTGCTCGGGCAGATCGGCTTCGATACCGCGGTCCCGTTCCTGGCCGAGGTGCAGCGGGCCAGCGACAACGAGGACGTTCGCGCCGCAGCGGCCCGCGCGATCGACGCCATCACCGGCGAGCAGTCGGCGACGGCCCACGAGTGGTACGTGCGGGTCGCCGAGAACTACTCCCGCGAGGACGCCGGCGTCACGAGCTTCCCGGGCGAGCCCAACCAGTTGGTCTGGAGCTACCAGCCCGAGGTCGGCGGCCTGGTCTTCGATGCGGTGCCGTCGCAGGTCTTCCACGAGCTGATGGCGATGCGGCTGAGCGAGGACTCGCTCGAGCTGGTCCGCGAGCCCAACCGCACCGCGCTGGCGCTGTGGGTCGCGTCGTACCTGCGGCTGGACATCGAGCGGGCGGACGGCGACGCGATGGACCTCGGCCTGCGCGAGCCCATGTACTACGCGGTGGCGTCGGGCTCGACCATCGCCCAGAGCGTGCTGGGCCGGGCGCTGCGGACCAGCAACACGCAGCTTGCCCGCCGATCGATCGAGGCCGTCTCCCGCACGGCGGGCGGCAGCGACCTGTGGGCGGGCAGCGCCGGGTCGGCCCAGCCGATGGTGGAGGCGCTGACCTATCCCAACCGGCGGGTGCAGTACGAAGCGGCGCTGGCGTTCGCCTCGGCGCAGCCGCGGACGCCCTTCGAGCGGGCCGATGTGATCGCGCCGACGCTGGCGTCCTCGGTCCGCGGCGCAACGACGCGGTACGCCCTGGTGGTGGCCGCCGACGAGGAGGTCTATCGAGGTCTGGCCCGCATGCTGGACGGCATGGGCTACGACGTGGCGCCCTTCGCCGGCTCGCTGGATGCGCTCAGCCAGGAGTATTCGGCCGCCCCGAGCGTCGACCTGGTGGTCTCGAGCCTTCCGCTCGACCAGACCGTGGGCCTGGTCACCCAGCTGCGGTCGACGACGCGGCTGATGGCCGCCCCGCTGCTGGTGCTCTCGGACGCGGGCGACGAGACCGAACTGCGGCGGCGATACGGCGCCGACCGGACCATCGCGTTGCGGCCGGCGGGCATCCGCAGCGACGAGATGCAGGCGAGCATCGACGATCTCGTCGAGCGGACGCTGGGCGGGCCGATCTCGGCCGAGGAGGCATCCATCTATGCGTCGCGCTCCATTGCGGCGCTGCTGGAGCTGGCGATCTCCGATAACGGGGTGATCGTGGCGGAGGACGCCGCGAGCCAGCTGATCCGCGCGTTGCAGGAGGACTCGGGCGAGTTCGAGCTGCCGCTGGCGGAGCTGCTGTCCTGGTTCGATAACGCCGACGCGCAGCGGGCGATCTTCGATCGGGCGCTGCAGGCGCAGGGCGCGCAGCGGATCGCGCTGCTCGGGCACGCGGCCGACTCGGCGCGTCGGTTCGATAACCAGTTGCTCGATCGGCAGGTGCAGCGTCTGCTGCAGATCGCCCGCACCGGCGCGGACGCCGAGGCGATCGCCGCCGCCAGCCTGCTGGGCGCCCTGGGCGTGCCGACGGGCGACCTAGCGGGCCTGATCCTCGACGCCCGCGGCTAGCGGAACGCCCATAACCGCCGCATCCCCGCTTCGGGGCGGCGGCCGGGCCTCCCCCAGCACACACATCCGCTACAGCCCCCCCGCGGGGCTGTTGTCTTTTGTGGTTGCACGCCGAACCTCGTCGGGTGGATCCGATGCTCTCGGCACGGGCTTGCCGTTGTGGCAACCCGGTTTCGAGGAGGTCGCCCGCGCGAGCGTGACGACGTGCTGCCGAGCAGGTTCGGCTGCAACGCGGGCGGCGGGTACCCGAGGAGGGCACGCATGATGCGCGCACGAGTTCGCAAGGCGTTTACGCTGGTCGAGATCCTGATCGTTGTGGTGATCCTGGGCATCCTGGCCGCGATCGTTATTCCGCAGTTCACCAACGCCAGCGAGGAGGCGCAGTCCAGCAGCGCCGCCAGCCAGCTGTCGACGGTGCGCAACCAGATCGAGCTGTTCCGCGTGCGGAACAACGGCACGGCTCCGGCCATCGCCGACATCTTCGTCGAGGAGGTCGCCGGTGACGAGCCGTGGGACGGCGTTGTCAACCCGGACTACCTCCGGGCCGCTCCGGTCAACCCCCGCACCGGCACGTCGACGCTCGCCGCCGGCACCGCCGCTCCGACCAGCTCGGTCGCCGCGGGTGACGATGGCTGGATCTACGACGCCGCCACCGGCTCCATCTGGATGAACGGCTTCGACGAGGTCAACCAGGAATGGATCCCGTAATCGCGTCTTGAACATTCGCCCGGCCTGGGTGGAAGCCCCGGCCGGGCTTTCTTCGTGTGTGCGGGACCGCCCGGAGGGAGCACGCAGCCATGGCAGCCATCCGCCCCAGAGCATTCACGCTCGTCGAGATCCTCATCGTGGTGGTGATCCTCGGAATACTGGCCGCGATCATCGTGCCGCAGATGGTCGGCGCGCAGACCGAATCGCAGATCAGCGCGACGCTCTACGACCTGGGCAAGATCCGGCGGCACGTGGTGGCCTACGAGGCGCGCAATGATGCCTTCCCCGAGGTTCAGGCCGGCGACGGCACGTGGGGCCAGATCGTCGGCACCAGCGGCGACTACCTGATGTCGGCGCCCATTAATGCCTACGTCGGCGGCGGCAACCGCGGCGTGATCATCCTGCGGGACTCGGCCGACACGGCCTTCCAGACCGACCACGGCTGGATCTTCGACGCGGCGGTGGGCGAGGTGTGGGCCGGCGGCTTCAGCGCTCAGGACGCCCCGCTGCCCAAGTAGCCCACGCGGGCGCACACGATCGGAGGACGCGATGCGTCGCCAACGCTCTGCCTACACGCTGGTCGAGGTGCTCGTCGTCGTGACGGTGCTCGGCATCGCCGCGGCCCTGGTGGTTCCGGCGATGGGATCGGCGGGCAACCTGCGGGTGCAGTCGGCGGTCCGCGAGGTCGTGGCCGACATCACCTTTGCGCAGTCCGACGCGGTGGCCTACCAGGCGCGGCGGGCCGTCGTCTTCTTCGAGGGCGAGGGCCGCTACGTGGTCTGCGAGGTCCGCGGGGCGACGATCGACCCCGAGACCGACGCGCTCTTCGACCGCACCCGGCCCGACGAACGCTACGACGTGATCTGGGACAACCAGCAGACCAACGGGGCGGCGATCATCGACGTCGACTTCGACGGCGACAACGTCCTGATCTTCGACGAGCTGGGTGGCCCGGTCGAGACCGCCGCGGGCGATCGGCCCGGTGCGGGCGGCGAGATCCGCATCCGCGACGCCTCGGGCCAGACCTTCGTGATCATGGTCGAGCCCTACACCGGCCGCGTCACCGTCGAGCGCGAATAGGCCCTCACGCCCCCCCACCGGCGATGCCGACATAGAGACCGGGAGGCGTCGACGCACGCATGCGGAGCACTCGGGCACGGCAGCAGCGGAGCACCTTCTCGGTCGTCTTCGGCCGGGGCGGGTTCTCGATCGCGCTGGCGCTGCTGCTGTTCACGGCCCTCATCTGGCTGCGGCTCCGCATCGTGACCGATGTGCCCCGGATGGCCTACGCCGAGCCCGAGAACGCGGCCGCCGAGCGCACCGATGGCGCGTCCGATGCGCCGGAGGCGCGTGATCCGGACGCGGCGGCCCCCGGCGGCCGCTAGCGGCGGCGCCGCACCCTCACAGCCCGCACGCCCCGACCAGGCGCTCGGCCTTGCCCGGCCGTCGTAGGGCGACCGCATTGCGCGGATCGCGCAGCCAACGAGCGAGATGGCGGATTGACGGGCCGAGGAATACCGCGGGATGCCTCGTTGGGCGCGCCGGTGGTCGGCCGCCATCGAGCCTCTCGCGGGGCACCGCGGACAGAGGGATTACAACAATGACCGCTCGCAGCACGAAGCCGAACGCGCTCGCCTCGAACCTGTCGCTGACGACGGCTTCGGCCGCCGCCCTTGGCGCAGCGGGGCATACTCCGGTGACGCTGGCCCAGGCCGGCGACGCCTTCTCGATCGAGAAGACCCCGCAGATGACGGCGGTCGGCACCGAGGCCACACCTAGCGACGAGGCCGCGTTGCCCAACAACGGTGAGATCACCGTCGACGAGCACCTGATCGTCGACCTGCACGTCGTCGACGAGGACCTGGCCGACGTGCTCCAGCTGCTCTCGATCCAGAGCCAGCGGAACATCGTCGCCAGCAACAGTGTGTCGGCCACCGTGACGGCCACGCTCTACGGCGTGACCTTCTACGAGGCACTCGACGCCATCCTGCACGTCAACGGCTTCGGCTACATCGAGGAAGGCAACTTCATCTATGTGTACACGGCCGAGGAGATCCAGCGGATCATCGATACGAGCCGCAAGCGCTCGTCGGCGGTCATCCCGCTGGATTACCTCAACCCGACCGACGCCGCCGAGTTCGCCCAGGCGCTGCTGAGCGAGTCGGGCCAGATCAAGGCCCCGGGGCGGACGGCTCCGTTCCAGATCCCCGATAACGCGCCGGTGGGCGCCGACGACCTGGCAACCGAGTCGTTCATCGTGGTGGTCGACTTCGACAGCAACATCGAGGAGATCCGCAACCTCCTCACGCAGATCGACACCAAGCCCAGCCAGGTGCTGGTCGAGGCCACCATCCTGCAGGCGGCCCTCAACGAGGCCAACGCCTTCGGTGTGGACTTCTCGATCATCGGCAGCCTGAACTTCGGCGACTTCCTGGGCGGCCCGCTGGACGCCGTCGACACGCTGATCTCGGGCCGCAGCGAGGACGAGTTCGGCACGCCCATCCTGGTGCCGGGCGAGGCCAACCAGCCCGGCGGCGCCATCACGAGCACCGCGGGCCAGACCAGCAAGGGCGGCACGCTGAAGCTCGGCTACGTCGATGGCGACTTCGCCGCCTTCCTCCGCGTGCTGGACGAGGTCACCGATACGACCATCATCGCGCGGCCCAAGGTGCTGACGCTCAACCGCCAGCCCGCCCGCGTGCTGGTCGGCGAGCGCGTCGGCTACCTGAGCAGCACGACGACCGAGACGGGCACGACGCAGACCGTCGAGTTCCTGGATACCGGTACCCAGCTGTACTTCCGCCCGTTCGTCTCGCGCGACGGGCTGATCCGCATGGAGCTCAAGCCCCAGGTCTCCGAGGCCGTCATCCGCGACGCCACCGATACCGGCGGCTCGACGGTGACCATCCCCGACGAGACGACCAACGAGCTGACCGCCAACGTCATGGTCCGCGACGGGCAGACCATCGTGCTGGGCGGCCTGTTCCGCGAGCGGACGCAGTACACCCGCCGGCAGGTGCCCTACATCGGCGACCTGCCGTTCATCGGGGCAGCCTTCCGCGGACAGGAGGACGCGGTCGACCGCGCGGAGATCATCTTCATGATCACGCCGTCGATCATCAACGACCAGGTCATCTCCGAGTCGGCCGAGCGCGCCAAGGCGCTCATCGAGGGCGCCGTGACCGGCACCCGCGAGGGGCTGCTGCCCTTCAGCCGCGACAAGCAGGCCTCGCGTCTGCTCGTCGAGGCGCAGCAGCACGCCGCCGATGGCAACACCGACAAGGCGATCTACTGCGTGCGGCGTTCGCTCTCGCTGAGCCCCAACCAGCCGCAGGCCCGGGTGCTGCTCGAGCGTCTCAGCAACGACGTGCGGACGTGGCCCGAACGGAGCATGCTCCAGGACGTCTTCGAGATGGAGCTGACCGAGTCGACCGACGAGATCACCGAGGATATCGAGGGTGACGAGGTCGACACCGAGGTTGCTCTTGCCGACGGCGAGATCACCGAGAGCGAGGAGGCCGCGGACGACGGCGACGCGCTCCAGGTGTCGACCCCGCCGCTGGGGCTGACCGAGATCCCCGACGCCGACGAGGCCGAAGGCGACACGACCGACGGTGACGAGCCGGCGGACGGCGAGGACATCTCGGACGAGGCTGATGAGGCCGAGGACGGCGACGAGTCGGACGAGGTCGCCTCGGATCCGACCGAGGATGCGACCGAGCTTGAGGACGATTCGCTCGCGGAGGCCGACATCGATCCGGAGGCCGCCGAGGCCGAGGCGCTCGCCGCCGATACCGAGACGCTCGACGAGACCGAACTGGCCGATGCCCGCGAGGGCGCGGACGGCCAGACCGAGAGCGCCGAGGAGGCCTTCGAGGGCGCCGACTGGGTGTCGCAGCTGGCCGACAGCGAGATCGAGAGCGCGGCCGACGCGCTCCCGGTCGAGGGAGCCGACGCGGGCGAGCAGCCCGTGGAGATCGCCGAGGAGGCGATGGCCGAGGCCGAGGAGCCGACCGAGGGCGTCCTCTTCAACGCCGAGGCGCAGACCGTCGACGTGCTGGTGAGCAACACCGACATGCAGGACGTGCTGCGTGACCTGGGTCGCGTGTCGCGGCGGAACATCGTGGCCGATCGCGCGGTGACCGGCAACGTGACGGCAACGCTCTACGACATGGACTTCTACGACGCGCTCGACATCCTGACGGGCATGAACGGCGCGGGCTACGTCGAGGACGGCAAGATCATCTACGTCTACACGCAGGAACAGCTCGACACCATGGCCGCCGCCGAGCGTGCCGAGGCCGAGGCGCTCGCGGCCGCCGAGGCCGAGGCCCTCGCCGAGGCGGCGCGCGACGACGAATCCACCGATCCGGTCGACCAGACCGAAGGCGATGAGCTCGCATCGGCCACTGACACGACGCCCGCGGCGGACGACGCAGCGGACGAGGCGACCCCCGACCTGGCGTCCATCTTCGGCGGCGAGCCGGCTACCGATGGGGCCGACGAGCCGGCCGAGACCGAGACCACGACCGACGGCGGATCGACGCTCATCGACGAGCCGATGACGCTCGACGACGACCCGACCGACTTCGGGCCCGAGGGCTTCGGCGAGGACGACTTTGGCAACGGCGGCTTGGGCGAGGGCGGCTTGGGCAACAACGCCGACGCGGGCGCCAACGGTGATATGCCGGCGTTCTCGGGCGTGTTCGGGGAGGACGGCGAGGTGCTGCCCGAGGCCGAGCCGGTCGAGCGTGAGATCAACGACGCGGCGGCGAAGGCGCTGCTGGGCTCGCTGAGCTTCAGCACGTACGAGTGGTCGCCGAGCACGACGCGGGACGCCTTCATGGAGCCCACGCCGTGGGTCAAGGAGCCGGCGTCGATCGACGATGCGGACGCCGAGGCGCTCATCGACTAGGGACGAGGACTGATAACCCCGCTGGCGGCGGGAGAGTGATGCAGTTGGGCCCGCATCGGGCCGATGCCAGGAGCAACCGAGCGGGCGCCGCGGCACCCGCTCCCAACGGGGACGCCCTCGGGCGGCACAAGGGACGCAGGACGATGCACAACCACCGACGCACGAACACGATGACGCTCGCCGCCCGCGTGCTCTTCGCCGCCGGCCTGGCCGGCAGCGTGGCGCTCACCGGCTGCATGGGCAGCCGCGGCTCGGCCGAGAACCGCAACCTCGCCGAGGCCAGGCTCTCGGGGATGAAGAGCGGCACCGAGTGGGACATGGCACGGCAGGCCTTCCTGTCGGGCGATCCCGATAAGGCCCTCGACCACATCGATCGCTCGCTGGCGCTCAACGACGGCGTCGTGCGGTCGCACGTGCTCCGCGGCCGCATCATGATGGAGCTGGGCAACTTCGAGGAGGCGATGGCGTCGCTGCAGCAGGCCGAGATCCTCGGCCCCGAGGACGTCGACGCCAAGTACTTCCTGGGCGTTGCCAACGAGCGCATTGGCGAGAAGGAGGAGGCGATGGGCCACTACCAGGCCGCCGCCGAGCTGGATAGCTCCAAGGCGATCTACGCCGTCGCGGCCGCCGAGATGCTGATCGACATCGGTCGCATCGACGACGCCGAGGCGTACCTCGTGGACCGCCTCGAGGTGTACCGCCACAGCGCGGGCGTGCGGCAGACGCTCGGACACATCGCGATGATGCGCAATGAGTCCGAGTCCGCCGCCGCGTGGTTCACCGAAGCCCGCTTCCTGGCGCCCGACGAGCCGGGCGTGCAGGAGGACCTGGCCCGCGCGGAGCTGGCCGCCGGCCGCTACGCCGAGGCCGAGTACAACCTGGCCGAGCTGCTGCAGCGCGAGGGCTTCGAGGATCGCCGCGACCTGCAGCACATGCGGGCGCGGTGCCTCGTCGAGGTCGATCGCCCGGTGGAGGCCCGCGAGCTCCTCATCGAGCTGACCGACAGCGCGGGCGGCGAGAAGGACGTGGACGCGTGGATCCAGCTGGGCCACGTGTGCTACACCCTGCGGGACCTGTCGCGGGTCCGCCGGTCGGCCTCCCGCGTGATCGCGCTGGCGCCCACCCGCCCGGAGGGATACCTGCTGCGGGCGCTCCAGCAGCGGAGCACGGGCGACCTGGACGCGGCGCTGGCGAGCCTGGACCTGGCCATCGAGCGGGGCGAGGGCGATCCGTCGCCGCTGATCCTGCGGGGCCTGATCGCCCAGCAGGCCGACATGCCGGGGCTGGCCCGCACCAGCTTCCAGAGGGCCTTCGAGCTGGATCCGGATAACCAGAGCCTCGAGCGGATGATCGCGGCGCTGGACGGCCAGCAGGACGACGCGCTTGCGACCGAGCCCGAGCGGCCCAACGCCGAGCCGGCCGAGGCCTTCACCTCGGTGACCGACAACCCCTAGGACGCCCTACGGGATGAGCCGTGCGTCGGCGATCTCGCCACGCACGGCCGTCGTGCCGCGGAAGGTCTCGACCTTCGGCACCAGCACGGCATCGAGCCGCGACGCGGCGCGGAGTCGCTCGGCGTGGCGGCCCCAGTTCCAGCCGACGAGCCGGACGGCCGCGTCGTCCTGCCCCACCACGATCGAGAGATGCCCGCCACCGGCGCCCATGAGCGTCGGGGGCTGGGCCACGCGCACGCCGCGGACGAGGACCCGCGGGGCCGGGTTGCCCATGCCGAAGGGCGCGAGCCGATCGAGCTGCGCGACCGCATCGACGGTGAGTTCGGGCAGCTGCGCCTCGGCATCGATCGAGAGCGTGGGCATGAGGTCGTCGACCTCGATGTCGCGGTTGGTGGCCGCCGTGAAGGCGTCCGCGAACGCGTCGAGGCGATCGCTGGCCAGCGCGAGCCCCGCGGCGGCATCGTGCCCGCCGAAGCTCAGGAGGTGCTCGCCGCACTCGCCCAGCGCGGCGTGCAGGTTGAACCCCGGGATGGACCGGCCCGAGCCGCGGCAGATATCGCCGTCGCGCTGCAGCAGGATGGTCGGGCGGCCGTAGCGCTCGACGAGCCGCGAGCAGGCGATGCCGATGACGCCGGGGTGCCAGTCCTCGTGGGCGAGCACGATGGCGCGGCGTTCGTCGCGATGCATGCCCGCGTCCTCGGCGAGCCGGGCCGCCTCCTCGACGATCCGCTTCTCGATCGCCTGCCGCTGGCCATTCAGGCGATCCATCTCGGCCAGGATGGGCTCGATGCGGGCGGCGTCGTCGGTGGTGAGCAGTTCGACGGCGGCGGCGGCATCGGCGACGCGGCCCAGCGCGTTGATCCGCGGGCCGAGCCGGAAGCCCAGATCGCTGGCGCGGATGGGCTCGCCGGGCTTCGTGCAGCGTTCGGCCAGCGCGGCGAGGCCGCGGACGCGGGTGCCGCGGAGCATCGCCACCCCGTGCGCCACGATGGCGCGGTTCTCGCCGACGAGCTTCATGACGTCGGCCACGGTGCCCAGGGCGGCCAGCGGCAGCAGGTCGAGCAGCAGCCGGCGCATCTCGGGCATGGCGCGCGCGCCGCCTGCCATCGTTGCCAGACGCCATGCCAGCTTGAATGCGACGCCCGCGCCGCACAGGTGCTCAAAGGGATACTCCGAGTCCGGCCGCCGTGGATGCACGACGGCGTCGGCGGGCGGGAGCTCGTCGAGCCGCGCGGGCGGGTTGTGGTGGTCGGTGATGATGAGCGCGAGACCCAGCTCGCGTGCGCGGCGTGCGGGCTCCCGGGCCGTGATGCCGCAGTCGACGGTGACGACCGTCCGCGCTCCCTCCGAGGCCAGCTCCTCGAGCGCGTGCGCGTGCAGGCCATAGCCCTCGCGGGTGCGATGCGGCACGTAGTGCAGCAGCCGCGCTCCGGGATCGAGGCCCTTCAGGGCGTGGTGCAGGATGGCCGACGCCGTAGCGCCGTCGACGTCGTAGTCGCCATAGATCGCAATCGTGCGGCCCTCGGCAAGATCGGCCAGCAGCATCCCGGCGGCACGATCGAGGTCGGGGATGCCCGAGGGATCGTGCATCGCCGTCAGGCGTGGCTCGAGGTCGCCTTCGCGTAGCGCCGGGCGGGCGGCCAGCACGCGATCGAGCAATCCCGGGGGCCGATTTCCGAGGGAGTTCTCGGGGGGCAGCCGCCAGCGACGCGTCAGGCCCCGTAGGGGGGCGTGCCCGGAATCCGTAGGTGCGTGGGCTGTTGCGTCGTGCAACGGTGCGGCGGACATCGGCGGTAGACTAGCCGGGAGAAACCCGCCGATACCGATGGTGTCCGGCGGCGCCCGCCGCGGACGGGCCGGACCGATTCGTGCCGCACCCGCACGTACCCCGCCGAATCCTGCGGGGCCGGTTCGTGCCGGGAACGGGCTGCTTGGGGGTTGGATGGTCAAGCTCAACAAGATCTACACCCGCTCGGGCGACGGCGGCACGACCGGCCTGGGCGACGGCAGCCGCGTGGCCAAGGCCGACGTCCGCGTCGAGGCCTACGGCACGACCGACGAGGCCAACGCCGCCGTCGGGCTGGCGATCCTGGCCTGCCGGGGCGCCGGCGGTCCCGCCGGTGAGCTGGCGTCGCTGCTGGAGTCGATCCAGCACGACCTCTTCGACTGCGGGGCCGACCTGTGCGTGCCCATCGACGACGCCGAGCGGGCGGGCGACCTCGAGCACCCCAGGCTCCGCGTGCTGGCGAGCCAGACCGAGCGGCTGGAGGGCGCCATCGATCGGCTGAACGCCGACCTCGAACCGCTGCGGAGCTTCGTGCTGCCCGGCGGCACGCCGGCGGCGGCGGCGCTGCACCTGGCGCGGACCATCGTGCGGCGGGCCGAGCGGGGGGCGACCATCGCGGTCGAGCGGCACGCCGACTCGACCAACGCCGAGGTCGTGCGGTACCTCAACCGCCTGAGCGATCTGCTGTTCGTCATGGCGCGGGTGGCCAACCCGGCGGGCGACGTGCTGTGGCAGCCCGGGGCGACGCGGGGCGAGGGAGCCGGATAGACCGCCATGGCCCAGCCCACGTTCACCAGCGAGTTCACCCACGAGTTCGAGGCCGAGACCGGACGGCTGCTGCGCAAGCGGTTCCTGTGGTTCCTCGGCACGATGCTCGCGCTGTGGGTGATCGAGCACTCGGTGGCGCTGATCGGCTGGAAGGCGATCGCGTCGCTGGGAACCTGGATGGTGGCGCTCACGGCGTTGCTGGCCGTCGCCGACTTGGCGGTGTACGGCTGGCTGCTGCAGCGGGTGCGGGGGAGCCGTCCCGAGAAGCCCTCGCTGCTGCGGCTGACGCGGATCCTGCTGATCTACTTCGGGTGCAAGAGCCTGTTCGAGCAGGTGTTCATCCCCATCGACATCGCCTTCCCGGTGGCGATGATCAGCTTCGGCTTCGCGTTCCTGATGGCCGCGGTCTTCCTGCCGTGGTCGCCGCGGGAGGTGTTCCGCACCGTCGCGATCGTGACCGGGCTGCACCTGGTGGTGTTCCTGTGGCAGAACCTGCCGCCCAACTGGAGCTGGCTGTGGATCGCCACCTTCCCGGTGTTCCTCGGCCCGGGCTTCGCGGTGACGGCCGTCAAGCACAGCAGCCGCATGAAGGCCTTCAAAATGCGGTTCCTGGCGCACCGCTACGGCGAGGTCCGCCGCGAGATGACCGACGCCCGGCGCATCCACGAGGACCTGTTCCCCGAGCCGCGGGACGTCGGCGACCTGTGCTTCCGCTACCTGTACCAGCCCATGCGGCAGATTGGCGGCGACTTCCTGTTCTTCCATGAGTCGCCGGGCATCGAGGGGCGGATACCCACCAGCTGCGTGCTGCTGGATGTCACGGGCCACGGCCTCGCGGCGGCGCTGACGGTCAACCGGCTGCACGGCGAGCTGGAACGGATCTTCGCCGAGGAGCCCAACGCCGAACCGGGCCGCGTGCTCACGCAATTGAACCGCTACGTGCATCTGACTCTCGCGCAGCACTCGATCTACGCGTCGGCGGTGTGCATGCGGGTCGATCCGGTGACCAGCGAGCTGACCTACGCCAGCGCGGGCCATCCGCCGGCGTTCCTCCGCGGCGTCGACGGCACGGTCGAGGAGCTCCACAGCACCACCCTGGTGCTGGGCGCGTGCGCACCGGCCGACTTCCTGGCCGAGGCCGAGAGCCGGCCCTTCGGCCCCGGCGACCTGCTGATCGCCTACACCGATGGCGCGATGGAGGCCCGCAACGAGGAGGGCCGCATCATCGGCCGCCAGTGGCTGATGTCCATGGTCGCCGGCGCCGATTGCGGGCCGGGCGAATGGCCCAAGCGGGTCGTCGGCGAGCTCGACGCCCGGCGGCACGGCCCGCCCGAGGACGACACCCTGGTCATCGAGATCCACCGGCTGCTCGAGCGCGACGCGGGATCCCCCGAGGATGCCGAGGCGTCGCACGCCACCCGCTAGAGCATCTTCGAGCGCTCCGTCGCGGCCGTCCGGCCGCGACGCTCGCTCTGGTACGGCCTCGCCGAAGTGAATCCGGCGGGCCTGAACGAACGCACACGCGATACCTGGATCAAGTCTGCGCTAGCGTGGCCTTCCCGCCATCCAGCTCCTCGGCGAGCATGGGGCTGGCGCGGGCACACGACTGGAGGACGGCACATGCGCATCGGCACGCTTGGTACGGGAAACATGGCCCGCGCCGTCGGCGGCTCGCTGGCGGATGCCGGCCACGAGGTGATGCTCGGATCCCGCGACGCCGAGAAGGCACGCGCGATCGCCGACGAGCTGGGCCGGGGCGTGCGAGGCGGCACCAACGACGAGGCGGCCGAGTTCGCCGAGATCATCCTGCACACCGTGCGAGAGGTGCCCAGCTCGTTCCTGCGGAGCACCGAGCCGCTGGCGGGCACGATCATCATCGACCTGAACAACCGCGACTTCCCGCGGGACATCGCCGGCGGGCCGCTGTTCCCCTCCCTGCACGCGCAGAACCAGGCCGACGTGCCGAAGGCGCAGGTCGTCAAGTGCTTCAACACGATGGCGATGCAGATCTTCGCCCACGACGCCGAGACGCTCCGCGGCTTCGGCGTGGCGGCCTACGTCGCCGGCGGCAACGCCGACGCCCGCCGCGTCGTGGCGGATCTGGCGACGCAGATCGGCTTCGAGGCCATCGACATGGGCGGCGCCGACACGGGCCATCCGCAGGCCGCCGACGTGACCGAGATGCACGGGGATTTCATCCGCACGCTGATCTTCGGCCGCCAGGACCCCATGATGACGTCTCAGGCGCGGTCGATCCCCACGCCGGCGTCGATGCCCTACGGCGAGCCGCGGTATTGAGCACGCCTCCGACCTAGTGCTTCACGCCCTCGACGCGGCCGGGATCGGTGTACTTGGCCGTCGCGTCGGCTAGGTCGACGCCGGCGATGTTGGCCAGGGTGCTCAGCCAGGCCAGCACGTCGGCGAACTCCTCGGCCAGGTTGGCCCGCTGGGCGTCGGTCGGATTCTGGCCGGGCTGGCACTCCTGGAGGGCCGTCGCCAGCTCGCCCACCTCCTCGATGAGCCACATGAAGGTGCCCGGCACGCCGCGGGCGTTGTCGGTCTCGAAGTAGCGGTCGCGGATGAGGCGCTGGAAGCCTCGGAGGGTCACGTCGCCGGGGGGTGGCTGGTCGGTCATGGGTGCCACCCTAGACGCGAAGGCGGGGTGGGAGCTACAGTTGCGGCCCGCCGGAGCGTTCGGCCGGGCCCAGACACCTCCGGAATCAGGACACGCACGCCAGCATGCCGACCATCAACCAGCTCTGCCGCAAGCCCCGCCGCACGCCGCAGGTCAAGTCGAAGGTGCGCGACATCGAGGGCTGCCCGCAGCGTCGCGGCGTGTGCCTGAGCGTCAAGACGATGACGCCCAAGAAGCCCAACTCGGCCCTCCGCAAGGTGGCCCGCGTGCGGCTGAGCAACGGCCGCGAGGTGACCGCGTACATCGGTGGCGAGGGCCACAACCTGCAGGAGCACTCGATCGTGCTCGTGCGGGGCGGCCGCGTGCCCGATCTGCCCGGCGTGCGCTACCACGTCGTCCGCGGCTCGCTGGACAGCCTGGGCGTCGACGGCCGCAAGCAGGGCCGCTCGAAGTACGGCACCAAGAAGGGCAAGTAGCAACGAAGACCGGGCTCTGGGCTACGAGCATCGGCGTCCGGATATTGGCAAGTAATCCCGCCCATCGGCCAGATCGGGCGGGGTGAACACACGGCCGGCGACCGCAGCGTTGCCGGCGGATGAGCCGAAAGGAAGAGATCATGGCCGGCCGGATTACCGCGTCCGAGAGTCAGCTTCGCCCCGACCCCAAGTACGACAACCTCGTGCTGGCGAAGTTCATCAACTGCATCATGCAGGACGGCAAGAAGACGCGAGCCACCCGCGTGATGTACGACGCGATGGATCGCATCCGCGGCAAGCTCGACAAGGAAACCGACCCCGAGAAGCCCGAGAACGAGCTCGACCTGTTCATCGCGGCCATCGAGAACGTCAAGCCCTTCGTCGAGGTCCGCTCCAAGCGCATCGGCGGCGCCAACTACCAGGTGCCCCAGCCCGTGCGGGGGCGGCGGCAGCAGTCGCTCGCGTTTCGGTGGATCATCGCCGCCGCCCGCAAGGAGCGGGGCCGCCCGATGGCCCAGCGGCTGGCCGACGAGCTCTACAGCGCCGCCAAGGGCGAGGGCGAGGCGATGCGGAAGCGCGACGAGACGCACCGCATGGCCGACGCGAACAAGGCCTTCGCGCACTTCGCCTAAGTCCGTCCTATCAGGGTGCATGAGCACGCGGCTCGGACGGATGTGCGAATACACTTCGCCGTGGCTGATTCCCGCTACCACCGGCAGATCCTGATCCCCGAGATCGGCGTCGAGGGCCAGCGAAAGCTGGCCGAGGGCCGCGTGCTGCTCGTGGGCTGCGGCGCACTGGGCTGCGCGATCGCCGACCAGCTCGCGCGGGCGGGCGTCGGCTCCATCCGCATCGCCGACCGCGACACCGTCGAGCCCACCAATCTGCAACGCCAGACGCTCTACGCCGAAGCGGACGTTGGCCGCGCGAAGGTCGAGGCCGCCGCCGATCGCCTGCGGGCGATCAACTCGACGATCGAGATCGAACCGGTGGCCGCGGACGTCACGGCCGAGAACGCCGAGGAGCTTGCCGTGGGCGTCGATGCCATCCTCGACGGCACGGACAACTTCGAGACCCGCTTCCTGCTCAACGACCTTGCGGTGAAGCGCGGCGTGCCGTACGCCTACGGCGGGGTGATCGCCGCCCGCGGCATGGCGGCGACCTTCGTGCCGCGTCCGCACGCGCACGCCACGCCGTGCCTGCGGTGCATCATCCCCACGCCGCCTCCCGCGGCCAGCGTGCCGACGTGCGACACCGCGGGCGTGCTCGGGCCGGCGGTGGCGATCGTCGCCGCGCAGCAGGCCGCCGACGCCATCAAGATGCTGCTCGGCCGCTTCGACCTGCTGGGCGGCACGATGCTCGACTTCGACCTGATGGCGAACAGCCGCCGGCGGTACGTGCTCGCGGACCTGGCGCCGGAGGATGGCTGCCGCGCATGCGGCGAGCGCCGCTTCGACTTCCTGGAACGCGAGAGCGGCGGCGACGCCCGCGCGCTCTGCGGCCGCAACGCGGTGCAGGTGACGCCGGGCCGCGTCGAGGACGGCGCACGAGCCATCCCGCTCGACGCACTCGCCGACCGCCTCGGCCTGCACGGCTCGTGCCAGCGCATCGGCCCGCTGCTGAAGGCGAACGTCGAGAGCGACGGCCGCCGCTGGCAGCTGACGATCTTCCCCGATGGCCGCACGATCGTGGCGGGCACCGAGGATCCGGCCGAGGCGCGATCGGTGTACGCGAGGCTCATCGGCGCATAGCCCGTAGACTGCGGCATGCTCCGACGCCACCTTGCCATGCTCGCGTGCTCCCTCGCCGCGGGCTGCGCCGCCTGGGCCCAGGACGCGCCGCCAGCCGACCCGCCGTCGTTCCGTGTCATGACCAAGGCCACGCCGCCCTTCGTGATCGAGGGTGCCGGCGGCGAGTTGAGCGGCCTAAGCGTCGACCTGTGGTCCCGCGTGGCCGCCGACCTGGGCGTGCAGACCGAGTGGGAACTCGCGCCGCTGGAGGACATGCTGGCGGCGGTGGAGGCGGGCGAGGCCGACGCAGCGATCTCGGCGATCACCATCAGCGCCGAGCGCGAGGCCAGCATGGACTTCTCGCACGCCTACTTCAGCTCCGGATTGGGCATCGCCGTGCCCGCCGAATCGTCGGGCATGGCCGGCCTGTGGGGCATCGTCGGGGCGTTCTTCTCGGTGGCATTCCTGCAGGCCGTCGCGGCCCTCGCGTTGGTGCTCTTCGTCAGCGGCGTGCTGATGTGGCTCTTCGAGCGACGCAGGAACGCGGAGCAGTTCGGCGGCGGCGCTGCGGGGGTGGCCAACGGCTTCTGGTGGTCGGCCGTTACGATGACCACGGTGGGCTACGGCGACAAGGCGCCGGTGACCCTGGGCGGGCGGCTGGTCGCGCTGGTCTGGATGTTCGCGAGCATCATCGTGATCGCGGCCTTCACCGGCGGCATCGCCAGCGCCATCACCGTCGGCGCACTCGAGGGCAAGGTGCAGGGGCCCGAGGACCTGCCGGGCGCCCGCGTCGCCGCCCCCGCCGGCACCACGGCAACCGGCTACCTCGCCCGCAACGGCGTGCCCACCACCACCACCGACAACATCGAGGATGCGATGGCGCTGCTGGCCGACGGGCAGGTCGACGCCGTCGTGCACGACGCGCCCGTGCTGCGGCACCTCGCCCGCACCGACCGCGACGGCGTGGTGCGGGTGCTCGAGGCGACCTTCCAGCCCCAGAACTACGGCATCGCGCTGCCCACGGGCAGTCCGCTCCGCGAGCGGATCAACCGGGCGATCCTGGCCGAAACCAGCTCGCTGGAGTGGCAGGAGACGGTGCGGCGGTACCTGGGTCGCTAGAGCATGCTTGATCGCTCCGTAGCGGCCTCCGGCCGCGACGCTCGCTTCATGACGGCCTCGCCGGAGTGAATCCGGCGGGCCTAAACGGACGCACACGCGACACCCGGATCGAGCATGCTCTAGCCAGCCCCGCACTCCGGGCAGCGCACGACCGCCTCGCCCAGCTCGTAGTTGCACGCGACGCACAGCCCGCGCTTCCGCCGGCGGGCGATGCGACGCCAGCGGAGGGTGGTCCAGGGCAGGAAGACCAGCGCCGCGTAGAACGCGGTGTTGGCGAACAGGCCGGGCCAGTAGGGCAGGATCGGCATCGCGTAGATTCGCTTGTTGAGCGCCACATAGAGCAATCCAAACTCGCGGCACGCTGCCGAGTCGCGGCGTTCGATGTCCCCGGCCCACATGGCGCCGGGCAGCGGCCAACCGAAGCCAGCAACTCCGAACGCCACAACGCCGGGGTCGTCCTGCCACCTCCCGAGGGGGCCAGGAAGCGACTGGACTAGGCGGACGGGCTGCGGCTCGACGTCACTATCAGGCCGCTCTACTGCCCAGAAGGCCCATGCCACTCCTAGCGCGTCCCTTAAAAGATAAACCTCGTAGCGCTGGCCGCGAGACTCGTAGTCCCGAGGACCGCTGCGATGCCCCCGCAGGTCTAGTCGATGTGTGAGCAAGACAGCAGCCGGCACGCTGGCCACCGCCAGCAGCGCACCCACCTGAACGCTCGCCAGGCCCACCCGCCAGTGCCAGATCCGCGGCTGCCGCGCCATCCCCCGCCCCTTCGCGTTCCGGTGGACCCCCGGTGGATCCCACTGCCCGCACGCCCGATCTCCTACCCTACGGAACCCGCGCACCGGCGGGCCCCAAGGAGGCGCCATGACCCAGGTGGATTCCAAACAAACCGGCTTCGAGCACCTCCACGGCTCCCTGGCGGGCCACGCCCTCCGCGAGGATCCGGCGGTGCTGGCGGCCATCGACGCCATCGTCGAGCGGACGCGGGCCCACGCCGAGGGCATCACCGACGTGCGGCCGCCCTCGGGCGAGGCGGCGGCCTCCTTCGACGACCTCGTCCGGCGGGCCGAGGCGATGAAGGGCCGCCCGCTGCTGTACAAGTACGTCGGCAGCGGCCTGGGCAACGGCGCCCTCGTCGAGCTGGCCGACGGCAGCGTGAAGTGGGACATGATCGGCGGCATCGGCGTGCACTTCTTCGGGCACAGCCACCCCGAGCTGGTGCGGGCCCAGGCCGTCGCGGCCCTCGACGACACCGCCAAGTCGGGCAACCTGATGTCCAACTTCGAGGCCTACCGCTTCGGCGAGACGCTGCTGGAGTACGCCGGCCGCAACAGCAAGCTCAGCGAGGCCTTCATCACCACGTCGGGCGCGATGGCCAACGAGAGCGCCCTGAAGGTGTGCTACCAGAAGCACTTCCCCGCCTCCCGCGTCATCGCCTTCAAGCACTGCTTCATGGGCCGCAGCGTGACGATGGCCCAGATCGGCGATTCGGCCGGGGGCCGCGAGGGCCTGCCGCTATCCACCCAGGTCGACTACATGCCCTTCTGGAACGACGTGGCGGCCGAGAAGGTGGGCGGAAAGACCGCGTTCATCGACCACTGCAAGTGGCGGCTGCAGCAGTTCATCGACCGCTACCCGAGGATGCACGCCTGCTTCATCTTCGAGCTGGTGCAGGGCGAGGGCGGGTTCAATACCGCGCCCCGGGAGTTCTTCGTCGAGCTCATGGACATGTGCAAGGCGAGCGGCATCGCCGTGTGGGACGACGAGATCCAGACCTTCGGCCGCACGCGGAACATGTTCGCCTACGAGACCTACGACCTGGGCGAGTACGTCGACGTCTTCTGCGTGGGCAAGATGACCCAGGCCTGCGCCACGCTGTGGACCGACGAGTACAAGCCCAAGCCCGGCCTGCTCAGCGGCACGTTCACCGGCAGCGGTACGGACTTCACCGTGGGCACCCGCATCCTCGAGATGCTGGGCGAGGGCGACTACTACGGCAACGACGGCCGCATCGCGCAGCACCACGCCGCCTTCCGCGAGCAGGTGCAAGCGCTCATGGGCCGCCACCCCGAGTGGTTCCCCGAGGCGCTGTTCACCAGCGAGCTCGTCGGCGGCGAGGGCGGCATGATGCGCTTCACGCCCTTCGGCGGCGAAAAGGCCAAGATCGCCGCCGCCTGCAAGGCCTGCTTCGAGGAGGGCGTCATCCTCTTCTGGTGCGGCCACGGCCCCTACCACGTCCGCATGCTGCCGCCGCTGGGCGTGATGGACCTCGCGGACTGGCCGCGGGTGTTCGGGGTGGTGGAGCGGGCGCTGGCGAAGGTTGCCGCCTCTTAGGTCCGTCGAAGAGCGAGTCCGAATGTACATCATCCGCCGTGCCAAGATCGAAGACGCCGACACGCTGCTGAAGCTGGCGAAGATGGTGCACTTCATCAACCTGCCGCCCGACAAGGAGATCATCACCGAGAAGATCCTCCGCAGCCGGGATTGCTTCAAGCACGTCGGCCGCGGGCTGCCGCCGCAGCAAAAGGACTCCCGCCGCCGCTCGCACGGCCTCCGCGAGACCATGAACGAGAGCGAGCTGTTCGCCTTCGTCGTGGAGGACGTCGAGACCGGCGCGGTGCTGGGCAGCAGCCAGCTGGTGGCCTCCATGGGCGGACCTGGCAACCCCAACGTGGGCTTCAAGATCAGCGAGCGGAAGTTCTTCAGCCAGAGCCTGCACACGGGCGTGACGCACATGGTCGCCACGCTGCACCTCGACGAGAGCGGGCCGACCGAGATCGGCGGGCTGATCCTCCAGCCGGCGTACCGCGCGCACAAGGCCAAGCTGGGGCGATTCCTCAGCTTCGTGCGGTTCCATTTCATCGGGCTGCACCGCGCGCACTTCGCCGACCACGTGCTGGCCGAGATGATGGCGCCGCTGACCAGCGACGGCGACAACCGCTTCTGGGATGCGCTGGGACGCCGGTTCATCAATCTGAGCTACGACGAGGCCGACCGCTTCTGCCAGTACAGCCGCGAGTTCATGTTCAGCCTGCTGCCGCGGGAGGACATCTACCTCACGCTGCTGGCGCCGCAGGCGCGGCAGGGCGTGGGGCAGGTTGGCCAGGACACCATCCCCGCACGCAAGATGCTCGAGAAGCTGGGTTTCGAGTACAGGGGCGTGGTCGACCCCTTCGACGGCGGCCCCCACCTGCAGGCCGCCACCGACGACATCCCCCTCGTCCGCGCAACGCGGACGGTCGAGCTCGGCAAGCCCGTCGCCGCCAGCAGCTACAAGGGGCTGGCGATCCTCAGCGTGCTCGACGGCGAGGGCGAGTTCGTCGCGGTCCAGACGCCCCTAGCCGAACGCGGCGGCACCGTCCGCATCCCGCGGCAGATGATGGAGGCCCTGGGCGTGGGCATCGGCGACCGCGTGGCCTGCACCCTCATCGATCCGATGCCCAAGCTCGCGGAACCGGGCGACAACGGCGCAGCCACCTCGCCCGAGCGACGACGGTCCACCAAGAAGCCGGCCGCCAAGAAGGCCACCGCCACGAAGAACAACACCAAGACCAGATCCAGGAAGACCAGCAAGAAGCCCTCGCGGAGGAAGACCACCGGATGACCACCGCCGCCCCAAGCGTGCTCGCCAACCCTCCTAGCGACCTCGTTGGCGGGGAGTACCGATCCATCGCCGGCGACGCCCTCGTCTCGTTCGATCCCGCCGAGCGGGACCGCGTGGTGTGGTCGGGCGCGCCGGCCCCGGCGCACGTGGACGATGCCGTCGCCGCCGCGCGTCGCGCGCTCCCCGAGTGGAGCCGGTGGGATGTCGAGCGCAGGGCCGAAGTCCTCCGCCGCTACCAGCAACTCGCCACGGAGCGAGCCGGCGACATCGCGCGGCTCATCAGCGAGGAGACCGGCAAGGCGCTCTGGGATTGCACGGGCGAGGCCGCCGCCGTCGCGGGCAAGGTCGACATCACGCTCGAGGAGGGGCCGCACGCGGGCCGCCAGCGCGTCAGCGGCTTCAGCCTCGACCTGGGCGCCACCAAGGAGGGCCGCTGCTGGTTCCGCCCGCATGGCGTGATCGCGGTCATCGGGCCGTTCAACTTCCCCGCCCACCTGCCCAACGGCCACATCGTGCCCGCGCTGCTGACGGGCAACACCGTGGTGCTCAAGCCCAGCGACAAGACCCCCGCGACGGGCCAGCTCATCATCGAGCTGTTCCAGCAGGCCCTGGACGACTGCGACGCGCCGAATGGCGTGGTGAACCTGGTGCAGGGCGGCGCCGACGTTGCCGCGCGACTCACCACGCACGACGCCATCGACGGCATCGCGTTCACGGGATCGTGGCCCGTGGGCCGCAAGATCCTCGGTGCCAACCTCGATCGTCCCGGCCGCATCGTGGCGCTGGAGATGGGCGGCAACAACGGCGTGCTCGTGCTGCCCGACGCCGACCTGCGGCAGGCCGCCATCGAGATCACCCGCGGCGCCTTCGTCACCACGGGCCAGCGGTGCACCTGCGGCCGCCGGCTGATCGTGCACGAATCGGTCGCCCACACGCTCGTGCCGGCAATCCTCAAGGCCGCCAGCGCGCTCATCGTGGGGCCGCCCCGGGCCGAGCACCCGGTATTCATGGGCCCGATCATCAATGACCAATCCCGCGACGCCGTCATCGCGGCCCAGAGCGGCATGGCCGATGCCGGCGGCGAGGTGCTGCTCCAGGCGACTTCGCACCCCACGCTGACCGACGGCTCGTACGTCACGCCCGGCGTGATCCGCGTCGATCGGTTCACGCCGACGGACGGGACGGACGCCGGCTGCGACGTCGAGGTCTTCGGGCCGCTGCTACGCATCTGCGTGGTGTCGTCCTACGAGGAGGGCATCGAGCAGGTGAACGCGACGCGCTACGGCCTAGCAGCGTCGATCTTCACCAAGGACGAGGCCCGCATCGCCGACTTCCTGCACGACGCCCGGGCCGGCTGCGTCAACCTGAACTGCGCCACGGCCGGCGCCAGCAGCAAGCTGCCCTTCGGCGGGCTTGGCTATAGCGGCAACCACCGGCCCGCCGGCGCCTTCGCGCTGGACTACACCGCCTATCCGGTTGCGGGCATGCTCGAACGCGGCGACGCCGCCACGGTCGCGCCGGGCATGGCCTTCGAGGACGGCTGGCTGCCGGCGTAGAGCATCCTTGAACGCTCCGTAGCGGCCTACCGGCCGCACACTCGCTCTGGTACGGCCGCGCTGGAGTAAATCCGGCGGGCCTGGACGAATGCACACGCTACGTCTGGATCGACACTACTCAAGATCGAGCGAATCGCACTCACGCCGGCTTCTGCCGCAGCGCCAGGATGAGCTCGATCGTGCCGACCTGCTGGTCCAGCTCGCGGGCGATCTCCAGCGGCGACCTGCCTCGGTCGGCCAGGGCGTAGACGTCCTCGCGGAGCGGGTCGGCCGACGCGGCGTCCTCCGCATCGCCGGACGATGCCTCCGGTCCGTCGGCGGACCACGAGGCCTCGGCACGCTGCGGATGCGGGACGGGATGGGCATCGAGACTGCCAAGCGGCCGCACGCTCGAACCGAGCCGCGCCTCCAGCTGCTGGATCCGCTCGTCGGCCTGCTCGAGCAGCACCTCGAGCCTGTCGGCGCGGTTCTCCAGCCGGGCGGCGAGGTCGGCCACGATCGCCGCCATCTCGCCGGCCCGCTCGGATTCCTGGGCGCGAGCGTCGACGTACTCCCGCATCTGGTGCACGGGGCTCTCGTCCTCGCCCCGCCGCCGCCGCTTCCATTGCAGCCGCATCATGACCCACACCAGGATCGCGATGCCCGCGGCGATGAGCAGCCATTGCATCCGCGAGCCATCCAGCACCTCGGTGGGCGCGGCGGCGGCGGGATCGGCGATGTCCTGCAACGCGAGGAGCATGCTCCTATGTCGGCCGATGCAGCCCGGATCCATTCGTTACGATCGGCCGTGGGACACGCGGACCGGGCAGACCACGCCGAGCAACCCGACGCACGGGCGGCCAGCCGCGCGATCGTGCGGTCCTGGCGGGAGCTTACCGGCGGCTCAAGCGTCGACGACGCCGACCGCCCGACGCTGCTTGCGGTCTCGGGCGGCGCGGATTCCTCGGCCCTCGCGCTCGCGCTCGGCCGCACGCGGGGCGTGCGGAGCATCGGGCACGTCGTGCACGACATGCGGCCGAGGCAGGACGCCGAGGCCGACCGCCGGCTCGTCGAGGCGCTGGGGCGCGTGCTGGACCTGCCCGTCCGCGTGGCGTACGCGGACGCGGGCAACTCGGAGGCCGCCGCCCGTACGGCGCGATACGGGGCGCTCGCACGCCTCGCCCGGAACGCTGAATGCCGCTACGTCGCCGTCGCGCACCAGGCCGACGATGTGCTCGAGACCATGCTGGCCAACCTCATCCGCGGTGCGGGCCCCCGCGGGCTGCGGGGGCCCGCACCGCGGCGTGCGATCGGCGACGGCGTGACGCTCGTGCGGCCCATGCTGGGCGTCGGCCGCGCCGAGGCCGAGGCGATCTGCCGCCATGCGTGCTGGACCTGGGCGTACGACGCGACCAACGACGACCCAACCCGGCTGCGAGCGGCGCTGCGGGCCGAGGTCACGCCCGTACTCGAGCGGTTGCGGCCGGGCGCCTCGCGCCGGGCCGCCCGGGCGGCCCGGGCCATCCGCGAGGCCGCCCGCGTCGTGCGGGACGCCGTCAACGAGGCCTGGCCCCGCGTCGCAATGCGGACGCCAAGCGGGCTGGAACTTGCGCAGCCGCCGATGGTCGACCTGCCGCCCGCCGTCCGCGAGGGACTGCTCCGCCGCGCCATCGACGAGGTCGCGGGCCGGGGGCACGACCGCCTCTCCGCCGCCACCGCCCGTTCGCTGTCGGCCTGGCTGGTGGACGGCCGCGGCGTGCGTACGGTGGCGGGCCTGCGCCTCGAGCACCGGGGCGGCACCATCGCCATCACGCCAGCGCCCCGGGAGGACGCATGACCGCGAAGCCCATCGACCTCGCAGAGATCAAGACGCGCCGCGAGCGGGTGGCCGCGCAGCTCGACGGCGGCGCGGCGGTCGTCTTCGCGGGCGAGCACAGCCCGAGCCTGCGGGGCGACTGGGAGCCGGCGATCGAGTTCCTCTACCTCACCGGGCTGGCCGACGAGCCCAACGCGGCGCTGGTGCTCGATCCGACCAACCCCAACCCCCGGCGTCGGGAGGTCCTGCTGCTCCGCAGCCGCGACCCCGAGGACGAGCAGTGGCACGGGATCCGCGAATCGATCTCGCCCGAGATGCGGGACCGCTTCGGCGTCGGCACCGTGTTCCGCACGAGCCGCCTGCACTGGCTGCTGACCGACGCCGCCGCGCGAGCGGGACGCCTGGTGTGCCTGCACGCGCCGCGGCCCGCGCCGGCGCCGATCAACGCGGACCTTGCCGCCTACCGCCGCGCCGCGGAGCGCGTGCCGGGCGTCTCGATCCACGCGGGGTGGCAGCGGCTCCGCACGCTCATCGCCGCCAAGAGCCCGGCCGAGCGGACGCTGATCCAGGTGGCCGTCGACGCGACGATAGCCGGCGTCCGCGCCGCGGCGCGCGAGATCCGCCCCGGCGCGAGCGAGGGCGCGGTCGTCCGCACGCTGCAGGCCACCTTCGCCGAGCACGGCGGCGAGGGCAACGCCTTCAACCCCATCGCCGGCTCGGGCATCAACGCCACCGTGCTGCACTACGGCGCCAACGACCGCGTGATGCAGGATGGCGACATGCTCGTGCTCGACAGCGGCACCAAGATCGGCGGCTACTGCGCCGACATCACGCGCACGTTCCCGGTCAACGGCACGTTTAGCTCCACGCAGGCCGACGCCTACGAACTCGTGCTGGAGGCGATGCGCGCCGCGATCGAGGCCTCCACCGTCGGCACCTGGATGCACGACGTCGACATGGCCGCCCGCGAGGTCATCGACAAGGCCGGCTACGGCCACGCCTTCTTCCACTCCATCGGCCACCACCTGGGTCTAACCGTGCACGACCCCGACCCCCAGCAGCCACTGGCCGAGGACGCAGTGATCACCATCGAGCCCGGCCTCTACCTGCCCGAGGAGAACATCGGCATCCGCATCGAGGACGACATCCACGTCACCACACAGGGCCCAAGGAACCTCAGCAGAGATCTGCCGCTGGACCGCAAGGGCGTGGAGGGCCTGATGCGGTAGCGGCCGCAGATGTCCTTGCGTGCGCGCAAGCGGTGCGGTATCGTGGCGGTATGGCCCCGCGCATGCCCGTCGCTGTATTCGCCATCTCCACGCTCGTTGCCTGCCCCGCGAGCGCGCCTGCCCAGTGCTCGCCCGACTGGGACGCCGCCATCGGCCAGCCCGGCCTCGATCGCGGCGTGCGGCGCGGGCTGGCGGCGCTCGACGAGGGCGGCCCGCTGCTGATCGCCTCGGGCGCATTCTCGTCGGCCGGGGGCGTGGCCGTGGGCGGCGTGGCCGCGTGGACGCCCGACGACGGCTGGCGGTCCTTCGGCGGCAGCGGCCTGACACGCGGCGGATCGATCGTCGGCGCCAACGCCATCGCCGTGTTCGACGGCGAGCTGTACGCCGGCGGACGCTTCACCGAGGCCGGCGGCGAGGCCATCGAGGGCGTCGCCCGCTTCGACGGGGACCGATGGCACCCGCTGGGCGGGGGCATCGACGGCCAGGTGCTCGGCATGCGCGCCGTCGACTTCCAGGGCCGGGACCTGCTCATCCTCTGCGGCACGTTCACGACCGTCTTCCAGCCGGGCGGGGCGGGCGAGAACAGCCCCGCGGTTGCCGGCTGGGACGGCACCGCCTGGGTCGCGCTGGGCGGCAACCTCATCGGCTCGGCCAACGACGCCATCGTGTGGGACGACGGCGCCGGCGACGCGCTGTACGCCACGGGCGCATTCGACGTCGACGGCGGACGCGGCCTGGCGCGCTACGACGGCAGCGAGGCGTGGGAGGTGGTCGGCGATGGCTTCAGCGGTGGGACCAATCCCCGCGGCAACACCCTGGCGGTCTACGACGACAGACGCGCCAACGCGCTCTTTGTCGGCGGCAACTTTGCAGACGCTCGGCCGCTGAGCGGCCCGCCCCCGCTGAACGTCGTCCGCTGGGACGGCGACAACTTCGAGGCAGTCCGCGACGGCTTCGACAACACCGTGTCATCGCTGCTCGTCGCCGACGCGGGCGACGGCGAGCGGCTGTACGCCGGCGGCACGTTCTTCCTGTCGGGCTCCGACGCCGTCAGCGGCATCGCGGTGCTGGGCAGCACCGCCTGGGAGCCGCTCGGCCTGGGCATCGCCGGCGGCAGCGTCCCGGGCATCGGCGGGATGGCCGCGAGCCCCTTCGGCGACGGCCTGTTCGTCGCGGGCGGATTCTCGTTGGCGGGCGACGACGAGGCCAACAACATCGCCCGCTGGGGCTGCGGCTCGGTGGCGTGCCCGCCCGACCTAGACGGCGATGGCGAGCTCACGCTCTTCGATTTTCTCGCGTTCCAGAACCTGTTCACCGACGGCGACCCGCGGGCCGACTTCGACGGCGACGGCGAGCTGACGCTCTTCGATTTTCTTGCATTCCAGAACGCGTTCGACGCGGGGTGCGAGTAGCACGCCTCGCACGCCGAACCGGCGCCGGCCTACGCCTCGATCCGCAGCATCCGCCGGATCTCATCGGTCTTGAAGCCCAGCAGCATGGGGCGGGCCACGCCCCTGAGCGCGATCACGTCGTACAGCTCGCGGACCACGCCCTCGACGCGGAGCCAGTGGTCGGTCCCGCCCGTCTCCAGGTTGATCGCGTGCAGCGCGCACCGCGGCTCGGCGTCCCGCGACGCCAGGTTTTCGTCGAGCGGCATGCCACGAAACGTGCGGTTCTCTCGGGCGGCGCTCAGCCCGACGACGGCGTGCTTCCCGGCGAAGGCCATCCCCCGCGTGAAGCCCGGGCAGAACGCGACGTCCGTGAACGCGCCGCTGTCCAGGTCGACGTACCCGAAGAAGCCCGTGCCCGCGTTGAGCAGCCACACCCGGCCCGGGTAGTCCGGGTGCACGCGGGGCGAGTGCGGCATGCTCAGGTTCTCGGCCACCACCGCGCCGCCGTTCGCCCGCACGTCGATGAGCACGCCCCCGCCGACGCGGCGATCCCGCCAGCCGTCGCTGACGTCCGACCGGCTCACCGCCGTGACGTACGCCGGCGCGCCGGTCTCGGGGTCGCCCGCCAGGCCGTTGAGGTGGCAGCGATCCTCGGGCGGCAGCGTGGCCAGCGTGCCCGAGATGAACTCGGGCTTCCAGACCGGCTTGAAGCTGTGCGTGTGGCTCGTCGTGGCGAGGCAGTTGAAGGCCGTCGCGCAGAATACGGGCTGGCCATCGGGCCCGACGACGATGTCGTGCGTGTCGATGTCGCCCGTGGTGTAGCCCACCGTCGGCACGTACAGCCGGTCGTAGCCATCGGGCGTGGCCTGGCCGGGCGGCACGTAGTTCTCCATGCGCCAGAGCTGGTACAGCGAGGCCATCCAGATCGTCTGCGCATCCGCCGACGCGTGCAGCCCCATGCAGCGGTTGAACGTCCGCTCGTAGACGCTCAGCCGTCCGTCGGGCTGCAGGCCGATGAGGAACATCTTGCCGGCCTGGTAGGTCGAGAAGCCCAGGCTGAGCCGCTCGCGGGCCAGCCACTCGGGCAGATGGCGGCTGGCGCTGATGGCCAGGTCAACGGGCTTGGATGGCGGCTGCTGGCCGGACTCGGCAGGCTGAGAGTGGCTATCCATGTGCGAGGATAGCTGACGCCGGACGGCTATCGTCGCGGGTGTCGCGGCCAGACTCCAGCGATGTGAGCTACGAACAGTGGCTGGACTACGCGTTCACGCAGGGCTACGGCGACTTTAGTTCGGATTCGCCCGAAGCGTTCGCACGCTTCGAGCACTACGACGTGATCCCCGCCCCAACCGTTGCGTCCTTCCTGCTGCAACTCTGCTCAAATCCGCAGACACTCAGATTCCGATTCACTCCGGACCAGATCGGCGATGGCGTCACCTACGCCTTCGGGTGCGCCACCTTCAATTGGCACACCATCCGCGATGATAAGGTGTCGATCGAGACCCAGCAGGCGTGCTGGGCCGCGATACCAACGATCTATCGCCAGCTATTCGACGCGTTGTGCTGCCGGGACGGCACCGCACCGGATGACGACTGCAGAAACGAAGCTCGGATCGACGGCGCTGTCTACATGATCTGGGACATGGGTGGCGGCATCGCGTCTCCAACGCTCTTTCCAGAGGAGCATCCACAACTCGCCGATGTCGCCTTCCGGTCCCTCGAGACCATCCTCCACCAGTGCCGCACATCCACGTGCCGTATCAGTGCCCTGCACGCACTCAGCCACGCGCAGCTCTCGTCCCCAGCGCGGATCGAGGCGATCATCGATCGCTTCACGAGCACGACGCGGCTGCCGCCCTTCTTGGCCGACTACGCGGTGCGAGCACGAACCGGCCCCATGTATTAATTTCTAACCCCGCCTCACGAACGGATTGCTCTCCCGCTCGGCGCCGATGGTCGTCGGCGGGCCGTGGCCCGGCAGCGCGAGGCAGTCGCTCGCCAGGGTGTAGAGCTGCTCGCGGATGGCCGACGCCAGCGTGTCGAAGTCGCTGCCCGGAAAGTCGGTACGGCCGATGCTGCCCGCGAACAGGGCATCGCCCACGACCGCAAGCCGCCCGCCCGGCGCGACGAAGGCGCAGCCGCCCGGGCTGTGGCCCGGCACGTGGCGGACCTCCCACCGCTGCTCCCGCGCACCGTGGCCGATGGCCAGCGTGTCGCCGTGCGCGAAGGTCCGCGTGGGCTCGGGGGCGGCGAAGGGCACGCCCATGCCCTGGCTGAGGTTCTTGGCGGGGTCGGCCGGCCAGTCCTCCTCGGCCTCGTGGATGAGCACGGGCGTATCGGGGAAGGCCTCCAGCACCTCGGCCAGGCCCAGGATGTGGTCGGCGTGGGCGTGGGTGAGCAGCACGGCCTCGACCGTCCAATCGTGCTCGCGGATGGCCCCGATGACCCCGGCCGGCTGGTAGCCCGGATCGATGATCCAGCAGGGAACGCCGCCATCGGATCCGTTCGGGGAATAGACGTAGCAATTGGTCTGGTGGGGCCCCAGCGGAGCGGCGAGCATGGCCGCCGTGGGGTGCCCCTCGACGCGGCCCTCGATGTCGATGGCGTCCATCGGCGAGCCTAGGGCGGCCCGGCGACGCATCTTGCGGCCCCGTTTGGCCGTTATATACACTGGAGTGCTGCGCACGCGGCATCGGAGGAGGGGGTCCGCAACCCCGCAAGACCCGAGGGACCGGGCGATGAACACCAGCGCATCCACGAGCCGTCCGACCAGCGCCCGCCCGCACGGGGCCGCCCCGCCCGCGCGGGCCGCCGCCGCGGAGATCCACCCCGTGCCCATCGATGGCGACGCCCCGCCGGCCGATGTCCGGCCGCGTTCGAGCGACGGGCTGGGGCTGCTGGTCATCCTGGCGGCCCACGGGCTCGCCTTCGCCGCGGGCATCGCGGGCGTGCTGGCGGGGGCCGTCGGGCCGACCTTCGGCCTGCCCGCGGGGCTGGAGGGCCTGGCCTACGCGGGCCTGATCGCGATGGTGCTGGCCGTCGTGCTCGCGCCGATCTCGGTGGGCGTGCTCCGCGTGGTGCGGGGCCTGCGCGAGACCCACGAGGCCGCCGTGCACGCCACGCTCGCGCTGCGGGCGCTGGGCGAGCAGGCCGCGCTCTCCGACGACGCCCGTCGGGTGCTCAACCGGGGCCGCGACCGCACCCTGCTCCGCCGCGCCATCGAGGAGGACATCGCCCGCGAGGACTGGGAGGCGGCCCTGGTGCTGGCCGACGAGCTGGCCCACCGCTTCGGCTACCGCCAGGACGCCGAGGACTTCCGCCGCCGCATCGACCGCGCCCGGCACGTCACGCTCGAAGCCCAGCTCGACGGCGCGATGGCGCGGCTCGACGCGATGGTGCTCGACCGCCAGTGGGACGAGGCCCGCCGCGAGGCCGCCCGCGTCGCCCGCACCTTCGACGACAGCCCCCGCGCACAGGCCGCGGGCGATCGCGTACAGCGGGAATTCGAGCGGTTCCGGGCCGACCTGGAGCGGCAGTTCCTCGAGGCCGCCGAGGACGAGCGCGTCGACGAGGCGATGCAGCTGCTGCGGCGGCTCGACCAGTTCCTGACCGAGGACGATGCCGAGCCGCTGCGGGAGGTCGCCCGCGGCATCATCGGCAAGGCCCGCGAGAACCTGGGCGCCAAGTTCAAGCTCGCCGTCAAGGACAAGCGGTGGGTCGAGGCCGCGCAGGTGGGCGAGCGGATCATCGCCGAGTTCCCCAACAGCCGCATGGCCGCCGAGGTCCGCGAGCTGCTCGACGGCATCCGCGACCGCGCCTCCAAGATCGTGCTGTCGTCGAGCTAGCCGGCGTCGCCGCTCGCGCCCGGGGCATCGCTCTTGGCATCACCCCGCTGCGCATCTTCGGGCTTGGGGGCACGCCACAGGTGCACCACCAGCACGCACACCCCGATGATCAGCCACAGGTCGGCCAGGTTCGAGACGTACGGCCAGACCTCCGTGCCCGACCACGGCGTCGAGATGCCGAAGGGGAACTCGACGCCCGGCAACGGGTGGATGAAGTCACGCACGCAGGCAAAGCGGATGCGGTCGTAGACGTTGCCCAGCCCGCCCGAGATCACCAGCCCGATGGCGGCGTGCGCCGCCCAGTGCCGCCGCGTCGTCAGCCGCGCGAAGACCCAGAGCGCAAAGGCGATCGCCAGCGCCGTCGACACGATGAAGAAGACCCGCTTGCCCGCCCCGATGCCGAAGAGCGCGCCGGGGTTCAGCACCAGCTTGAACTCGAGCAGGGAGGGCACGACGACCGTGGGCTCGTGCGGCGGCAGCAGCCTCGCCAGCTCGGGCGTGGCCTCCATGACCTCAACCCGCCGGACCTCCACGGGGTCGTCGGCCAGCGTCGCGAACATGATCTGCTTGCTGGCCAGATCGGTGACCAGGCCGAGCACTGTCACGACGAGCAGCAGCAGGAGGCTCCTGCGGCCCGGCCGCAGGGACGCGTCGTCCGAGCCGGCGGCGGCCTGGGCCTTCGCGGGGCGTTCGGGGTTCGCCTCGGAGCCGGCGGCGTGTGGCGCGGCGTCCGCCACGGTCAGCGGCGTCCTTCGAGCTGCCGGGCGGCCGCGATCGAGTACCGCGCCCAGGGCAGTTCCTCCAGCCGCTCGCGGCGGATCGGCTTGCCCGTCAGCTCGCAGACGCCGTAGACGCCCTCGGCGATCCGCTTGAGGGCCGCATCGATGTCCCGCAGCAGGTTGCGCTCGGCGGCGGCCAGATCGAGCGACAGCGTCTGGTCGGCGGCGTCGCTGCCCTGGTCGGCCATGTGCTGGGGCATGTGGCTCAGGTTGCCCGAGCCGCCGCCCGTGAGCGCACCGCCCTCCAGCCCGGTGATCTCGCCGAGCACCTCGGCCCGCTTGTCGAGCAGGATGCGGCGGAACTTCTCGAGCTCCCGCTTGTTGAACGGCGACTTGACGGGGCCGTCGGCGGCGGCCTCCACCTTCGCGTCGCTCCGTCGCGTCTTCGACGACGGGATCAGCGGCTTGGGCGCCGGCCCCCCCGGCGCGAGCAGACCGCCGATGCCCTCGGGCATCACCGCGGCCGGCGGCTTGGGGCGCTTGGGCCGCTGCGGGCCCTTGCGGTCGAAGTCCCGGCGGGGTGGCGTCGAGGCCTTGCCGTCGGCCGAGCCTCCCGACGCGGACGCGGCCCCCTTGGTGTTCGCGGGGGCGGGCGCCTTCGCGGCGGCGGGCTTCTTCGCCGAGGAGGTGCTCGCCGACTTCTTGGGCGGGGCCTTGCTCGCCCCGGACGTGCCGGAGGACGACTTGCCGGCGGCCGCCTTCTTCGCCGGGGCCTTCTTCGGGGTCGGCTTCTTGGAGGGGGCCTTGGACACCGGCGTCTTCTTGGTCGTCGGCTTCTTGGCGACCTTCTTGGATGCGGCGGCCTTCTTGGTGACCTTGCGTGCCGGAGCCTTCTTGGCGGGCATCTTCTTCGCCGGGGTCTTCTTGGACGGAGCCTTCTTGGCCGTCGTCTTCGCGGGGGCCTTCTTGGTCGTCGTCTTCTTGGACGCGGACTTCTTGCCGGCCGCGGCATCGGCCGACGCGGCGGACGAGCGGCCGCCGGTCTTCTTGGTGGTCTTCCGGGTGGTCTTCTTCTTGGCCACCGTTACCCCGGGGCTGGAGTGCTCCGGGCAGCGAGCCAACCGTGGGGGCCGCCCGCCCGAATGAGGCCAAGCGTAGGGACGATAACCCGTTCCGTCAAAAGGGCCCGGAGCTGGCTGCGGCGGGCCGCTAGGCCCTGGCGGCGGCCGACCCGCCCCCGTTCCTGTTCGTATCTTGATCGGATGCGCCCTCCGCCGGGCCGGCCTCGGGCGGCTCTGCCTCAGGGGGAACCTCCTCGAAGGCGCCGAGGCGGCGGAATCGCCGGTAGCGGTCCTCTAGCAGCCGCTCGGACGGTCGGCTGGTGAGCTCCCGCAGCTCGGAGACCACCCACCGCTCGAGGCGGCCGGCGGCGTCGACCTTGTCGCGGTGCGCCCCGCCGACGGGCTCGTCGATGACGGCGTCGACCACGCCCAGCTCGAGGTTGTCGCGGGCCGTCAGCCTGAGCGCCGTCGCCGCCTGGCTGTTGGTCCGCTCGTTGGCCTGCTTCCAGAGGATGGCGGCGCAGCCCTCGGGGCTGATCACCGAGTACCACGCGTGTTGCAACATCGCCACGCGATCCGCCACCGCGATGCCCAGAGCACCGCCCGAGCCGCCCTCGCCGATGACCACCGACACGATCGGCACGGGTAGGCGGCTCATCTCGCGTAGGTTGAAGGCGATGGCCTCGGCCTGCCCCCGCTGCTCGGCCTCGATGCCCGGGAACGCGCCGGGCGTATCGACCAGCGTAACGATGGGCACGCCGAACTTCGCGGCCAGCTGCATCTTGTGCAGCGCCTTGCGATAGCCCTCGGGGTTCGGGCAGCCGAAGTGGCAGCGGAGCTTCTCCTGGGTATCGCGGCCCTTGTGGTGCGCAACCACCATGCACTTGAAGTCGCCGATGCGGCCGAAGCCCGTGACGATCGCGGGATCCTCGCCGCTGCGGCGATCGCCGTGCAGCTCGGTGAAGTCGCGGCAGATCGCCTCGATGTAGTCCCGACCCTGCGGCCGCTTGGGGTGCCGCGCCACGCGGACGGTGTTCCACGGCGTCAGCTCGCGGTACAGCTCGGCCAGCGTCTCGCTGTGCCGCGCGACGCGGTCGGCCAGCGCGTGCTCGGCCTCGGCGAGCTCGGCGGCGCTCGGGCCGGCCTCGTCGGGCGTCGCGGCGGGCGCGAGGGCCGCCACGCGGGTCCGCAGCTGGGCGATCTCCTCCTCCAGCGTCCGCAGCGGCTGCTCGAAATCCAGGGAGTAGTGGCTCGACACGCATCCTCCGCCGTGGGCTGGCGGGGGCGTGATCGTGCGAAGCCCCCGGCACGAGGATTGTAGATCCGTGGCCCGGCGCACCGGATGCCCCGGTGGCCGCGGCGATACCGTGGGCGATGGCCGCCTCGGCTCGAGAACGCGTCACGCCCCTGGGCGTTATCGGTGGTGGCGCGATGGCGTCGGCCATCCTTGCGGGCGCCGCGCGGGCGAGCCTGCTGGACGGGCCGTGCGTGGTCGCCGAGCCCGACGCCGCCAAGCACGCCGCGCTGCGGTCCATCGCGCCATCGTTGGCCGTCGTGCCCACGGCCCGCGAGGCCATCGCCGCGCTGCCAGCCGACGCGGCGGTGCTGCTCGCAATCAAGCCCCAGATGCTGCACGGCGTCGCGGCCGAGACCGGCCCGCTGGGCGACCGGGCGGTCATCACCATCCTGGCGGGCACCACCACCGATCGCATCCGGGCCGAACTCGGCGGCCGGCCGGTCCGCGTCATGCCCAACCTGCCCGCCCGGGTGGGGCTCGGGGCGTCGGCACTGGCCGCGAGCGGGCACGCCCGCGAGGCCGACGCCGACCTCGCGCGGGCCCTGTTCCGGGCGGTCGGTGAGGTGTTCGAGATCGAGGAGGCGCTCATCGACGCCTTCACGGGGGTCGCCGGCAGCGGGCCCGCGTACGCCTTCTTGCTGGCCGAGGCGATGGAGCGGGGTGGCATCGACGCGGGGCTGCCGCAGGCCGACTCTCGGCGGATGGTCGCCGCCACGCTCCGGGGGGCCGCCGCCATGCTCGACGGCGACGCCGATGCGGCGCTGCTCCGAGCCGCCGTCACCAGCAAGGGGGGCACGACGGCGGCGGCGCTGGGCGTGCTCATGGACGCCGGCGTGCCCGAGGCCGTCGCGCGGGCCGTCGTCGCGGCACGGGATCGGGCGCGCGATCTGGCGTGATCGCACGGGTCCGCGCGGAAGACCCCGCACCCGCACGGACCGATATCGCGAAGCCGCCGCTCCCGCGTCGCACGTCCCCATGCCGCCCGCCCAACCGGCGCAGGTCACCCCGGCGGACCATCCGACGCCGCAACACCTATGCGATCTTCCAGCGTGGACGGGCGACCCCCGATGACACCGCCGTGGTGCACGGGATCTCACCCTTCGAGGCTATCGGGCTGGGCGTCTCGCTCCTGGCCATCGGCTGCCTGATGCCCATGATCTGGCGCAGCGGCAAGCTGTCGGCGTGGCTCGGGCTGCTGCTGGCCTGCGTGGGCGTCTTCACGCTGGGCATCCACGGCGCATTCTTCGGGAGCGCCACCATCGGCACCGACGACCCGGCGTCCAATGAGATCGCCCTGTGGCGGATGATGGAGATCGTCGGCGTGCTGTCGGCGGCACTGGGCTTCGTCGCCCTCTCGGTCATCGCCGACCGCAGCCACCGCGACCGCGCCTTCGACCGCACGCTGGTGCGCGTCGAGGACGGCCTGGCGCTCTCCCAGACGACGCTGGCCGCGCTGCTCGACTCCACCGCCGACCTGATCCTGCTCGTCCGCCTGGATTCGGGCGACGACGCCGACGCCGACCTCGAGATCGAGTGCGCCAGAGTCTCCGACGCGGCGCGGCGGACGCAGCTGGCCGGGGCCGTGCACGCCCAGCGCATCGGCGACATCCTGCCCGAGCACCTCCGCGACACGGTGCGGCGTCTCGTCGGCCAGACGCTCGACAGCGGCACGCCCACCAGCGGGCACAGCGGCTCGATCGACGCCGGCTCGATGCTCGACGTCTGGGTCGTGGCGATCGACTCGATCGCGCTGGTCCGCGTGTGCGACATCACCGACCGGGCTGCCACCGAACGCGAGCTGCGGCGGCGGGCGTTCACCGACACGCTCACGGGGCTCGCCAACCGGCGGCGCTTCGAGGAACGCCTGGCGTGCCTCCCCCAGCCGCCGCGCGGCGAGGACCGCATCGCCCTTGCCTACCTGGACCTCAACGGATTCAAGGAGGTCAACGACGCGTACGGGCACAAGAGCGGCGATGCCATCCTCGCCGCGTTCGCGGACCGTCTCCGCAGCACCCTGGACGAACACGTACCCGGGCCCGCGGTGGGCGAGGCCGCCCGCATCGGCGGCGACGAGTTCGTCGTGCTCGTGACCGGCCTGGACGACGAACGCGTCGCCGCCCTCGCCGATGCGCTGCACGACGAGCTGGCCAGGCCCTACAGCATCCGCGGACGCGAGATCCGCTGCGACGCGAGCATCGGCGTCGTGGGCTTCACGCCCAAGATCGGAAGCACCTCGGCGCTGCTCGAGCACGCCGACGCCGCCATGTACGCCGCCAAGTTCGGCCAGGGGCGGACGCTCTCGGTGCGGCTGGGCCGCGACGGCGACGCCGTGCAGCGCCGCCGCAAGTCGGACTGGCACATCGAGCAGCCGCCGCCGAGCAGCGCGAGGGGCGCTTGATGCCCGAGCTACCCCACGACCCCGCGGCTGAACCCGCCACCGACGCCGCCGAGCAATTTGCGCGGAGCCTCGGGAAGCTGTGGGAGTGCATCCGGCTGTACGAGGACGGCCATCCCTCGCGGACCGACGCGCTCGAACGCTGCGTCCGTGATGCCGCGACGCTGGGGCCGCCGTTGCGATTCGCGGCGACCGAGACCGGCCTCGCCAGCGTGCCCGACGCCCGGTGGCGGCAGGCTCGCTCGCTGGCCGAGCGGCTGCGGAGCGGCAGCATCGTCGGGCTCACCATCGATCGGCGGCCGGACGCCGCGGCGCTGATCGCGTTCCTGGAGACGCTCAGCCGCGGTCACGACGATCCCCGTGCCCTCGTCGAGGCCGTCCACGGCGCGACCGGCGGCGCCATCGGTGCGCACCGGCCCACCGAGCGGCTCGCGGCATCCACCCAGACTGAGCCGCCGCATGCCGAAGAGGACGGCGAGCGCATCCTCACGTTCGGCGACGCCACGCCTGGGTCCGCGGGCGGGGCGCGACCCACGAACCGACCCGAGCTCGATCCGCCCGAAGAAGTCCGATCGGTCCTGGACGGTCTCGCCGAGCTTCCCTTGGGCGGCCGCCCCGTGATCGCGGGCGGCGCCACTGCAGCCGAACACTCGGCGGACGACGCGGATCGGGCGGGCGACGATTCGCCGCTCGAACCCATCCACTGGTTCCAGGGGCAATTCGACGCGCTCTCCGACGAGCAACGGAGGCTGCTGTTCCAGGGCCTCGCGGCCGACGGCGAGCTGCCCTTCGAGAACGCGGCGTTCGCGCTCTCGCAGATGCCGATCCTCAACATTGCCGACGCCATCGCGGTGCTGCGGCGGGGTGATGCGCAGGTCAGCGAGACCTCGCTGCTGCTGCTCCGCCGACTCGCGGACCTGGCCGTCGGCTCGGAGAGCGACCTGCGCGCGCTCGCGTCGGTCGCGCGAGACTGGGGTGACGACGAACCCGAGCCCGGCAGCCAGGAGGACGCCGCCCGCGTCGCCGCCGAGATCCTCGAGCGGCAGGCCGACGGCGAGTTTCGCTCGCGGGATTACTCCGAGCTGCTCGATCGCGCGCTCCGCAGCGCAACCGTCGCGCGCACGCCGATCGCGATCCGCCTGGAGGACGAGCGGGCCTCGATCGCCGAGCTGGCGACCGACATCATCTGCGACATCGCCGAGGAGCCAGCCTCCGACGAGATCGATGCCTCGGGGATGTACGAATTCCTCACGTCGAGGGCGGCGATGCTCGCCGAGAGCGGCCGCTTCGACACCATCCAGCGGATCACCGTGCTCGCGACCTCGACGCTGCGTCGGAGCACGACCCAGGACGAGCGCGACGCGGCGCATCGGCTGCTGGAGCGGGCCCGACGCGAAAACTGGCTCGCCGAGGCCCTGGCGCGATCGTCCAACGCCGAGGTGCTCGCCCAGCAGCTCGAGCGGACCCGCGACGACGGCGCGGACCCCGTGGGCCTGCTGCTCGACGTCGCCGAGCGGGCGCAGACCACCGGCGGCCGGGCGGCGGTGCTCCAGGCGGCGGCGGGCTACCCGCGCGACGAGATCCTCGACGGATGCCTGGCCCGTGCCGGCTCCGATGCGGACGCCGCCATCGGGCTGGCCTTCCTCGTCGCCGAGCTGGATGCGAGTGAACTCGCGGCTGCGCTCAAGCCCGCGCTGCTGAGCACGGATGCCGGCCTGCGGGAGCACGCCTTTCGGCTGTTCGAGCGGCTGGGCGGCCCGTGGCCCCGCGAGCTGTGCATCCGCGGGCTGAGCGATCCGCTCGAGGACATCCGCCTGCTGAGCGCCCACGCCGCCATGCCCGAGCACGAAGACGTGCTGGTCGAGCGTCTCTGCGGCGAGATCGGCGGGACGGCGCCGGGCGCCGAGGAGGCCGCAGAGCTGGCGCGGCTGCTGCGGCGCACGCCCTCCGCCGGGACGACGAATCGACTCGCGCGCAGCGCGCTGCTCCGCCTGGCGACGTCGGCCAGCACGACCGGCGCCGAACCCCTGCTGGCCACGCTGAGCGGGCGGCCGCGCACCGGGTGGTCCACGCTCGCGATCGGCGTTGCCCGGCTGCGGCTGTGCGGCCCGCCGGCCGAGAACCGACCGGTCCGCCTGCAGAGGAGGGCGGCATGACCACCACCTCGCCCGCCGCCGCCATCCAGTCGCTCATCCTTGCCGACGAGTGCACGCACGTCTACGGCGAGGGGCACGCGCGGACCGAGGAGGCCCGCGCCCGCGCCGCGGGCGATCTGGCGCGGGCGGCCGCCGCGCACGCCATCACGCTCAGCGCCATCCGCACCGGGCTGATCATCAACCGCATCATCGTGTCCGATGCCTGGGCGGCGGCGTCGCCCTTCGCCAGCCGGCTGACCCGCGGCGGGACGGCCGCGGTCATGATCGCCCGCGGCGCCAACGAGGCCGACGCGCTCTGGCTGCTCGATCACGGCGACGACGACGCCTGGCTGGTGAGCCCGTCGGGCCACATCCGCCGCAACCCGCTGGCGCGAAGCGGAGGCACCCCGGCGCTCTCGGCGGCGTCCGACGCGAATGCGCCAGCCGCGACCATCGTGGGCGACGAGGGCGCCGAGCAACTGCAGGCCACGTGGACCTCGCTGCTCGTGGGCGAGCGCCGCGTCGACGACCGCGTCTCGACGCTCGCGGCGCGCATCGGAGCGGCGGTCCGCAGCAACGGCAGCGGGCTCGTGCCCCTCATGGATCTCAAGAGCCACGACGAGTACACCTATGTGCACGCCATCAACGTGGGGCTGCTGGCCTCGGCGCTCGCGCAGGCAACCGGCCTGGACGGCGACGTGCTGCACGAGGTGACCGAGGCCGCGCTGCTCCACGATGTCGGCAAGCGGCTCACGCCCCTGCCGCTGCTCGGAAAGCCGGGCAAGCTCTCCGACGCCGAGCGCGCCGTGATGCAGGAGCACCCCTCGTCGGGCGCCGCGCTGCTCGCCGGCGTGCGGGGCGTGAGCGACCTGGCGATCGTGGCGGCGTACGAGCACCACATGCGGATCGACGGCACGGGCTACCCCAACGGCGCCCGCAGCCGCGCGCCATCGCTGTGCAGCCAGCTCATCCAGATCGCCGACATCTTCGATGCCCTCCGCAGCGATCGGCCGTACCGCAAGGGGCTGAGCAGCGAGCGGTGCCTCGAGATCCTCGGCGAGGGCAGCGGCGCCGCCTTCGACAAGGACCTCTTCGAGGTGTTCCGCACCCGCGTGGTGCGTCGGATCGCCCGGGCCGCCGACGCCGCCTGACGCGGCCTACTTCGCGCCAACGAGCCTGCGGACGAGCACGTAGAACGCCGGCGTGAGGAACAGGCCGAAGAGCGTGACGCCCAGCATGCCGCTGAAGACCGCGGTGCCCAGCGCCCGCCGCATCTCCGACGCGGGCCCGGTGGCGATCAGCAGCGGGACCACGCCCAGGATGAAGGCGAAGGCCGTCATGAGGATCGGCCGCAGCCTCAGGCGGCAGGCCTCGACGACGGCATCGAAGCGATTCTTGCCGGCGTCTTCCTGCTGCTTGGCGAACTCGACGATCAGGATCGCGTTCTTGGTTGCCAGCGCGACGAGCACCACCAATCCGATCTGCGTCAGGATGTTGTTGTCCATCCCGCGGAGCCAGACGCCCGCGATGGCGCACAGCAGGCACATGGGCACGATCAGGATGATGATCAGCGGCAGCGACCAGCTCTCGTACTGCGCGGTGAGCAGCAGGAACACGAACAGGACCGCCAGCGGGAAGATGTAGATGGCGGTATTGCCCGCGAGCTGCTGCTGGAACGCAAGGTCGCTCCACTCGTAGGACATGCCCCGCGGCAGCGTCTGGTCGGCCAGCCGATCCATGATCGCCAGCGCCTCGCCCGAGCTGGTGCCCGCGGTGGCGCGGCCATCGATGCTCGCGGCCGGGTACAGGTTGTGCCGCATCACCCGGCTCGGACCGATCGTGCGATCGATGGTGACGACCGACCCCAGCGGCACCATGCCGCCCTCGGCGTTGGTCGTGCGGAGGCTCAGGATGTCGTCGGCGGTCAGCCGGAAGCCCGCGTCGCCCTGGGTGGTCACCCGGTAGGTGCGGCCCAGCAGCGTGAAGTCGTTGATGTACGCCGAGCCCAGGTAGACGCTGAGGGTCTCGAAGACGTTGGACACCGGCACGCCGAGCATCTCGGTCTTGGTGCGATCGATGTCGGCATAGAGCTGGGGCGTGTCGGCCCGGAAGGTCGAGAACACGCCCTCGAGGTCCTGGTGATCCCGGGCGGCGTCGACGAGGTCGTCGGTCGCCGCCTGGAGCAGCGGATAGCCCAGGCCCGAGCGATCCTGGAGCTGCATGCGGAAGCCGCTGCCCGTGCCGATGCCGCGGATGGCGGGCGGGTTGAGCACGATGATGCTGGCGTCGCGGACGGCCGACAGCCGCTCCTGCAGATCGGGGATGATGTCGAAGGACGTCAGCCCGTCCTTCTGCCGTTCCTCGAACGGCGCGAGCGGCGTGAACACCGCGGCGGCGTTGGAGGCGTTGGTCCGCGTCGCGCCCGAGAACCCGGCGAAGGCCACGGCGTTCTCGATGCCCGGCGTCGCCATCGCGATATCCGACACCTCGCGAACCACGCGATCCGTCCGCTCCAGCGACGCACCCTCGGGCAGCTGGATGGCCACGATCAGATAGCCCTGGTCCTGCTCGGGCACGAAGCCCGCGGGCACCTTGTTGAACATGTACCCCGTCAGCCCCAGCAGCGCGACGTACAGCACCGCGGCGATGACGGCGAACCGTACGATCCGCCGCACGACGACCGCATACACGTTCGAGGACGCGTCGAACGCCTTGTTGAAGAGCTTGAAGAACCAGCCGAGCAGGAAGCCGCCGACCCGCGAGATGAGGCCCTTCCTGGCCTCTCCTCTGGGCTGCAGCAGCAGGGCGCAGAGCGCCGGGCTGAGCGTCAGCGAGTTGATCATCGAGAGCATGGTCGCGCCGGCGATCGTGAGCGCGAACTGGCGGTAGAACGCACCGGTGATGCCCGACAGGAAGGCCGTGGGCACGAAGACGGCCACGAGCACGAGCGACATCGCGACGATCGCGCCCGAGACCTCACCCATCGCCTTGCGGGTGGCCTCCTTGGGTGCGAGGCCATCCTCGATGTTCCGCTCCACGTTCTCGACGACGACGATGGCGTCATCGACGACGATTCCGATCGCCAGCACGAGGCCGAAAAGCGATAGGTTGTTGAGCGAAAAGCCCAGCGGCGCCATGATGGCGAAGGTGCCGATGAGCGAGACGGGGATCGCCGCCAGCGGGATGATCGCGGCCCGCCAGCTCTGCAGGAAGACCACGATCACGATGATGACCAGCACCACCGCCTCGAAGAGCGTGTGGATCACCGCGTCGACCGAGCGCTCGATGAACGCCGTGGGGTTGTAGATCACCCGGTACGCGAGCCCGTCGGGGAAGTCCTCGGCCAGGCGATCCATCGTCGCGTAGATCTCCTCGACGGTATCGATGGCGTTGGCGCCCGGACGCTGCTGGATCGCCATGGCGACGGCGGGCTGGCCGTCGAGGTAGCTGTTGGTCGTGTAGTTGCGGGCGCCGAGCTCCACACGGGCGACATCGCGGACCCGCAGCAGCCGGCCGTCCTCGCCCGAGCGGATGATGACCCCGCCGAACTGCTCGGGATCCTCGAAGCGGCCCTGGGTGTTCACCGAGAGCTGGAACGCCTCGCCCAGCGGCGCCGGCGGCTGCCCGATGGCGCCCGCGGCCACCTGCACGTTCTGGCGGCGGAGCGACTCGACGATGTCCTGCGTGGAGAGCCCGAAGGCGCTCATGCGGTCGGCATCGAGCCACACCCGCATGCTGTACTCGCGCGAGCCGAAGAACTGGATGTTGCCCACGCCCTCGATGCGGGCGAGCACGTCGCGGACCTGCAGCAGCGCATAGTTGCTGATGTACAGCTGGTCCCGCGAATCATCGGGCGACACGAGGTGCACCACGATCAGCAGGTCGGGCGTGCTCTTGGTGGTGGTCACGCCGAGCCGCGTGACCTCCTCGGGCAGCCTGGATTCGGCGATCGCCACCCGGTTCTGCACCAGCACCTGCGCCCGATCGAGGTCGGTGTCCGTGCCGAAGGTCACCGTCAGCTGCATCGTGCCGTCGCTGGTGGACTGCGACGTCATGTACAGCATGTCCTCGACGCCGTTGACCTCCTGCTCGATCGGCGTCGCAACCGTCTCGGCGATCGTGACCGCGTCGGCTCCCGGGTAGGACGCGCTCACCACGACCGTCGGCGGCGCGACGTCGGGGAACTGCGCCACCGGCAGACCCACGTACGAAAGGGCGCCGACGATCATGGTCAGCAGCGAGATGACGATCGCGAACCGCGGCCTGTCGATGAAGAATCGCGAGAGGTTCATCGGCCGCCCGACCCCGAGCCGCTGCCCTCGGAGGATCCGGCGGACCCGGGCGGTGCGGATGTCTCGGAAGCCCCGGCCGACTCGGGCGGATCGAATCGCCGCATCCACGCCTCGACCTCGACGCGATCCGGCGAGACGGCATCGCCCGACCCGATCCGCTGCAGCCCCTCGATCACGATCGACTCGTCGGCGCCGAGCCCCGACCGCACGACTCGCAGGCCGTCGATCATCGGGCCGAGCTCGACATAGCGGTACTTCGCGTTGTCCTGGTCGTCGACGACGACCACGAACTGGCGGGACTGATCCGTGCCCACCGCCTGGTCGGGGATCAGCACGGCCTCGTACTCGGCGGTCCCCAGCAGCCTGACCTTGGTGAACAGGCCGGGCGTCAGCAGCAGATCTGGGTTCTCGATGATCGCCCGGCCCTGCATGGTGCCCGTCTGGTTGTCCACGCGGTTGTCTACGAAGTCCATGACGCCGCGGTGCGGGAAGCCGGCCTCGTCCACCAGCCCGATCTGCACGGGGTTGGCCGCGTCGCGCGAACTCGGCCGCGCGCCCGAGTCCGCCAGCCGCGCGTATCGCAGGAACTCCTGCTCACTCACGGTGAAGTAGCAGTGGATCGGATCGAGCGAGACCACCGTCGCGAGTATCGGCGAGGACGCGGTACCGCCCGCGATCAGGTTGCCGACGTCCACAAGGTTGCGGCCCACGCGGCCCGTGATCGGCGAGCGGACCTCGGTGAACTCCAGGTCGAGTTCGGCCGTCCGCACGCGGGCGGCGGCGGCCTGCACCTCGGCCTCGCGCTGCGCGACCGTCTGCGTCGCGCTATCCAGCTCCGAGGGCGACGCGGCCTGCTGGCCGAAGGCCCGCTCCACGCGGCCCAGATCGTTCTGGGCGAGCTTCAGTTCCGCCTCCGCCCGGGCTCGATTCGCCTGCTCGGATTGCAGCAGCGCTTCATAGGGCCGCGGATCGATCACGAACAGCACGTCGCCCGCATCGACGATCTGTCCGTCCTCGAAGTTGACCGACTCGACGTAGCCGCTCACCCGCGCCCGGATCTCGACCGACTCGACCGGCTGCAGCCGGCCCGTGTACTCGTCCCACTCCTGCACCACGCGGCTCACCGGCAGCGCCACGGTGACCTCGGGCGGCCCGGCATCGGGCGGCGGGGCGTCGGACTCGCACCCGGGGCCGGCCGCCAGGCACGCAACCCCCGCCATCACCACTGCCGGGAACCAGGGCCCCCGCGCAACCCGCCGTGCATGCATCGCGTCCATGGAAGCCCATGGTACCGCCGGCGGCGGCGGCCAAGGGACGCCGCGCACTTACAGGGGCACATGGCACATGCGGATCGCGGCGAGGAACACGACGGACGCGTGTGCCCGTGCGACGACGCGTGCCGGCGACTAGGGATAACCGCCATAAGCCAGACGGGCGCGCCAACCAAACGCGACTCGCCGCCGACGGTGCATCGAGTCGCTCGGCGCCGAACCGTCGTGAGTTCATGAGGAAAGTGGCAACGGGGCGCCGCCCAGCCGGTGGTCGAGCAGCAGCTGCGCCACGCCGCGCGCGGTGCGGCCGCTCTCTTCGTCGCCCGTGACCTGCCGGGTGACGCATGCGCCCTCCATGAGGAGCACCAGCTCCTTGGCGAGCGCCGCCGATGCCAAGGCAACGCGAAGTGCGCTTGAATCGCTTCTCTAGCAGCGCACATCCACGCCCACGGACTAACGGCCACGTCTCTTCTTCTTCAGGAAGTACTTCGGATAGAGAGCACCGACGTCTCCGTCGTATGCCCGACCGAGCCTGCAAGCGGTGTCCCGTCCCTGTGAATTCCCGCATCGCTCCAACGCGGGATTTCTGTCGGTGAACTCAGCCAAAGAGTCCAGGTGGCGACGTTGACGGCTGGTAGCTCGCTGGGGCTGTCATCGGCTTAGGCTTCAGGGCGGTCTGGTCGACTCAAACACCACCCGCGCCCGATCAATGCGCGGTGTGGAGAGCGCGCACTATTCGATCTTCGGCTAGACCGGGCCCACCCCCAAAAACGATAAGCCCCCGCAATGCGAGGGCTTTCAAAGCGAGGCGGACGGGACTCGAACCCGCAACCACCGGATCGACAGTCGGGCTACGGGGACCAGGTCGGCCCACCTGAGGGGTCAGAAACCGCGTTCTTGGGGCCGTCAGGCCGTTCGCTTGTACGCATGTATGCGATCAGTCGAGCGCTAGTTTCCCCCCGATGAGAGCGCACTGGAGCGCGCACCGTCATCTTCACACCCTATTGGTTGCCTTCTCGGCGAAACACCAGATATGCCCGAACCTGGCTTCCTGCGCGAACCACGGGCGCAGAAACTACAGTGTCGTAGGGGCCGGCCACTTCGGTCGCCTCAGCTTCGGTCGAGTAGGCGGAACCGGAGGGCACTAGGAGTGACCGAACGGGTTCAGCTGGCCTCCCGCTAGCCTGCAGCGTCCCATCCACTAAAGCCACCGTCCCTGACGAACTGACGGTGCTCCCTCCGACCGTCGCCTCGATTGTCACAGAAGAGCCGCGAGCAACCACGATATCGTCCGCAGCGACAGACGCCGCCCCTTCAATGGACACATCGTCCCGTACAATTCGGCTCCGCGGAATCCGCAGCGAGATCGGACCCGTCGGAATGCCGTTTGGAACCTTGATGATGTCTTCCACATTGAACTTAAGTTCAAGCCCTTCCGCCGCATCCGCGACGGACAGCGAACTCGCCTGCACAATCGATGCTCCACCGAGGTGCGACCGGATGACCAGCTCGGAATCGTCCACGACTCGCGCCCGGTTCGCTGATGCCGTCGCGTTACTGTTCGACCCAGTCTGTCGCTGGGCTGTGCCACAGCCCAGCAGCGAGAAGACGGTCAACACGATCGAAGCCGAAACAAGAATTCTCGATTCCATCGCGTGCCACACTCCTTTTGTACCGTCTTCCGCAGACAGTACCGCATCGGTCGCCGGACGCGCCCCCATGATATCCACTGGGATGGCACATCGAATCCTCCAGGGCGTTGGCGTTCTCGTCTTCGCGACCGCCTACGTCATCCCGCCAGGGTGCGCCTCGGAGCCACCAGCCTCAACCCCAACCAGCGTCTCAAGCAACGCTACCGGGGCCACGGTGACGGACGGGTCCTCGCTGACAGTGCTGACGGTCTACGGCACGATCGAGAATCTGCCGCCTCATGGGGATCCTCTCAAGGTTGGGGATGTCCGGCTTGAGCAGTACAGGCTCGATGACGGTCGGTTTGAACTTCTGCGCAACGTTTTGCGCGATCCTGACCACCCGGACTTTAGACTACTTCTCGACGATGACATCAAGCTCTTCGCCAGAATTACTGGCAACGGACTCTGGTATTTGGCGATTGTTGAACCCAGCGGGAGTGTTCGTCGTGGGCTCTCCGATCATCCCCCGCTCCTACGCAGTCTGGGGAAACTCGAATACCCCGCGCAGGAATCCATGTACTATGGCTTGACCCATGGTACTGGTACTCATGCATTCATCCTAGTAGGCACTCACTCGCCACTTCCCGCCGATAGCAACTGGTGGACAGAGCAAACATCGCACTGGAACAGTGTCGAAGGAGTCTGGCAGTACGACTCACAGGCTCCAGAGCCCTTCCAACGTGTTCGCGGGATCCGCGATCCGCGACGACGCACAAAGCCTGCGATACCCGAAGGCTTTCGGGCGCTCTGTGAATCTCTCGACTCACTGGAGGCTACGGAGGTGGTCTATGGCATCGCGTTCCACGTCGGCAGCCCGTAATGGTGCTCTCGTCGTCGCAGCCATGGTTGCGGCGTGGTTCCACGCTCTGACGTGCAATGCACAAGATGCTGGCGGGTCGTGGCACAGCCCCATTAGCCACTACAGCAACGACGACCTCGATATACGACTCAAGAGTGCTGAGTCGACTGCATTCGAACTCCTCGCCAATGGCCATCTCGATAAAGCTCTTGAAATGATGGCTCCGATTGTCCGGCTCCGTGAGTCCCGGGGCATCGCCGCGGGAAGCGAAACTCCTGTACGACTTCGCCAACTCTCCGGCGCGCTTGCCAGTAATCCGGACGAACAAGCAGAAGTCCAAGATGCCCTTCGAGTGTTGTACGGAGAGCTCTCACAGTACCGGACACGCGGCGACTTCAATGACGGCGCAGAGGCAGCGCTCTCTGTAGCCGATCGCTTGGAACGAGCGGTAGGAGTTGATTCCATTGATGCAGCGCACTCACGTCTCCGCTCCGCCTGGCTCTATCGGCAAGCTGGACGACTCGATGATGCGGTCCAGCAGGTTAGCCTTGCAACTGCAGCATTCAAACGAGCCCTGGGCGATAGACACCCAACCACCCTTGAAGCTACTATCGCCCTAGCCGAATGTCTTCGACTTGACGGTCGCATGGGCGACGCGAAAGCGGTCTACGCCGAAGCCATCGATGCAGTTGGCGACCACCTCCCGTTGAGAGGAGCGCCAACCCTCGGGTTGGCCTCGATTGCACACGCCGATGGTGCCTTCACCGAGGCCAAACAACTGTTGACCCGCCTTCGCCAGGACCAAGAAGCCGCTGGCATCGATCCTCTCATTCTTTCCGAGACGCTTCATTTACTCGCTCAAGTGCACCACGCGGCAGGCGAGTATCGAGACGCCGAAAGTCTCTATTGGCAGACGCTTAGCATTCGCCAGGTCCAGGCCGGCAAATGGGCTGAGTTCACCCTGCCGGTATACCACAACCTTGCGGGGCTGTTCCTGCGCTACGGAGACTTTCGTCGAGCCGAGACGCTTTACCGATCCTTGTTGAATGCGCTTGATGGCAGATCAGCGGAGTGGGACCTAGAACGTGCTTCCGTTCTGAACAACCTTGGCCTGACTTTGCGTGAAGTGGGAGATACACCTGCTGCGATTCAAGCGTTCTCTGATGCGCTCCATTTGCGAGAGAGCCGTCTATCGCCAGCAGATGAGCGTATTGCGATCACGCTTGCGAATCTAGCGCCGCTCGTTATTGAAGGTGGTGACCTCGATCGCGGCATTGACATGCTTGCTCGCGCCACGGACCTTGTATTGGCGCGACGGGGCAGGCACCACCCATACACGCTTCGCATACGCTCCAACTACGCTGCTGCCCTAGCTCGTGTACCCGGGCGGGAAGACGACGCGGTGCGGATTCTGGACGAGACGGTTCTCCTCGGGAGAAAGACGGGCGGGCCCTACTTTCTGCAAATCTTGTTGAACCGGGCACAATTTGCCTTGGGACAGCAGCACGACAGCGCACTTGCAGAGCGCCTATTCGAGGAAGCGTGTGCCGAAGCCGAATCAAACTGGGAGGGTTTTCGTGCGGACGCGATCGATCGTGCTCGCTATTTTAGTGAAAGTGACGCCCTCGACGCCTATAGAGGTCTATCACGTGCGATTCTCACTCAAGTGCCCGGCGACCCGTGTGGAGTGAGGTCCGGATCTGGTGTATCTCGGGCGTTCGTCGCCCTTGACCGCTCACGCGCCCGGGAGTTGTCAGCCGCGCTCGCCAGACATGAAGCACTCTTGGAGCGCGTTCCGGAGAGGCTCCAGCGCTTGGTTGAGGAAGCCCGTCGGGAGCATGAGCGGGCGGAGACTGAACTTGCTGCCCTGAGCGCTGATTCCTCCGAAGCTGGCATGGCCAGAGTCCTCGAACGACTACGAGACGCCAAGGCGAGACACCGTGAAGCTCGACGCGCGGCCGTCGCCGCTTCAGGAACCACCGAGTCAGGACCTCCAGTAGTGGACCTCGAATGTTTGCGCGAACGACTGGATCCGCTACAGTTGGTCCTGGCATTCGACGTCGGGCCGACTCAATCTGCGCTCTATCTGCTTGCCAAGGATGGCGATCCCACTGTGGTGTGCCTCCGATGGCCGGATGGAACCGACGTCACAGCCGAAACACTCCGTACACAACATGCCGCAGCGTTCGAATGGCTCAAAGGAGAGCTGGTCGAACCAGCACATCGCGCTGATTCGGTAGCACGGCTAGAACAGCTAGCCGACTCTCTCATTCCGGCCTCCGTCAGAGATCTGGTACTGTCCAAGCGAGAGCTGATCGTTATTGCGGATGACGTTGTGCACGCGACTCCGATCGAGTACCTCCTGCAGCTACTCCCACAGGACTCAGCACCATCGGTGACGTACGCCCCGTCTGCTGCGATTCTGACAGTTTCTTCTATCCCGAAGCATCAAGTGCGCCGCATGGCGTATTTGTTCGGGAATCCTCAGTATGAGTCAATGCCCCCCTCTCAAGCTCCCGCGGGTGAACTACAGGGTGTCTTCGTCGCATGGGTGATGCCCGACACGGCCGCGGCTATGTCGGGATTGGCAGCCGGAGACGTTGTGTTATCCGTAGATGGTGAGCAGCAGATGGACGCGGAAGCACTGCTGACCCACTTGGAAGAGCGACGCCAAGGCCTCATAGGAGTGCCGCCAGTAGCACTCGCGGTGGAGCGAAATGGTCGAATCTTGGAGCTGTCGCTTGACTTTCCGTTCTCAGGGATGCGACTCTGCTCCATGCCAGTCGGAGAGGCCGTTGCTGCCAGCAAGCTGGCTGACGTCCCAGCAGCACCATCGACGGATGATTGGATCGAAGCCGTGCTCCCGGACACGCTTCCAGGGGCTCAGCTGGAACTCGCAGGTGCCAGAGCTACGCTGTCTCGCGCACTTGGCGCTGATCAGGTGGTAGTCAGAGAGTGGTGTGACGCAACTAGGTCGGAAGTGGAACAATGCGCACCCGATGCACGGTGGCTGCATTTGGCTGTACACGGCATGGCCAACCCGAATGCTTCAGACAGCTCGCTTCAGTTTGCACGCTGCCCATTGACAGATGGTTATTCAACATTGACGGTCGCGGACATCCTATTCGAGTGGCCGCGGTACTTGGCTGGGACGGAGCTTGTCGTGCTCAGCGCTTGCGAAACCGGCTCCGGTCAAGTCGAGCGGGGCGAAGGTGGTTTATCCATAGGCTGGGCGATGATGACAGCCGGCGCTCAGACGGTGGTGGTATCACGGTGGCGGGTAGACGACGACGCGACAGCACTGTTGATGACGAAATTCTACGAAGTACTCTTTGCTGGTGACGACACCGGGGCCGAGGCGATTGGCATTCAGCGTCATTCACCGTCAGCTGCCCTGACTGAGGCCAGTCGATGGCTGAGATCGCTCAGCCGACATGAGGCCGACCAGAGGCTCGCTGAACTCCGTACGATCGCTAAGGCGTCCGAGCCGCCGTTCGACGAGCGTCCGCCTCGATCACGTGATCCACGAAGGCGAGCAATTGCTCCAAGCGGTACCGTCCGACCGTACGAACACCCCTCATATTGGGCCGCTTTTTCGGTCATCTCTCGACAACCTTGATGCTCCCGAACCCAAAGCGATCCAGAACTCGGCCTACTTCGGATGCGATTTTTTCCCTGGGTTACCGATTGTGACCCGCCCGTACTCTCCCGTAGCTGTAAGGACACCATCGTTGCTGTGGAGGATCATGCTGTCCGAGCCGCTGCCCTTGTCGTATCCCAACAACTCGTGCTGCCGAATGACGAATCGATCGAGGACAACGGCCGCGAGATCGTCCCATGTGCGATTCCACCAGACTCGATCCCACTGGCTCAGCCAGTTCGAGAGTAATGGCAGCGCGAGGTCGAGGTACGGATCGCGGACGTTTCGAGCACACCACAATGCTGCCTCGTGCTCTCGCAACTCATCAAACCCGAGCAACACTGTCGTCAGGGGGGTTAAGGAGACTGCCACACCCGCTGGCGTTGGAAGAGACGCCCATTGCAACTGCCGCAGGATCTCTGCGAGGTTCCACTCCGCAAGAGGCGACTCAAGTTGCAGGCCACTGCCGATCGCCGGCCGCCCGTTCGCTTCATCGACGCCGGCGAGCGAGAGAATTCCCGCGGGAGTCGAGTCGAGGAATGACTCGAGATCGTCCACGCCGAGTCCGGTTCCAAATGTCTCCGCGACGATGCTGTCATCGAGGGAGCTCAATACAGATTCAAACCGAACATTGCCTCGCTCAGACTGCTCGACATTCCGAATGAGCCCCAGAAATGCACCTTCCAGTGCCACAGACAAGTGGTTGTGCAAGTAGAACATCCGCCAAAGATCTGCCACGTCACGAAACACCCCATCACGGGAGAACTCGAACACCAAATCCTCGACGGTCGTGGCGCCGTAGAGCACTGCATCTCCGAACGTTGCACTGTTGAACTCGACATCAACCTCGGCGCACTGGCGGATCAGGTCCATGATCAAGAGCAGACTGCGCCTTCTCAGGGCGTGGGACTTCCCGGGACTCCCAACCTGATCAAAGAACACGTGGCGAAGCAGCCCCTTATCCACGGGACCTTTGTTCATGATCTCGCAGACACCACCACCAGAGCCGATCTTCTCCAAACCACGAAGCGTCACCTGAGAGGCACCCGTCCTCAGGTTCGTCAACACTCGTGGGTGCCCAAGTTCGGCCCCATACGCGTCGGCCAACTGCTTCCCTAATGGCGTCAAGCGAATCTCGTCTGGCGATGTCTGGCTCGTTGATTCCCCCTCGCCGTTCTCGTCGTCCTCGGTCGGCTCCATCTCCTCGAAGCATCCGAGATTCACCAGCGAGTTGAAGTACTGATTCCACGCGAGACTTCCACTCCGGCGGTATCTCCGGAGATCAAAGCTCTCGTCCATCTCTGTTGCCGACCGCTTGCGCTGAGCTTCTCGAGAACCGACGACGCCACCACCATCACAAGTCGCACCCTCGTGATGTGTGATGCAGCCAAGAGCGAGAGCCTTCTCACGCTGCCGTATGGCGTCGTTTAGTCCGCGGTCCGACGACTGTCCCTTAAGGTGCGATCGATAGTCATCCACGCACCAGGGGCAGGAAGCTGTAGTACCGAGCCCGTGGCGTTATGGTCGTGATGCAGTGCAGCAACTGTCCGGCCATGCGCGTAGAGACTCTGAGTTCAAGCCCAAGCGGGTCTTGGACATCGGATCCGAGTGACGGCTTGTTCCAGATCAGGGTCTCAAGCACCAGTACATTATCGTGCCACTCTGGCCGCTGTGAATCTGCTGCTAGGTGTGGCCTAGATTCCCGTATCCCGTTGAGGCGGGAATTCTGTCCATGCCCTGGACCTCCGAGGTGGGGCACCAGCCCGGTGCCCCTGAGGCCAGAGGAGAGACCATCGCAGTCGAATCAGAGCATCGGGTGTCCCCGACCACACGGGGACAACTCGCGTCCGACCAGTGCGCGCTCTGGAGAGCGCGCACTATTCGATCTTCGGCTAAGAGTGAACACCCCGCAAAAACGATAAGCCCCTGCTTTCACAGGGGCTTACGAAGCGAGGCGGACGGGACTCGAACCCGCAACCACCGGATCGACAGTCCGGTACTCTAACCAATTGAGCTACCGCCCCGGGCACGCCTCGGTGAGGCGCGAGACAAGCCTAGCAGACACGATTCGGGGGTCAAGGATCGGGCCGCCGTCCGAGCCGGCGGGGTCCGCGTCCGCCCCTGATCGGTGGAGGCTCCCGCCGCTCTAGCCGTCCGCCAGGCGGACGTTACCCTCCTCTTGCAGCTGCATCACGTTGCCCTCGGGCGCGACCGCGACGGCGGCCTGGTAGACGAACACGCACGCCGCCCCCATCGCGATGACCGCGAGGAACAGCAACGCGTCGAGCACGCTCAGCGTGGGGCCCCTCGAGGCTCGGCCGCCGGGCATCTGCATGCCGTACTGGCTCATATCTGCGGCTCCAATCTTGAGTCGGGTCCTGGCTCGAATAGTTGGGTGCCTAGCGACGGATGTTGGACACGACGGCGTCGCCGCGGCGGGGCGTGGTGCCCAGGCCCGCGGTGTCGACCGTGCCGTCGGCGAACTGCAGGTCGGCCCGCTGCACGATGAAGTAGCCCACCAGGGTCGCCTGGCCGCCGCGCTGGCCGACGATGTACAGCCGCTTGCCGGCGGCGAGCCCGTCCTCGCTGCCCAGGTCGACGCGGGCGAGCATGGAGCCCGAGTCGTCGTTGCGGGTCTCGGTGATGCTGCCGCGGACGTAGGACGCCACGTCGGGGCTGGTCGACCCGCCGCCGGCGACGCCGCCGCCGCCCTCGCCCGACTCCAGGCGAGCGACCTGCTCGCGGAGGGAGCGGACGGTGGCCTCCATGGACTCGGTGCTGCTCTGCAAGTCGCTGATGCGGTCGAGCAGCGCGATCTCGTTCTGGCGGAGGTTCAGCTCGTTGGCCCGCAGCTGCACGACCTCCGACGAGTGGCGGTCGACCAGCTCGGTCAGCAGGCGGTTGGTCTCGTTGAGCTGGGTGATCTGGTTCTGCAGGCTGGTGACCGACTGCTCGGCCGTCAGCTTGTCGCGGCGGAGGTCGCCGACCTCGCCCTGCAGGCTGTTGATCTGGCTGGCCAGCGCCGTCTCGTTGGACTGCAGCTCGCTGATCTTGGCCTGCAGCGCCTCGCGGGCGGCGGCGGCCTGGGCGGCGGCCTCCTGGTTCACCGCACGCTGGGCGTCGAGCTCGGTGTACACCCGCTCGTAGTCATTCAGCACGGCGCGGTTGTTGACCGCGAAGGAGATCGTCAACGACGACAACGCGATGCCCGCGACCGCGGCCAACACGACGAGGAACTTCGTGAGCAAGTGCATGTTCAGCTACCCGTATTCTGCACCGGCAACGGCCGGCTTCGCCAGGGCCTCCAAGGCCATCCCCGCGACCCGAACCAGCGAGAACCCAATCGAACGACGAACCGGAGCGATCCCAGCCGCCCCCAGCCGCAAAAGCCGAAACGAGGGCCATCCCTGGACCGCCGACGACCCCCCACCGCGGGAGCCGGGATACCGCACGCGATGCCGGCAGCGGCCGACCCTCGCGGTGGGCACCGATACGACCGGGCCAACCCGCTGGTTGCCCCGACCCGCCGAACACCTCGGAGGTGTCAGCCTCCCGGCCCTGCGGCGAGGGCACAGGTTATCACGGTCGTGTCAGCCGGACAACAGCGGCGGCAGCGTGGACCCGGACGGCCGGATCGGCGTCGGCCAGCATGCCCTCCAGCACCGGCAGGTGCCGCGCCTGGCCCGTGCGGCCCAGCGACAGCGCCGCCAGGGCCCGCACCTGCGGCGAGGGATGGGCTAGGTACTCCTCGGCGATGAAGAAGCCCTGGGGCTGGCCAATCTCGGCCAGGGCGTAGACGGCCGAAAGGCGGACCTCGGGCGGCAGCTTGCGGCCGGTCTCGTCCTCCTTGGCGGTCAGCAGGATGAGCTGGTCGACCGAGCCGCGGTCGCGGACCTCGCCCAGGATGCGGGCGGCGAGCGCGGCGGCCTCGAGTTCCTCGGGCCGGGCGGGATAGAGCGCCGCCCGCAGCGGGTGCACCTGGGCCTCGTCGCCCAGCTTGACCATCGCCTCGCCCATCTGCAGCCGCATGAGCTGGAGCTGGACGGGGTCGGCCAACCGCATCGGCCGCCGCGCCGCCTGCCTGAGCAGCGGCAGGGCCGACTCGTTGCCCAGCTCGCCCAGGATCACCGCGGCGTGGGCCCGCAGCCTGGGGTCGTCGGCCTCCAGCACCGCGTCGGCCAGCGTGGACATCTGCCTGGGCGCGCGGTTGGCCGCCATCGCGTACACCGCCGACAGCCGGACGTAGGGCGAGGGGTCCCGCAGCAGCGGCTCGGCGTCGTCGAGGAGCGAGGCCCGCTCGGCCCGGCCGATGGCCATCAGCGCGATGGCCCGCACGCCCGGGCTCTCGTCGTTCAGGGCCCGCCGCAGCACCGGGGATGCTCGCCCGGGCGCCTCGAGCAGGCCCTCGAGCGCGTTGCCCCGGACCACCGGGTTGGGATCGCCCGCGTAGCGCTCCAGGGCGGCGATGGCCCGCTCGCGGGCCTGCGAACGCTCGATGGGGCCGATGGCGGCCTCGGGCGTCCGCGACACGCGGGGCCCCGCCGACGCGCATCCCGGCGTGAGCGTGCCGGCCCCCAGGGCGCCAAGGGCGAGCGAGGCCGTCGCGATCGCAACACGTGGTCGTACGCTGGTTCTGCGGAGCATCAGCGTCGTTCGTCGGCTAGGCCGCCGCGGTTCGTCCAGCCCGGGCCCGCAGCGAGCCCCGCACCAGCAGCACGCCGCCGGCGGCCAGCAGGACGTAGGGCGTCGCCCAGCCCGCGGCCGCGTAGGGCGTCGGCCGGACGGTGCGGCCCGGGATCGCGCCGGCCACGATCGCGGGCGTTCGCGTGGCGAAGGCATAGCCCGCGGTCTCGATCTCGTGGTCGGGCCCGGCCTCGGGCAGCCAGGCGGTGGCGCCGATGGGCCGACCGCGTGCATCCAGGATGGCCGAGATGCCGGTGTTGGCCGCCCGGACGATGGGCACGCCCAGTTCGAGGGCCCGCCAGCGGGCCAGCTGCATGTGGGTCGCCCGGGCGGCGTCGCTGTCGCCCATCCAGCCGTCGTTGGTGGCGTTGACGAGGGCATCGACGCGGTCGCCTCCGCCTGTCGCGAGCCGGCGGCACACGCCCTCGTAGGCGATCTCGAAGCAGATGGGCGTGGCGACCCGCAGCGCATCGCCGCCGGCCAGCGGCACGTCGATCCACGACGGCTCGGGCGCGGCGTCGAGGTCGAAGGTCATCCCGCTGGCGCCGATCGCCGACAGCTGCCGCTCCAGCCAGCCCCACCGCGAGACCAGCGGGATCACCTCGCCGAAGATCGTCAGCCGCATCTTGTCGTACCGCTGGCTCGTCAGCCGGCCGTCCGAGAACAGGTGCACGCTGTTGTGCAGCGCGTCGTAATCACTCTGGATCGAGCCGTCCTCGGCCCGCGAGAACTCCAGCCCGTCCTGGCTCGCCGCCCCCACCAGCATGGGCACGCCCAGCTCGCCCTGGATGCCCGCGAGCTCTTCGGCGAAGGACCACGCGTTGAGCCGGCCCCGCTCGGTCTCGTAGTAGAGCCCAAAGTCCCGCATCGCGCGGACGGCGTCGACGCCGATGGGTGGTCCGGGCAGCATCGTCTCCGGCCAGACGATGACATCGGCCTCGCCCCCGAGCTGGCGCGTCATCTCGACGAATCGTGCGAACAGGTCGATCTGCCGCTCGATGTCCCAGTTCGTGCGGTTGCTCTGGGGTACGTTGGTCTGCACGATGCCGGCGCGGATGCCGCGATCACCCCCCGGGGCCTCGCCGACGGGCGGCGCCAGCAGCCCGAGCAGCGCGAGCGCGAGCCACGGGACCGCGATGAGCGCGACGCACCCGACGATCCTCTCGCGCTGCAGCACGCCCAAGGCAAGACCGATCACCGCCGCCGTGCTCAGCGCCGCCGCAAAGCCCACGCCGTAGGCCCCCACAACCGCGCCAGCGAGCGACACCCGCGGCGCGTCGATCAGCGGGTGGCCCACGAGCAGCCACGGATACCCGCCGAAGAGCACCTGCCCGCGGGCGACCTCGACCGCCGACCAGAGCACCGCGAGCGTGGCCGCCGCCGCCAGCGGGGGCCTCGTTCCCCGCAGCGCGAGCGACGCCGCCAGCACGAACGCGCCCGCCCAGGATGCCTGCAGCAGCATGCCCGGCGGGTAGCCGAGCGCCGAGATGTCCATGATCCAGGCGTGCGTGATCGACCACATGGGCAGCGCGCCCAGCATCGCGCCCAGCGCTGCCGACAGCTTGGCGTACCGACCACGTCGCGACGCCGCCAGCGCCACGGCCATCAGTCCGGCGGGCGACGCAACCGCCAGCGGCCACCAGGCAATGGGCTCGCCCGACAGCAACCCGGCCAGTGCGTACCAGAGCCCCGCGACTAGCCCGAGCGCGAGCCACGCGGGCGACAGCTTTCGGAGCCGCCGGACCATCGAACTAGAGCCCGGCGTAGTCGATCAGCCGTGCGATCTCGCTCCGCAGGTCGGCACGGGCCACGATCTTGTCGATCAACCCGTGCTCCAGGCAGAACTCCGCCCGCTGGAAGCCCGGCGGCAGCTCCTGGCGGATCGTCTGGCGGATGACCCGCGGACCCGCGAAGCCGATGAGCGCCCCCGGCTCGGCCAGGATGACGTCGCCCAGCATCGCGAAGGAGGCGGTCACGCCGCCGGTGGTCGGGTCGGCCAGCACGCTGATGAACAGCCCGCCGGCCTCATCGTGCCGCGCCAGCGCCGCGCTCGTCTTGGCCATCTGCATGAGCGAGAGCGTGCTCTCCTGCATGCGGGCGCCGCCCGAGCAGCTGACGATGACCAGCGGCAGCGACCGCTCGGTGGCCATCTCGATCGTCCGCGTGATGGTCTCGCCCACCACGCTGCCCATCGAGCCCATCATGAAGCCCAGATCGAGCGAGCAGAGCGCCGCCTGGCGGCCCTTGACGAAGCCCACGCCAGCCATCACGGCGTCGTGCCGCCCGCTGCGCTTCTGCTCGGCCTCGAGGCGATCGGGGTAGGCCTTGAGGTCGGTGAAGACCAGCGGATCGATGGGCCGCAGCTCCTCGAACATCGCCTCGAACGAGCCGGTGTCGACCAGGTGCTCGATGCGGTCGGGGGCGGTAATCCGGAAGTGGTGGTCGCACTCGGGGCAGACGCGGAGATTGGCCTCCATCTGCTTGCGGTAGATCAGCTGCTCGCAGCCCGGGCAGCGGAGCCACAGCCCTTCGGGCACGCTCGACCGCCGCTGCGGACGCACGTCGGTCCAGCTGCGGGCGGCCTTGGCCTGTGTGGTGCTCGCCATAGCTCGATTCTTGGCCGATCGCCGGCCTGCGCTCCGCCCCGGGTCTTGCGGCACGCGGGTCGGGCTACACGCCGCCCCGCGCGGGCTGCAGCCGTTCCCGCTCGATCTGGATCGGGACTACCAGCGGTCCGCTGACCGCCGCGTCCCAGTTCTCGGTTAGCGGCACTCCCGCCAATCGGCTGCGGACGACGTGGAACGCCAGCGGCCGCAGCACGACCACCACGTGCTTCGCCTTGCCGTTGAGCTTCTCGATCGCCCGGGCCAGGGCGGCCATGAGCCGGTTCTCGGCCGCCTCGAAGCTCTCGCCCTCGGGCGCTACCACGGAGGCCGGGTCGTCCAGCCACTGCTTGAAGGCGCCGTACCGCTCCTCCAGGGCGTCGAGCCGCTGCCCCTCCCACAGCCCCAGGTCGATCTCGCGGAGATCGTCGATGGTGCGGGGCTTTCGCTCGGCCAACTGGCCGATGTGGTTTGCGGTCTGGGCCGACGCCTCGTCGGGGCCGCACACGATGGCGGTCACCACCGAGGCGTCCACGCCAAGGAGGGCCTCAGCGAGTTCCTCGCCCCAGGTGGCGCACGCGGGCAGGTCGCAATCGCCGCCCAGACGCGCGGCGGCGTCCCATTCCGTGCGGCTGCTGCGTACGAGGATGAGATCGATCAGGGCGGGAGCGGCCATCCAGGTCCCTTGGGTCGGCAGCCGCTCCGCCACACGCGGACGACGGCTGCCCCGGGGGCGGCACTCTCCGGGTATCGGCCGGAGGGGCGAACTGTACCGCCCATCCCGACCGATCGAGCGGCCCGAGGGGCGACCGGATCGGAATGCCGGGGCTGAAACCCGTACATGATGCGATCAAGATCGGCTATCCGGGCCCTACGCCTCGCCACGCCGCATGGCCGATATGACGCCCCGCCGCTCGCTGGGGGAAGTCCGGAAGACCGCCGATGCCGCCGCCAGCACGTCCGCCCCCGCCCCGAGCAGGCCCGCCGATTGCGCCGGGCCCACGCCGCCGTCGACCTCGATCCGCAGGTCCCTCCCGGCCCGCGCCCGCGCCCAGCGAATCTTGCCGAGGGCCGCCGGATCGAACGCCTGCCCCGCGAAGCCCGCGCGGATGGACATCACCACGAGCACGTCAACGTGGGGCAGCAGGTCGGCGGCCCGCTCGATGGGCGTCGGCCCGTCGACCGCGACCCCGGCGCTGCAGCCCAGAGACCGGATGCGATCGATCAGCGTCCGGGCCTCGTCGCCATCGCACGCCTCGACGTGGAAGGTCAGGTGCCCCGCGCCGGCGCTGGCGAAGGGCTCGACGAAGTCCGCCGGCCGCTCGACCATCAGGTGGACGTCGAAGAAGGCCTCCGGCAGCGCCGCCTTGAGCGACGCCAGCATGTCGACCCCTAGCGCCAGGTTCGGCACGAGGTGGCCGTCCATGACGTCGTAGTGCAGGAAGTCGCCGCCGGCCTCCAGGGCGTCGCGGCACTCCTCGCCCAGCCTCGCATAGTCGGCCGCCAGGATCGACGGCGCCACCAGCGGCAGGCGCGGCGGATGCAGAAGCGGATTGCTGGTCGTGGACGGCTCGGCCATCGGCGTGCTCCCTGCCATGCCGCATGGTAATACCGCCGCCCGGCTCTACGATCGAACCCACCGCCGAAGCACACTCGACGAGGACGACCCACGCCATGAGCACCCCCGCCAGCGCCGGTGCGCGACCCGCGAGACTCGAGGACCTGCGGCCAGCGCTCCAGCGGATCGGCCAGGCGCACGTGCTCGCCTTCGCCGACCGGCTCCGCGACGCCGAGCGCGCCGGGCTGGCGGGGGATCTGGCGACGATCAACCTCGACGCGCTGCCCGGCCTGATCGAGCGATTCTGCGAGCCCGCGCCCGCCGATGGCCTGGGCGAGCTGCGGCCGCCGACCGTCTGCTGCCTGCGGGGCACGCCGGGCGACCACGCCATCGACGCCGAGGAGGCACGCAAGGCGGGGCTCGAGCTCGTCCGCGGCGGCAGGGTGGCGGCACTCACCGTCGCCGGCGGCCAGGGCACCCGCCTGGGCTTCGACGGGCCCAAGGGCACGCTGCCCATCGGTCCGGTCAGCCGGCGGACGCTCTTCGAGGTCTTCGCCGACCAGATCGCGGCGGCCTCGCGATGGGCGGGCACGCCCATCCCCTGGCTGATCATGACCAGCCCGCAGAACCACGAGCAGACCATCGCGTTCTTCGGCGAGCGGGACTGGCTGGGGCTCGATCGCACCCAGATCCGCTTCTTCCGCCAGGGCGTGATGCCGTGCTTCGACCCCGCGACCGGCCGGCTGCTGCTGGCCGAGCCCCACCGCCTGGCGACCAACCCCGACGGCCACGGCGGCGTGGTCCGCGCCCTCGTCGAGAGCGGCGAGCTGGACCGGCTGGAGCGCGGGGGCGTCGAACACATCAGCTACTTCCAGGTCGACAACCCGCTGGTCACGCCCATCGATCCGGCCTTCCTTGGCGCCCACGCCGCGGCCGGCGGCGCGCGATCCTCGGGCCAGATCTCCAGCAAGATGGTGCCCAAGGCGGCGCCCGAGGAGAAGGTCGGCCTGTTCGCCCGGGTCGCCGGCCGCACCCGCGTGGTCGAGTATTCCGACCTGCCCGAGGAGGTCGCCCGCGAGCGGACGCCCGACGGGCGGCTCCGCTTCGAGGCCGGCTCGGTGGCGATCCACGCCGCGTCGGTTCGCTTCCTGCGCGAGATCCACGACGCCGGCGAGCGGGCGCTGCCCTTCCATCGCGCCTTCAAGAAGGTGCCGTACGTCGACGTCGAAACCGGCAATCGCGTCGAGCCCGAGAGCCCCAACGCCGTCAAGCTCGAGCGTTTCGTGTTCGACGCCGTCCCGGTCGCGGACGAATCGCTGGTGCTGCGGTGCGAGCGGGAGCGGGAGTTCGCGCCCGTCAAGAACGCCCAGGGCGTGGACAGCGTGGCGACGGGCGCCGCGCTGCAGATCGAGTGCGCCGCCCGCTGGCTGGAGGAACGGGGGCACGCCGTGCCACGAGGCGACGACGGCGCGCCGGCCTGCACGCTCGAGCTGTCGGGCGGGGCCGCCTGGGCCCACGCCGCGGGCGAGACGCACGAGCCGGAGGGCACGCCAGCCGCCGGCAGCCGGGTGCTAATCTGATCCCGCATGGCCGGCCCGACCGACACGCGTGATCCCTCGGGCTGGCCCGCATCGGCGTTGCGGCTGGCGAGCGCCCTGCAGGAGCGCACGCGCTTTACCACGCTCGCCGGCGGCGTGCCCGCGCTGCTGGCCCACCCCGATTGGCGGAGCCGCCGTCCGCTCGTGCTCTGGATGCACGGCCGCACCAGCCGCAAGGAGATCGACTCGGGCCGCTACCTTCGCTACGTCCGCGCCGGGATCGCCGCCTGCGCCATCGACCTGCCGGGACACGGCGATCGTTACGACGCGAGCTGCCAGCAGCCGGAGGGCACGCTGGGCATGCTCGAGCGGGCGCGCGGCGAGGTCGATGGCGTGCTCGCCGAGCTGCTGGGGGGCGAGCACGCGGGCATGTTCGACGCCGACCGCCTGGCGATCGGCGGCATGTCGGCGGGCGGCATGGTCGCGCTCCGCCGCCTGTGCGAACCCCACCGCTTCCGCTGCGCCGCGGTGGAGGCCACCACCGGCTGCCTCGAGACCCTCTACTTCCCGCCCGAGGACCAGCCCCGCCGCTGGCCGACGCTGCACGACCGCGACCGCGTGCGGGTGGTCGACCCGCGGGCGCACCTGGGCGGGTTCGAGCCCCTGCCGCTGCTGGCGATGCACTCCGAGGCCGACGCCATCGTGCCCTTCGAGAGCCAAGCGGGCTTCGTCCGCGACCTGCGGACGCACTACGAGGCCCGGAGCGCCGCGGCCTCGCTCGTCGAGTTCGTGCACTGGTCCGAGACCGGCGCCGACAGCGAGCACATGGGCTTCGGCCGCCACGCCCACGAGGCGAAGCTGCGGCACGTCGAGTTCCTGGTGGGCCACCTGGACGCCGCGTCGGGCGCGGAGGCATGAGCGCGGGCGTGCGGGGCCGCCTGGCGCGGCTCAACCCCTTCGCCGGCCTGCCCAACCCGCGGGAGGTGTGGGCCTGGGGCATGTTCGACCTGGCCAACCAGAGCTTCACGCTGCTGATCATCACGCTGCTGTTCAGCCTGTACGTCACCCAGGTGGTCGTGCCCCAGCCGGTCTTCGATGCCGAATTGCAGGCCCTCGTCGACGCCGCCCGCGCGAGCGACGACGTCCGCGCGGCGGCCGCCCCGGAGGTCGTCGCCGCCTGCGATCGCGCCGACGCCGCCGAACGACAGGGCAAGTTCGTCTGGTCGCTGCTGCACGGCGGATCGCTGCTGGCGGTCGTCGTGCTCTCGCCCGTCATCGGCGCCTACGGCGACATCCGCGCCCGGCGGAAGCTGCTGCTGATGCTCACCGGCCTCGCGTCGGGCGCGCTGACCTGCTCGCTCGGATTCGTCGGCCCGGGCATGGTGATCCTCGCGGCCACGCTCTACATCCCCGCCAACGTAGCCTATCAGATCGGCGAGAACTTCCTGGCGTCCTTCCTGCCCGACGTCTCGACGCGGCGGAACATGGGCCGCATCAGCGCCATCGGCTGGACGATGGGCTACGCCGGTGCGTTGGCGCTGCTCACGATCGTGACCCTTGCCATGCTTCTGTTCGATCTCAAGCAGCCCGGGCAGTGGCGGCCGCTCTTCGTGTTCGCGGGCCTGTGGTTCCTTCTGGGCATCGTGCCCGCGGGCCTCTTCCTGCGGCGCGACGCAGCGCCCCGCGAGACGGAGCAGCACCCCCTGCGGGCGGCGGTGCGCCGCGTCGCGGGCCGGGTGCACCTGGCCGCGAAGCACCGCCAGTTGGCGCGCTTCCTGCTGGCCTTCCTCATCTACGGCTTCGGCGTGCAGACCATCATCGGCTTCGCGTCGATCATCGCGCGGGACTTCGGCTTCGGCGACGTCAGCCTCGTGCTCTTCGTCGCCCAGATCACCATCACCGCCGTCATCGCCGCCGTCGCGACCAGCTTCTTCCAGGATCGCCTCGGCGCCAAGCGCACCGTGCTGATCTACCTGGGTGTCTGGGTCGCCAGTTGCTCGGCCATGGTCGCCATCGCGGTGGTCTGGCCCGGCGGCGGGCCCCAGTGGCCGCTATGGATCGTCGGCAACGGCCTGGGCTTCGGGCTCGGCGGCATCGGCACCGCAAGCCGATCCCTCGTCGGCCGGCTCACCCCCGCCCACCGCACGGCCGAGTTCTTCGGCCTGTGGGGCATGATCTACAAGCTCGCGGGGGCCATCGGCGTGCTGTCGTTCGGCGCCATCGCCCGCACGCTGGGCGAGGTCGCCAGCCTCGTGCTGCTGCTGAGCTTCTTCGCGGTCGGCACGCTGCTGATGCTCCGCGTCAACGAGCGGGCCGGCGTCCGCGAGGCCATGCGCAACGAGCGGCAGGCCCGGCGGGACGGCCTACCCGCCGGCTGACGCATCGGGCCGTGCGCCCGCGGGCGGCGTTGCGGCCTCGGCCTCGGGCGCGCCGCCGTCCACCGCCTCCGCCGGCTGCCCGGCGATCTGCGCCGCCTCGGGAGCCGTGTCGATCGACAGCTCCAGCGACGGATCCTCGGACTGCAGGTGCAGCAGCAGGATGCGGCGCATCTCGGCGATGGCGGCCGGGTGGTCGTGCGCGTTATGCCCGCTGGGCACGATGACCTCGCTGACGGCGGACTCCAGCCGCGAGCTGGCGTTGGGCACGATGCCGTCGCCCGGCTCGTCGGCCCTGGGCTTGCCGCGGTCGCCCATGATGGTGTGCACCGTCACCCAGTCCACGAATGGCGACTCGAGGTAGCCCCGCAGCGACGGCGCCTGCGGCGACAGCGTCGCGATGCCCGTGGGCACGCCGTTACGCTGCATCCACGGATCCATCGCGTCGCGGTTGGCCAGCAGCTCGCGCCTCGCGTCCCGCAGGTCGTCGCTCAGCCGGCTGAACGCCCGGCCCAGCCGCCCGATGAAGCCGTCGGCCATCTCCGCCCCGCGGTGCGGCGCCGCGACGAGCACGATCCGCTTGACCTTGCGATCGGGCGGGTAGTAGAAGATCTCGCGCATCAGCCCACGCGTGTTGTCCGAGAGGTCGAGGTCGTCCAGCGGCTCGAGGTAGATCGAGGCGTACAGCCGTTCGCCGACGTCCCGCACCAGCGACGCCGTGATGATGCCGCCCATGCTGTGCCCCACGATCACCGACCGGTCCATGCCCCAGCTGGTGTCGTAGGGGTCGTAGCGCTCGCGGACGTCGGCCAGCGCCCGCCGCAGCTCCAGCGCGCTGCGGGGGATGGGCAGCGCGGTGGGGTACACGAACATCCAGATCTGGTAGCGGCGGCGGATGATGTCGTCGCCCCGCAGCTCGTTGAGCACGTTCCGCCACGTCAGCGGGCTGGACCGCAGCCCGTGCACCAGGATCAGCGGGATCTTGTCCTCGCGGTAGGGCTCGAGCATGTACAGCCCGGTGCGCGCCTCGATGGCCCGCGGGTCCAGCGAGCCCTTCTTGCCCAGCTCGTGCAGGTCGGTGCGCGCGTGCAGCACGCCGATGGACGCCGTCTGGTCGCTGGCGATGGGCGTCCGCCGGCCCAGCACGTTGGTCGTCCGAGTCCGCAGCGTGTCGTGCAGCAGCCCGGTGACGGACACCAGCTCCGAGCCGTCGCGGGCGTCGAAGGCCAGCGTCAGCGTGCCGGGGTACACGATGCCCTCGGGCGGCAGGTTGGGATCGACGGCGGCCCGCGCGGGCGTGTTGTCCCGCTCGAGCACCAGCGGTGTGCCCAGGCCCTCCCGCCGGTGGTGGTGCCGCAGGCCCTTGACCTCGATCCGCCGGGCGGCCGACACACGCTCGAAGTCCGCGACGTTCCAGGTGTGCTCGCCCTCGGCGAACTCGAGCGCGTAGGTGCCGCCGGCACCCTCGAACACGCGGCCCAGCTCGGCTTCGGCGGGCTCGATGGCGCCCAACGCGACGAGCCGTGTCAACGCCCGGTTGTAGACGTCCATCGATCGACGCGTGATGCCCGAGAGCATCGCCTCGTCCCGCGACGCCGCCAGCTCCAGCTCCCGCCAGGCCAGCTCGGCGCACGCCAGCGCGATGGTGGCATCCTCGCCCGCCCGCGGCCGGCGACGCGTCGCGTAGTACAGCAGCGATTCGGCCAGCGCCGCGGTGCGGTCGCGTGCGAGCGGCTGGTCCGGGCTTGCGAGTAGATCGGCCCGCAGCGCGAGCAGCGTCTCGACCGAGGGGGGCTTGCGGCGAATGGTCTCGCCGGTCCACATGCTCAGCGTGCGGCGGGCGTGCTCGCTCAGGCCGCCGCCCGTCGCGATGCTGGACAGGTCGCGGTCGAAGGCGGCCGCCTCGCTGACGGTGCGGGCCTCGATCGGTCCGCCGCACGCCTGCAGCGGCGCGACCCACGCCGCCGCCAGCAGCACCACCGCCAGCCGCATCGCCCGGGCGCCGATCCTCATGCGTCCGACTCCTCGAGCACGAACCGCCGCTCGTGCCAGAGCCGATCGAGCCGCTCGTCGATGCTCCCGCCGGGCCTGAGTTCGATGCCGCAGGCCACCAGCAGGTCGACCAGCCCGTCGAAGTCGCCCACGTCGATGAACTCCCGCTCGATCGTCGGCCGGCCCCCGTGCGCGCCCGCCTGCACCGCCGCCAGGTCGGCCATGTTGTGGTAGTTGCCCAGCGGCAGGCACACGCACGTGGCGTCGTAGCCCGCGGCGCAGAACACCGTGGCTTCGCACGCGCCGCCCGCCATCAGCTTCCGCTGCCAGCGCCACTTGGGCATCTCGGCGTGCTTCTGCGCCGCCGTCGGCGACGCCGGCCCGCCCGCGACCGCCTCGGCCCGCGACGCCACCGCCGCCGTCACCCGCGGCGTGAACACGCTCAGGCGATCGCCCACGCGGACGATCGGCCCGCCGCCCAGCGGCGAGTCATCGAATGCCCGGCTGTTCTCGAGCGCGATCACGGTCGATTCGGCCTCCATCGTCCTGTCCCGGGCCGCGCCCAGTGCGCCCACGAACCCGATCTCTTCCGCCCGCGTGAACAGCAGCCGGACGTCGCGTCCGACCCGCTCGCCCGCCGCCCGCAGCCGCAGCAGCTCGTCCATCGCCGCCAGCGCTGCGGCGGCCGCCGCCAGGTCGTCGCAGGCGGGCGCATGCAGCACGCCATCCACGACCTCCGACGCCGGCAGCGCCCAGGTGCCGAAGTCCTTGTTGGTCAGGCCGGCCGTCGAATTTCCGTCGTCGAGGCGCACGCGGTACCGCTTGAAGAGTTCCTTCTCGCCCTCCGCCGGCGGCACGCGCTCGACGACGACGCCCCGCCGTGGCTGCGCGGTCGCATCGGATCCTGAATGGACTGCGACGGGCGTGCCCGCGAAGTAGTCCTCCATCACCCCGCCGCGGAAGGCCATCACCAGCGTCCGATCGTCCTCGATCGCCTCGACCACGAAGGCCGGATGGTCCAGGTGTGCCGTCACGTACACCGGCGAATCGCCCGCGAAGGGCTCGGTGCGGCGGATCACCAGGTTGCCGTGCGCATCGGCGCGGATCGCCAGCTCGGGCCGCTCGGCCACCCACCTTCGGGTCCACGCGACCACGCGGTCCTCGCGGCCCGCGGCCGTGGGGATGCCCGTGAGCTCCTGGAGCCATCGGTGGTGCTGGGTGCGTCGATCGGCGGCGATCTCGACCAGGTGCTGCGTCGCGGTCGTCGTCATGCCGTGAGGGTAGCGGCGGCCGCCTAGCCCGCCGGCGGCAGCCGGCCCTCGATGCGGCGCAGGCTGTCGCGGATCTCGGCCAGCAGCGCCGTCGCGGTCGGGCCCGCGGCGTCCTCGGACGCATCGCTGCGGCCGCGCGCAAGCACCCGGCCCTCGGCCAGTTCGTCTCGCTGCTCGAGCACCGCCTCGCGGAACGCCGGCGCATCGACGATGCCGATCAGGCTCACCAGGCTCGCGCCCGGGCCCGCGCTCTGCCCGGCGGTCTCCACCTTGAACCCGTGCAGCCCGAACAGCCGCATGAGGGGCCCCTGGATCATCTGCAGGTCGGTGATCTTCTCGAGCGGCACGGTGCTCTCGACGCGGTTGAGCCAGCCCTTCTTGATCTCCAGCGTCCGCTCGGTGAGCGTGCACGCCAGGCGGTCGATGTACTTCTGGATCAGCAGCCGCCCGACGACGAAATACACTACCGCCAGCGGCGCCCCCACGATCGTGACGACCAGCACGATCACGCCCGACAGCAGGTAGTAGCTCGGCAGCTTCTCGTCGAAGCTGGCCTCGCGGAGCACGCGGTAGCGGGATGCCGACGCCTCAGCCATCGCGGCCCTCCTCCCGCTCGCCCGGCCGCAGCACCACCTCGTCCACCGTGGTGGTGGTCCGTCGCAGCACGACGCGCTCGCCGTCGCGTGCCGGCGGGCGGGCATCTCGTGCGGCGTCCTGCTGCTCGTAGCGCTCGGGCGAGCTCTTCACGGCCCGGACGATCTCACCAAAAAAGGCGCCCAGCGAACGCATCACGCCGGGCGCCTTCTCGTGGTTGTCCGTGGGCCGGTCGGACACGGAAGACCCTAGGGCATCGCCGCGATCGGCACCGCGACGGGCCGCCCTCCTGGCATCGGCGGACTCAGGACTCGCCCGCCTCCCAGCGGATGGGGACCTGAGCCTCGGCCCAGCGATCGCGGGCGGGCATGGTCGGGCCGTTGTAGCCCAGCCATCGGGGCGGGCCCGCGGGCACCCAGCGGCCTGGCGCCATCGAGCCGTCGGGCCCATAGTTGGTCGAGCCCTGCGTGCGGAGCCAGCGGTACAGCCGGTCGGTCCGCTCGCGGATCATTTCGTCGTCGGCCACGCCGCGGATGCCGACGCTGATCACCGTCACCGGCGGCGCATCGACGACTCGGACGCCCCGCTCGGCCTCCCCGACCGGGCCGAGGTCCTCGGTGCGGTACAGGAACGACACGGTGACGTCGCCGCGCATGGAGCGATCCGCCGCCGGCTCGCCGAGCTGATCGATGGCCTGCGCCATCGCGGGCATGTCGTTCTCGACGGGCGCGGTCATCGCGATGTTGCGGTCCTTGATGTGCATGAATAGCGGCATGAACGCCTGCGACGCCGCGCGCCGGGGCGTGTTCTCGACCGTCAGCTCCGCGCGGCGGACGCTCGGGTAGCTCTTGATCTCGATGGCGCCCGCGGGCGTGGGCCGCGGGTAGCCCTCGGGCAGCACCGCGGTGGTGCGCATCGGGCCGGCGACGTAGACCGTGCCCTCCTCGCCGTCCTCGACGATGGCCGTCCGCGTCTGGATCTCGAAGGCCGCCTCGCCGCCGACCCGCATCGGCGTCGCGACGGTGGCGGACGCATCCTGGTCGGTGCCGCGGTCGGCGACGCTCGTCGTCGTGCCGCTGGTCTGGGCGATCGCGACCGCACCGCTGCAGGCGGCGGCCGTCGCGGCGAGCCGCAGGGTGCTGGTGAGCCTCGCGATCGATCCCGGCGTGCGTGACATGGGCCTTCTCCTGTAAGTGCTGCACTGAGTGTGCCCACCTGGACGCGCACGGACCGGGTGGGCCGTCAGGGATTCCGACAACCCCCGCCCGCGACGGGGTACCCCGCGCTCGGTCAATCGTGGTGCGTCGCTATCGGATGACGCCGGCGGACTCGACGGCGATCCACAGCCAGCCGTCGCGGGCCGACACGTCGCCGGTGACGACGACGGGCCGGCCGATGGCGTCGAGCAGCTCGGCCGGCATGACGCCGCCGTCGGCGGCGGTCACGAGGGCGTAGCGGGACTCGCCACTCTCGTCCCGCCAGGCGATCATCGGCGGGACGCCGCCCCGCACGCACAGGATGGCGCAGGCGCGGTGGCCCTCGCCCTCGCCGGGCATCATGGCGCCGAGGTAGCACTTGCTGTCGAGCAGCTGGGTGTCGATGGTGTGCCGTCCGAGCGGCCGCGCATCGGCGCGACCCTCGGCACGCAAGGGGGCGGAGGTCGCCGCGTCGGCATCGGTGACGGCCCGCTCGTCGGCGTCGTCGATCGACAGCATCCGTAGGCCGTCGCGCCGCAGCTCGAAGCCGGTCAGCGCGACCCGCTCGCCGGCGCGGCTCGTGATGCGTTCGTCCGGGCCGCTCTTGGCGATGCCCACGAGCAGCACGCCCGGGCCGCCGCCGTCGGGCAGCAACATGGGGTAGGGCTCGGCGACGATCGTGCCCGTGAGCGTGACGGCGTTGGACAGGTCCCAGGTGCCGCCGCCGGGATCGCGCTGCGCGACGGCCGACGCCACGCCCACGCCCAGCATCAGCCCGGCGAGGCCCGCGATTGCGGTGAGCACCACGGCGAACAGCGCGGCGGGCAGCGGGCGGTAGATCACGTAGATGCTGGGCTTGGTCTTGCTCATCCGGCGTGCTCGCTGTTCGCGTCGCTCGGGATCGAGACCGGCTGCGTCGGCGTGCCCGGTGCGTTGGGTTCGGGGTTGACCTGCACGCGGCCGCCGCGGACCCGCAGCTCGTAGGTGGGGATCTTCTCGGTGTAGGGCGGCGGGCTGGTGCCATCGGCGATGTTGTACTGGTAGCCGTGCCAGGGGCAGGTCGCGCAGCCGTCGATGATCTCGCCCTCGCCGATGGGGCCGCCCTGGTGGGAGCAGATGTTGCTCATCGCGTGCAGCGAGCCGCCGTCGCGGAACACCGCGACACGCGCGCCACCGCCCAGGCAGACGACGCGGGCCCTCTGATCGGGGATGTCGCCGGCGTCGCCGATGTCGACCCAGCCGTCGTCGGCGCGATCGGGTGTAGCGGCGTCGCGCTTCAGCTCGCGGGTGCCGGCGGCGAGGTGGAGCCCGCCCAGCGCCAGCGCGCCGGCCGCGAGCAGCGCGGGCAGCACGAGCGAGGTCTCGGACCGCAGCACGCCCAGCGTGACGTGCGCGACGACGAGCGCGTACGCCACGTACACCAGCATGTGCAGCGCCTTCCAGGCCGCCGGCCCGAGGAAGGCGAGCCAGAAGTCGTGGCTCGTGGCGGCCAGCAGCAGCAGGACGAGCAGCGCGAGGAAGCCCAGGAATTCGAAGCCCACGCCGCCGCCGGGCCGCACCAGCACGGCGACGAGCGGATTCTCGACACCGAAGCCGCCGTACCAGCCGGTGACGACGAGCGCGTGCAGCAGCGCCACCAGGAACAGCGTGACGCCGAGGTGCCGGCGGTTGGCAAGCAGGAACGTGAACCGCTCGCTCAGCCGGGCGAGCGGACCGATCGCCAGGATGACGTGCAGCAGCACGAGCGCGAGCGTGCCCAGCGCCCGCATCAGCAGCGTGGGGATCCACTGGTCGGGCTGGCGATCGGGGTAGGCCGCGAGGCTCACGCCGATGAAGGCGGCGACGAAGGCGACGCAGAGACCGACCACGATCGCGTCGTAGACCAGCTTGTGCCTGGTCCAGTTGACGGCGCGGAAGCGGACGCTCACGGCGTGCCCTCCGCGGCGGCGGCTTCAACTTCGGTACCAGTGTCGATGGCCGGCCCGGGCTCGGGCGGCGGCGTCCGAAGCAGCAGGCCCGCGGCGATCACCGCCAGCACCGCCGGCAGCACCAGCAGCCACAGCGCCACGTGCATCTTGCGGTGTGCCGCCCTCACGAAGACGCTCCGGCCGAGATCCACCGCAGCAGCACGAGCGGCCACAGCACGGCCAGCCCCGGGATGGCCAGTACGCGGAAGCCCCAAGTGCCGTCGCGGGCGGCGCCATCGAAGCGGTTCACTCCGCGGATGGCCATGGGGATAGCGACCAGCAGGCCGACGCCCAGGTAGCCCACGATCACCAGGATCAGCAGTTCGAACACGCCCAGCCCCCGAACGTCCCGCCGCGGCTTATTGGCCCTCGCCCAGTCGTTTGTTGGCGCTCGCCGCGGACGGGTCTACCCGGCTTCGCTCGCGTTCTCATCGCTCCCGACCACGCAAAGCGGCGCCCGACGCGGGATGCGTCGCGTATCCGCGTTAGAATTTGCGAGCACCGCATGTCGCGGCGCATCGAGAAGAGAGAGGAAGCATGCGCAGCACCGCCATCGTCGTCGCCCTTGCCGCCTGCACCGCCGCCGCCTCGGGCCAGGAGATCTGGTCGGGCTACGACCTCGAGTTCGTCAAGCCCGACGGTTCCGATTGGACGCTGCCGGAGAACCAGGACCTCCTGACCGACAACGTCATCCTGACCCGGCAGGAGCGACGGGGCGTGTACAACATCGCCGTGGAGCCGTTCTACGCCGGCATCGCGAGCCCGGCCGACACGGCCTGGGCCATCGGCACGACGGCGGACCTGGACGCGCTGGCCTTCGACTGCTGGGAGTGCATCGCCGGCAGCAATCCGCAATCGCTCGTCGGGCAGAACGCCGTAGTGCACCTGATCACCGACGACATCTACGTCGACATCCGCTTCACGTCGTGGTCGTGCTGCGGCGCGGGCGGCTTCGGCTACGTCCGCGGCCTGCCCGATGTCGCGTGCCGCGCGGATCTCGACGGCGACGGCGAGCTGACGCTCTTCGACTTCCTAGCGTTCCAGAACCTGTTCGCCGCCGGCAATCTTGCCGCCGACTTCGACGGCGACGGCTCGCTGACCATCTTCGACTTCCTCGCGTTCCAGAACGAATTTGCATCGGGCTGCCCCTAGGGCCCACGCCGCCGCAATAGCCCCGCCGGTCCGCCGTTCGTTCTCGTGCGTGCAACCACGCCGAACGGAGGACATCCCATGCGACCCGTCCCGCACCCCCTCCTGCGCCTCGTCATGCGTCTCGATCGCACTACCGCCGCTCTTGCGGTGCTCGCCGCCAGCAGCGCACACGGCCAGGTCGAGGTGCGAGAGATCGACCCGACCGACACCGATCCGGCCATCACGCCGCTGGTGGCTCCCAGCGGCCTGGAGGCGCTCCACGTGGCCGCTCTCGATCCCGCGCTGCGGCCCGCGGAGCGGCCCGGGCTGCTGTTCGTCTTCCTGCCGGGCAGCGGTGGCGTGCCCACGCAGTACGCCGAGGTCGTGGCGCACGCCGCCGGAGAGGGCTGGCACGCCCTGGGCGTGGCCTACGGGAGCTGGCCCTCGGTCCGAGATCTGACCCGCGACAGCAGCGACCCCGATCTGCCCGAGGCCATCCGCCGCGAGCGGCTCTTCGGCGAGCCGCGGACCGACGTCATCGACGTGCCACCGCCCGACGCCATCGACAACCGGCTCGCGCGGGCCCTGGCGTTCCTCGAGGCGGCGCACCCCGGCGAGGGCTGGGGCCGATTCCTCGACGCCGGCGGCGAACCGACCTGGCGGACGATCGTCGTCGCGGGCCACTCGCAGGGCGCCGGACACGCCGCCTACCTCACCAGAGACTTCAGCATGGGCGGTGCGATCATGTTCGCCGGCCCGGGCGACTTCGTGCCGGGCGTGGGCCCGGCGCCCTGGCTCTTCCGTGGCGGCAACACCCCCGCCGAGCGGATGCTCGCCTTCACGCACGTCAACGACCCGACGGCCGCCGGCTTCTTCGGCAACCAGCGGATCCTGGGCCTCGAAGCGTTCGGAGGCATCGAGAGCGTGGATCGCAGGGCCGCCCATGAGCTCTCGAGCCACATGCTGACCAGCCTGCGGGATCCCGGCCACCGCAACTTTCACTCGGCCGTGGTCGTGGACGAGTTCCTGCCGACCGGCGCTACCGGCGAGAACCTCTACGAGCCGGTGTGGACCTACTTGCTGGCGACGCAGGCCGAGGCGTCCCGCGGCTGCCGCGCGGATCTCGACGCCGATGGCGCGCTGTCGCTCTTCGATTTCCTTGCGTTCCAGAACGCGTTCGCCACCGGCGACCCGACCGCCGACTTCGACGGCAATGGCGTGCTGACGCTGTTCGACTTCCTGGCGTTCCAGAACACGTTCGCGGCCGGCTGCGCGTAGGCAGTCGATGATGCCGTAGAACCGCGGCGGGGCGCTAGACCTCGACGCGGTCGCGGGCAGACGGCTGCGCCATGGCCGCCTCGGCCTGACGGCGGATGCCGTCCGCATCGAGGCCAACTTCGGCGAGCTGCGCGCCGCGGCCGTCCTGCTTGATCCAGGCGTCGGGCAGGCCGTGCCTCCGGACGCGGGCGCCCTCGAGGCTCATTTCCTCGATGGCTTCGAGCACCGCGGTGCCGAAGCCGCCCTGCAGCGTGTGCTCCTCCACCGTCAGGATCGGCACGCCCCGCTCGGCGAGGGACCGGATTAGGGCGCGGTCCACGGGCTTCGCGAAGCGGGCGTCGTAGACGGCGACGCGGGCGTCCATCACGTCGGCGGCGTCCATCGCCGCCAGCGCGGGCACGCCGAAGGCCAGGATCGCAAGGTCTGCGGGTTCGTCGCCGAGCGGGTCCGCGTCGGGCGTCAGCAGCCGCGCCCGGCCCAACTCAAAGGACGGGCAACCGAGGTCGGCGAAGCGGTCCGACACGTCGTCCCGCGGGTAACGGACGCTAGACAGGCCCGCGTCGTACTCCCGCATGAACTCGAGCGCGGCGCGGAGGCTCGGCTCATCGATGGCGGCCAGGAGGGCGGCGTCCGGGAGCGTCCGCAGGATGGCGACGTCGCAGAAGCCGTGGTGCACCGCGCCGTCACCACCGACGAGGCCCGCGCGATCGAGGCACAGCCGCACGGGCAGGCCCTGGAGCGACACCTCCTGGAAGGCCTGGTCGAACGCTCGCTGCAGGAAGGTGCTGTAGACCGCAAAGAAGGGCTTGAAGCCGGTCTTGGCGAGCCCCGCCATCATGTCCATGGCGTGGCTCTCGCAGATGCCCGTGTCCCAGGCCCGCCGCGGGAAGTCCTCGAGGGCGCGCGTCAGGCCCGTGCCGTCGGGCATGGCCGCCGTGCAGGCGACGACCTGCTCATCGCGGACCATCAGGTCGTGCATGGCCTCGCCGAAGGCGCTGGTGAAGCTGCGGCCGCCGCTCTTGACCTCCACCCGGCAGCCCTCGGCCTCGAGTTCCTGCCCGTCGACCGAGGCGAAGGGCTTGGGCGAGTGGAACGTCCGGGCGTCGCCCTCGCTGAAGCCGTAGCCCTTGCCCTTGACCGTCTTGACGTGCAGCACGCACGGGCGATCCAACTCCTTGACCGACTCCAGGAACTCGATGAGTGTCGGCAGGTGGTGGCCGTCGATCGGGCCGACGGTAAGCAGGCCGAAGTGCTCGAACCAGTCGCCGTGGGGCGTGCCCTGCGCCCCCTCGGCGATCATCGCCTTGGTGGCCTCGCCCATGCGGTGGTAGGCGTCGCGGATGGCGCCGCCGCCCGGCAGCGTCTCGAGGATCTTCTTGGCATCCCGCTTGAGGCCCGTATAGGTGTGGCTGACGCGGACGCGATCGAAGTACTGCGCCATGGCGCCCTGGGGCTTGGCGATCGACATGCCGTTGTCGTTGAGCACGACCAGGAACTGGCGGCCGAGCGTGCCGGCGTTGTTGAGGCCCTCCATCGCCACGCCGTTGACGATCGAGGCGTCGCCGATGATGGTCGCCACGCGGCGTCCGTCGGCGCGGGTCTTGGAGTGGAAGCCCTCACCCCGGAGCGTGTCGCCACGGGCCATGCCGACGGCCGTCGAGATGCCCGTGCCGGCGTGCCCGACGCGGAAGAGGTCGTAGGGCGATTCGTCGGGTTCCGGAAAGCCGGCCATGCCCTCGCGGGTCCGCAGCTTATCGAGCGCGGGCAGCCGCCCGGTGAGCAGCTTGTGGGGGTAGCACTGGTGGCCGACGTCGAACAGCAGGCGGTCCCAGCCGAAATCGAACACCCGGTGCATCGCGATGGTCAGCTCGACCACGCCGAGGTTGGGCGCCAGGTGCCCGCCCGAGCGGGCCACCTGCCGGCAGATGGCGTCGCGGATGTCCTCGGCAAGCCGCTCGAGGTCCTCGATCGACATCGCCCGGAGGTCCTGGGGCCCGGCCAGCGATTCGAGCAGCGTCATGATCCGGCCTCCGGGCTCGGCCCGCGGTGGACGCTCCTGCGCGGCGTCCGCGGTGTGCCACCCTCATTCTTAGCATCGAGGGCCTGAGATTTCAGTTTTTTTTGAAACATTTGTCGCGTTCGCGCCCGCTCGGTGCGGGCCTGCCTGCGGCGATGGGCGGTCTCGGTTGGTCGCTGCATCGATTATCGGGTCCGCTCGGCCATCGCCGCCGCCAGGTCGGCCAGGACCGCGCCACGCGGGCCCAGGGGGGCGAGCTTCTCGATGGCCTCCGCCCGCAGCCGGGCCACTTCTTGCCTGGACCGCTCGGTGCCCAGGACGCCGGGGAAGGTCAGCTTGCCGGCGTCGGCGTCCTTACCCGTCCGCTTGCCGGCTTGTTCGGTGGACTGCTCGACGTCGATCAGGTCGTCGACGATCTGGAACATGAGGCCCAGGTCCTCGGCGTAGGCGGTGATCGCCTCGAGGTGGTCAGCGGGCGCCCCGGCGGTGATCGCCCCCATGCGGCAGGCGGCGCGGAGCAGGGCCCCGGTTTTCCAGGCATGGATGGTGCCCAGCCGGTCGGCGTCGCCGTCGAGGCCGGCTGGGAAGCAGCCGAGGGTGTCCAGCGCCTGGCCGTCGATCATGCGGGCCGATGCCTCGGCCAGCTCGGCCGAGAGCGTGCGGGCGACGCCGGCGTCCCGCACCCGCATCGCGAGCGCCTGGTAGGCCGCATTGAGCATGGCGTCGCCCGCGAGCAGGGCCGCCGCCTCGCCGGCATGCACGTGCAGCGTCGGGCGGCCCCTGCGCAGCTCGTCATCGTCCATGCAGGGCAGGTCGTCATGCACGAGGCTGAAGGCGTGGATCAGCTCGACCGCCGCCGCCGCGGGCAGGGCGTCCTCGGTGCGGCCGCCGCAGGCCTCGGCGGAGAGGATCGCCAGCGCCGGCCGCAGCCGCTTGCCGCCGCCGAGCGCGGCGTACCGCGCCGCGTCGCGCATCATGGGCGCGTGGAAGCACTCGTCGATGATGGCGTCGAGCTCGCCCTCGACGAGCCGCGCGCAGCGGCGGATGTGCTCGACCGCCAACTCGTGCCCAGCCACCCCCACGTCTCCGGCCGATTCCACGCCCGCCATCGCCGTCACGGTACCATGCCCGCGCCATGGAAGCCGCCCTGGACGCCCTGCGACGCAGCTTCGAGATCGGCGGCTGGGTGATGCTGCCGCTGGCGGCCCTTAGCGCCGGGGCCCTGGCCATCGTCGTCGAGCGAGCCCTGTTCTGGGCGCGGCTGACCGGGCCGGCGACGCGGAAGCTCGTCCGCGAGCTGGCGGCCCGTCTCCGCGAGGGCGGCCACGAGCGGGCCATCGACGCGACGGCCGAGCGGGGGGATCCCTACTCGCGACTCGCACGCGACCTGGCGGGCCACGGCCGGCGGGGCGGCGTGGGCGAGGTCGTGGCCCGCGAGGCCATCGAGGCCCAGCGGGGCGCCATCGAGCGCTTCCAGGGCATGCTCTCGATCATCATCACGGCCGCCCCGATGCTGGGCATCCTGGGCACGGTCACCGGCATCATCACCAGCTTCCAGGCGATTGGTGGGCTGGCCGGCGATGGCATGGGGAGCGAGGGCGGCGGCGCGACCGATCCACGGCTCATCGCCGGCGGCATCGCCCAAGCGCTCTACACCACCGCCTTCGGACTGGGCATCGCCATCGCGACGCTCTTCCCCTATGCGCTGTTCAAGGGCCTCGCCGACCGGGCCCTGACGCGGCTGGAGTTGCTGGGCGCGTCGGCGATGGAGGGGTTCGGGCCGCCAAAGTCCAGCTAGCCTCGCGGATGAAGCACGCACTCCTCGCGATGGTCACCGGCATCCTTGCGGTGTTCGCTCCGGCCGTGGCCGCGCAACCCGCGAGCCACGAGATCCGCTTCCAGGGTGACGGCCTGGAGCTGCGAGGCACGCTGCTGCTGCCGGAGATGGCCGGCGGCGACCGGGTGCCGGCGGTGCTGCTGCTGGCGGGCTCGGGCCCGACCGACCGCGACGGCAACCAGCCGCCCATCCTGAACACGAACCTGCTCCGGCAGGTCGCCGAACGGCTCGCGGCGGATGGGATCGCCTCGCTCCGCTACGACAAGCGAGCCTGCCGGGTGTACGCAAGCTCGTTTCCGCCGCTCGACGAAATGGGTCCGTTCTTCGCCATGGACCGCTTCGTCGCGGACGCGCGGGGCGCACTCGCGTGGCTGCGGGAACGACCCGAGATCGACGCCAGCCGTGTGGGCGTGCTCGGGCACAGCGAGGGCGGCGTCGTGGCGCTCCGCGTGGCGACGGAGGAGCCGGATTCGGTCGCCGCGGCCTTCTTGCTAGCGACGCCCGGGCGGCCGATCGCGGTGCTGATGCGCGAGCAGTTCGCCGCCCAGCTCGAGGCGTCGGGCGTGCCCGACGACAGCGCCGGTCGTGCGCTCGCGAAGCTCGACGCCGCCATCGCCGCCGCCGTCGCGGGAGAGCCGTTCCCCGAGAACCTGCCGCCGGCGATGCGGGGCCTGTTCAATGCCTCCACGACGGTGCTGACCAGGGACTACGCCGAGATCGATCCCGCGGCGCTGGCGGCGGAGGTGCGCTGCCCCGTCCTGATCCTGCAGGGCGAACGCGACGTGCAGGTGCTGGCCGAGAAGGACGTGGATGCGCTGGCGACCGCCGTCGAGGCCGCCGGCCACGGCTCGTTCCGGGTCGCGCTGCTGGGCGATGCGAGCCACAACTTCAAGCGCGTCGAATCCGACCGCGATCCGGGCGTCGCCGGCCCGGTGCTGCCCGATGCGCTCGGCGAGATCGCCGAGGCTGCACAGGACTGGCTCGTGCGCGGCAGCGCGGACGGCGAAGAGGCGGGCGGCCGCTAGCCCACCTTTTCCTGCTCCTTCAGCAGCTCGTAGATCGCCTCGGACGAGTCGGCGCCGTAGATCTTGTCGCGGAAGTCGTCCATCGTCATCAGGCGGCTGATGCGGGCGAGCGCCTGGATGTGGTCGCTGGTGCGGTCGGGCGGGCTGGCGAGGAGGACGACGAGCCGCACGGGCTGGCCATCGATGGCCTCGAAGTCGATGGGGTCGGCCGGCTTTCCGATGGCCATGGCGAGCCCATCGAGTCCCTCGCACTTGCCGTGGGGGATCGCCAGGCCGTGGCCGATGCCGGTGGTCCGCGTCTGCTCGCGGGCCCAGACGGCCTCCTTGAGCTCGCCCGGGCTGGCGACCCGCTCGAGGGCGGCGAGCAGGTCGACGAGCTCGTCGATGACCGCCCGCTTCTCGATCGAGTCGAGCGGAGCCTTCACGCACTCGGGCGACAGGATGTCCAGCAACTTCATGAAGCCACGCTCCGCAGTGCGGGAGCCGGCCCGGACCGGAAGACGCCGGTCCGGCACCCCTCGCGGCAGCCAGTGTAGACCCCCGCCACGCGGGCTACCGCCCGCCCGCGGGCGACGCACGCAGCAGCGCCGCGAAGCCGCCGTCGCGGTAGAGCTCGGGCGGGTCGCCGGGCCGACCCGTCGGCAGGGTGGTGCGCGACGCGACAAGGTTGAAGCCCAGCGCGGTGCGCGCCCACTCGGCGATCGCCTCGTTCTCGTCGGCGTCGATGCTGCACGTCGCGTAGATCACGTGGCCCCCGGCCGCAAGCATCGCCTGCGCCTGCACCAGCAGGTCGCATTGGATGGCAGCGAGCCGCTCGAGTTGCGCGTCGCCCGTGCGGTATCTAGCCTCGGGCCGCCTCGGCAGCACGCCGGTGTTGGAGCAGGGCACGTCGAGCAGCACGAGATCGGCGCGGCCCGCGGCCTCGTAGCGGACGGCGTCGATGTCGAGCACCTCGACGCGGTCGTCATCCGCGAAGACGCGGGCAAGGGTCTTGCGGCGGGCGGCGTTGGCATCGCACGCGAGGATCCGCGCGGCGGGATGCACCGCGCGGAGCTGCCGCGTCTTGGTGCCCAGACCGGCGCACAGATCGACGGCGAGCGCCGGCGGCGGCGCATCGGACGCGATGCCCAGCGCGTCGGCCGAGGTTGGGTCTTGCGCCCAGGCGTCCCGCCGCGCCGCGAGCAGCACGCGGGGGCTGGCGCCGGGCGGGCCGAGCACCGCCATGCCCCCGGACTCGTGGGGCGTGAGCATCTGGCCGGCGTCGAGGTCACCCTCGACGGGCGATGCGGTGTGCCGCAGGTTGAGCACAACCGGCGGATGCACGAGGCCGTGCATCGCCAGGTTTTCGGCGGCCTCCTCGCCGAGTTGGGCCCGCCAGCGATCGAGCAGCCACGCGGGCGTGCTCGTGGCCGCGGCGAGCCAGGCGTCCCGGTCCTCGGGAAGGAGCGGCGCGGCCAATTCGAGCGCTCGACCGTCGGCGAGGGGCAGCCGATCGGGCGCTCCGATCTCGATCTCGGTGGTCCGCGGGCGGCCGTCGTCGTCGCGCTCGATGGCGGCGGCGATGCGGCGGAGCAGCGCGTTGACGAAGCCGGTCGCCCGGGGCTTGCCAGCGGCCCGCGTCCATTCGACGGCCTCGTTGAGCGCCGCGTGCGGGGGCACGCGATCGAGGAAGACCAGCTGGGCGGCGCCGACCAGCAGCGCGGCGCGCACCGTGGCATCGATCGCGTCCACTGGTCGATCGGCGTGCGCCGCGACCAGGTGCTCGAGCGTGAGCCAGCGGCGGACGACCGCGTCGTAGAGGGCGTGGGCGAAGGCCGCGTCGCGGGCGTCGAGGTGATTCGTCGCTAGCGGTTCGAGCCCGAGGTCCGGAAAGCGGCCGACCTCGGTCCGCACCCGGGCGTGCACCACGCCCCGGGCCGTCGCGGGCGGCGGGGCTTTCGCGCGGCCCTTGCGGGGGCGAGCTCTGTTGCGGGGGGATGCCAAGGGGGCCAGTGTAGGATGACGCGTGCCCGAATCCGCCGCCGCCGAAGGAGCCGACGCCGCGGCCCGTCGCACCCGGCGGGGCCGCGGCCGTGGTGGCCGAGCGGCCCGGCGGTTCCTGGGCACGATGCGGATCCGCAAGAAGATCTTCCTGCTGCACACGGCCTTCTCGGGGGTGCTGGCGGCGTTGCTGTTCTTCGCGCTGCGGCCGGCGATCCAGGACCTGCTGCGCCAGGCCGAGGCCGAGGACGCGCTCTTCGTGCTGGCGACGCTGGACCTGAGGGGCCTCGCCGACGGCCGTGCGCAGGGGGAGCGGACCGTCACGGGCGACGCGGTGCTCCGCTGGGGGTCGGCCGGCGATCTGTCGCTGCGGGGCGAGGACATCGCGCGGCTGCAGCAGGCGTCGGGCGCCCCCGTGCCGCTGCCCCACGGCCGGGCGACGGGCGCGGCGGGCGTGTACGTGCCGCACGCGGCGGGTGCGGGCTACTACGTGCTCGAACGGCGGCTGGAGGCGGCGCGGGCGTCGGTCGCCCGGCTGGATCTCATCCTGCTGCTGTCGCTGCTGGGGCTGTACACGCTGGTGGCCGCGGCGCTGGAGATCTTCGTGCTGCCGCGGAACGTCTACGAGCCCATCCGGCTGATGCTGCAGGCCGATCGCGCCGTGCAGCGGGGCCACCGGGATGACGAACTCATCGACGAGCGGATGATGCCCGAGGACGAGCTGGGCGAGATCATGCGCAGCCGCAACCGCTCGATCGCCGCGCTGCGGCGCAACGAGCGGAAGCTGGCCAGCACGCTGGAGGAACTCGAGCGGGTCGCCGGCGACCTGAAGCGCAAGAACCACCTGCTCGAGAACGCGCGGCGGAACCTCGCAGACGCCGACCGCCTGGCAAGCCTGGGCATGCTCAGCGCGGGCATCGCGCACGAGATCAACACGCCGCTGGCGGTGGTCAAGGGGCTGGTGCATCAGCTCCGTCGGCATCCCGAGAAGGGCGTCGAGCCCGCGACCGCCGACCTCATGAAGCGGGTGGTCGATCGGCTGGAGCGTCTGGGCGAGGGGCTGCTCGACTTCGCCCGCGTTCGCTCGCCGGCGGTCGACCGGCGGTCGGTGGCGGCGCTCGTGACGCAGGCGCTCGAGCTGCTGTCGCTGGATGAATCGGTGCAGCGGGTCGCGATCGCCGACCGCACGCCGGCGGACCTGGCGCTCGAGTGCGACGGCGATCGCATCGTCCAGGTGCTGGTGAACCTGGTGCGCAACGCGGCGGAGGCGCTCGTGGAATCGGGGACCGCCGCACCAGCGATTGCGATCGACGCCGAGACACTGTCTCGCGAGGATTCGGACTGGGTGTCGATCACGGTGAGCGACAACGGGCCGGGCATCCCCGCGGACATCATGGCGACGCTGTTCGAGCCCTTCGTCAGCACGCGGCTGGACGCCAAGGGGTCGGGGCTGGGACTGGCGGTGGCCGACGGCATCGTCCGCGAGCACCGCGGGGTGCTGGTGGCCCGCAACCTGGGTGATCGGCGGGCGGGCGCCCCGGGCGCCCAGTTCGAGATCCTGCTGCCGGCGTTCGCGGGCGCCGCTCGCTCCGGGCGTGGGGATGCGGAGAACGCGGGGGACGGCCCGAACGTACCATAACCACCGTGCCCGCCGCCATCGCCGAGGATGCCCCGACCGCCCCGAGCCTGTCGATCGTCGCGCTCGACGACGACGCGGACTTCCGCGAGTACCTGACGGGCATGCTGTCGACCGATGGCCACCAGGTGCGAGCGGTCGCGTCGGGCGACGAGCTGTACGCGACCTGCCAGGAGCAGCTGCCCGAGGTCGTGCTGCTGGACATGCACATGGGCCGCGTCCGCGGGGAGGACGTGCTGGCGGTCATTCGCGAGCGCTGGCCGCGGCTGTGCGTCGTGGTGCTGACCGGCCACCCGACGATGGACAGCATGCGGGAGACCTTCAAGCAGCAGGTCTTCGACTACGTCGCCAAGCCCTTCGACCCCGACGAGCTCCGCCGCGTGCTGGCGCAGGCGGCGCAGCAGTTCGGCCTCGGGCTGCGGCCCCAGGATCGGCTGCGGCAGGAATTGGGCCGGCAGATGCGGCTGGCGCGGACCGAGAAGGGCTGGACGCTCAAGGAGCTGAGCGAGCACTCGGGGGTGAGCGTCAGCCAGCTGAGCTCCATCGAGCGGGGCGCCCATCTGCCGAGCCTCGAGTCGCTCGTGCTGGTGGCCCAGGCGCTCGACGCGACGCCGTCGGCCTGGCTGATCGCGGCCGATTTCTGACGGGGCCGCCGCGGGCGGGGCGGGCCCGCGGATTGACCCGCCGCCGGCGTGGCGCTTCACTCCCGCCCGTGGCCGATCCCATGACGCCCACTCCAGCGGATGCCGATGCCCGCGTGACGCGGCGGCCGCTGCTGTTCACCGCCTTCGAGCCCAGCGGCGACGACCACGCCGCTCCGGTGATCGCCGAGATCATCCGGCGGCAGCCCGGCCGGCCGGTGTACGCGTGGGGCGGCCCCAAGATGGAGGCCGCCGGCGCCGTGGTCGTAGAGCGGACCGGCGAAGACGCGGTCATGGGCATGCCGGGGCTCGCGAAGATCCGCGAGCACCGGCGGATCAACGCGCGCCTCGAGCGGTGGATCGCGCAGCACAGGCCCGTGCTGCACGTGCCGGTCGACTCGCCTGCGGCCAACTTCCCGATCGCGGCGATCGCCAAGCGGCATGGCGGGGGCGTGGTGCACCTGGTGGCGCCGCAGGTTTGGGCGTGGGGCTCGTGGCGGGTCGCCAAGCTGCGGCGGCTGACCGACCTGGTGCTGTGCCTGCTGCCCTTCGAGGAGGGCTGGTTCACCACGCGGGGTGTGCCCGCCCGGTTCATCGGGCACCCGCTGTTCGACCACGACCTCGACCCCGCGGACGCCGAGCGGCGGGCGGCGGTGCTGCCGGGCTGGTGCGAGGGCGGCGAGAACGGCCCGCGGCGCATCGCGATGTTCCCCGGCTCGCGGCCCTCCGAGTTGCAGAAGAACCTGCCGCTGCTGCTCGGTGCGTTCCGGCGGCTTGCGCGCGACGAGCGCGCGCAGCGGAGTGGAGAACCGCCGCGCGGGCTGATCGTCGCGGTCAACGATGCCGTGGAGGGACGGCTGCGGGATCTGGCGGGCGAGCACGGCGGCATCCCGGATGGCGTCGCCTTCGTCGCGGCCGACACCGATGCCGCCGTGCGCTGGTGCGAGCTGGCGCTGGTCGTCAGCGGCACCGTGACGCTGCAGATCGCGCGGCAGGCGCGGCCGATGGTGGTCTTCTACAAGTCCAGCCGGCTGCTGTACCACCTGCTAGCGCGGTGGGTGGTATCCACGCGGTACTTCACGCTGCCCAACCTGATCGCCGGCAAGCGGGTGGTCACCGAGCTCGTCCCCCACTTCGCCGGCCCCGAGCCCATCGCGGACGCGGCGGGGACGCTGATCGCCGACGCCGATGCGCTGTCGGCGCAACGCGATGCCCTGGGCGAGATCGCCCGCCGCTTCGAGGGGCTGGAGGCCTCGCTAGCGGCCACCGACGCGATCCTGGACCTCGCCGACCGGCTGGAGGCCTAGGCCCCTAGGTCGCGACACTGCCGCCGCGGCGGGGCGTTGCGCGGGCGTTGCGCACCGATGGCCGATGATCTGGTACATATTGGGTGAGGGCCGCCCGGAATGCGGCCCGGGAGGTGACCCATGCATCGCAGCCGGCGTCTCGTTCGTCCCCGCGGCCTTTCTCGGATTCTCGCGGCGGGCGTGGTGGCCCTCGCGGCGGCCGCTCCCGCGGCGGCCCAGCTCGCCCGCGACGTGCACGTCGTGGTGCCGCAGGCGCGGCGGGTGATCGCGCCCGATCGCCAGGCCCACATCGAACTCCGGTCGGTGCAGGTGGAGGCAACCGCCCGCGAGTCGGCCGCCACCACCACCATCCGCATGACGCTGTTCAACCACGGCCGCCGCCAGCAGGAGGCGCAGGTGCTGCTGCCCGTGCCGAGCAACGCCGCGGTCCGCGGCTTCCACCTCGAGACCCTGGGCGAGGACGGCATCGCGACGCTGCTGCCCGCCGACGAGGCCCGCCGCATCTACCACGGCATCGTGCAGTCCATGAAGGACCCCGCCCTGCTGGAGTTCGCCGGCACGGGCGTGCTGCGGTCGAGCGTCTTTCCGGTGCCGCCGGGCGGCGAGCAGGTCGTGAGCCTGACCTACGAGGAGGTGCTACCCGCCGACGGCGACCGGCTCGACTACACGCTGCTGCGGTCGGCCGATCTGGCGATCGGCTCCACGCCGTGGTCCTTCGCGATGACCATCGAGGGCTCGCGGCCGATCGCGGCGACGTACTCGCCGACGCACGACGTCGCCATCGAGCGGCTGGACGCAACCCGGTTACGCGTCAGCGTATCGCCCGAGGCGTTCAGCGGCAGCAGCGGATCCATGCGACTGAGCTGGCTCCGCGAGCCGCTGGCGAAGGGCTCGATCGCGACGTCGTTCCTGGCCTACCCCGAGGGCGAGGGCGGCTACTTCATGCTCGTCGCTGGCCCGCCCGCGCTGCCCGAGGGCGTCGCGCACGCCGCCAAGCGCGAGGTCACGCTGGTGATCGACAAGTCGGGCTCGATGCGGGGCGAGAAGCTGGCGCAGGCCCGCGAGGCGGCGCGGCAGGTCATCGCGGGGCTGGAGGACGGCGAGTACTTCAACGTCATCGCCTACTCGAGCTCGGTCGATCACTTCCGCGATGGGGCCGTCGCCAAGACGAGCGAGTCGGCGGCCGCGGCGCGGGCCTACATCGACAGCATCCAGGCGGGCGGGGGCACCAACATCCACGACGCGCTCGTCGCGGCGATGCGGGCCGAGCCCGCGGGCGATGCGCTGCCCATGGTGATGTTCCTGACCGACGGCCTGCCCACGGTGGGCCGCACCAGCGAGCAGGAGATCCGCGACGCCGTCGCCAGTGGCAACACGCACCGGCGGCGGATCTTCGGCTTCGGCGTGGGCTACGACGTCAACGCGCCGCTGATCGGCGCCGTCAGCCGGGCGACCCGCGGCGCCCCCACCTTCGTGCTGCCCGAGCAGGACGTCGAGGAGAGCGTCAGCCAGGTGTTCCGACGGCTGACCGGGCCGGTGCTGGCGGCGCCCGTGCTGCTGCCCGACGCGATCACGAACATCCACGACGTGCTGCCCGGCACGCTGCCGGACGTCTTCGAGGGCGACCAGCTCGTCGTGCTCGGTCGCTACACGAGCCTGGACGACCAACTCCGGCTGGTGCTGCGGGGCCGCAGCGGCGACGAAGATCGCACCTTCGAGATGCGGTTCGACCCCGACGACGCCACGGTCGACAACGCCTTCGTGCCCCGGCTGTGGGCGCAGCGGCGGATCGCGCAGCTGGTCGACGCCGTCCGCGACGCGGGCGCGAGCGGCCAGGCCGAACCGAGCACCGAACTCATCGACGAAATCGTACGGCTGAGCACGCGCTGGGGCATCCTGACCGAGTACACGGCGTTCCTGGCGATCGAACCGGGCGTCGATCTGGATGATCAGCTCGCCGCGATCGATGGCCGGAGTGATTTCGACAGGATCGACGATCCGCAGGTCGCGTTGCGGTCGCAGTTCCAGGTGGACTGGGAGCGGGCCGGTCGTGCGCAGGATGCCGCCGGTGCGCCCGGCGAGTCGGCCGTGCAGCGTCGAGATCTCTTCGTCGCCGAGAACCTCCGCCGCGCCCAGCGGGAGCGCAGCGGCGCCGCCGGGGTGCGGCAGGAAGTCCAGAACCTCGTTACCCAGCAGGCCGCCCAGGTGCAGGCCAACCGCATGGAGACCGCCGGTGGCGGACAGCTGGTGCTCACCGGCATGCGGCAGGTGCACGACCAGACGCTGTTCGCCCGCGGCGACCGCTGGGTCGACCATTCGCTGCTGGAGCGGGCCGAGGCGAAGGATGCCGACGTGGACGAGATCGTCGAGTTCGCCAGCGAGCGGTACTTCGAGCTGGCGGGTGAGCTGGCCCGCGAGAACCGCCTGGGCCTGCTCGCGCTGCAGGCCGACCTGTTGCTGAACCGCGGCGGGCGGACGGTGCTCGTGCGTCAGGCGCCCGCCGCGAGGGCGCCCTGATGGCCCGGGCGAGGCTGCTCATCGTCGAGGACGACGCCGGCGTGCGGAAGGCCGTCGGCGACGCCCTCGACGCCTTCGGCTACGAGTTCGCCACGGCGGGCGACGGCGAAGAGGGCCTGCGGCTGGCCGTCGGCGGCGGCTTCGACCTGGTGCTGCTGGACATCCGCATGCCCCGGATGGACGGGCACGCGATGCTCGCCGAGCTGCGGCGGGCCCAGCCCGGGCTGCCGGTCATCTTCCTGACCGCCCGGGGCGAAGAGGACGAGCGCGTGCGGGGCCTGCGGGGCGGCGCCGACGACTACGTCGTCAAGCCCTTCGGCACCGCCGAGCTGATGGCCCGCATCGAGGCGGTGCTGCGGCGGTCGGCCGAGCGGCCGGCGGCGGTGCGGGAGCTGGCGATCGACGGCCTGCGGGTCAACCTCGAACGCCGCGAGGTGCGCCGCGACGGCGGCCCGCCCTCGATGATGACCGAGAAGGAGGCGGCGCTGCTGGCCTACCTCGCCGGCTCGCCCGGGCGGGCGATCTCGCGGGACGAGCTGCTCAGCCGGGTGTGGGGACTCGACCCCCGCGGCGTGCGGACGCGGACGGTGGACATGGCCGTCGCCCGGCTCCGCGAGCAGCTGGGCGACGATCCGGCCGAGCCCCGCGTCATCGTGACGGTGCGGGGCAAGGGCTACATGCTCGCGGACGGCGCTGCTGCGCAGTTAGCATGACCCCGTGCGGACCCGCCGGCTCATCCCGTGGATCGTCTACGTCGTGTGCGCCCTGGCGGTGCTCGAGGGTCTGGGCTACGCGGCGTGGAAGGCCCTGGACCTGCAACGCCAGGGTCGCCGCGACGAGGCCGCGCGGCTCGCGCTGTGGCGGATGGACTCGGCGCTGACCGCGGTGCTCGCCGCCGAGAGTGCGCGGCCATACTTCCACTACCGGGCGTTCCATCCCGCCGAGCGGGCATATAGCGCGATGCTCGGGCCGGTGCAGCCGGGCGAGGTGCTCGTGCCCAGCCCGCTGCTGACCGAGGTGCCGCCGTTCGTCAAGCTGCACTTCGAGGTCGACGCCGGCGGCGCACTCTCCAGTCCGCAGGCGCCCGACGGCAACCTGCGGGACCTGGCCGAGGCGGAGTACGTCGCCTCGGACGACGTCATCGCGGCCGAGGCGCTGCGGCTGCACCTCGCCGAGCTGCTGCGGATGCCCGCGCACTCGCTCCACCGTGCGGTTGACGCCGAGGCCGAGCGAGCGCCGCCGCCGGAGTTCGACCGCCGCCTTGACGCGCCCGAGCGTGCCAGCGACGCCGACCTGATTGCGCGGCAGGAGACCGCGGCCGCCGCCCAGCTCGGCGGGCAGCGGAGCCTCGCGGAGTTTTCCGCGGCCGAACCGGGCGAGGCCGACGAGCGTGCGGATGCCGACCTCCGGCTGCAATCGCGGTCCCGCCCGGCGCCGCCGCGGGTGGCCGACCGCGAGCAGCCCCGCGTGTCGCTCGGGGCGTTCTCGGCCTCGTGGTTGCGGGGCGACGAACTGGTGCTCGTCCGCGAGGTATCGGTGGGCGAGCGGACGCTGCGGCAGGGCGTGTGGCTGGACTGGCCGTCGCTGCGGGACTGGCTCGCGGGCCAGGTGGCGGGGCTGGCGCCCGGGCTGACCATCGAGCCCGCGCGCGACGCGACATCCATCGATTCGGCGGGTCGGGGCCTGGCGGTCATCCCCGCGACGCTGCGGCTGCCCGAGCGGGGCAGCGCGTGGCGGGAACTCGGCACGCCGCTGGGCATCGTGCTGGCCATGACCTGGACCGCGGCGCTGCTGGCGGTGCTGGCCATCGGCGTCGTGCTGCGGCTGTCGACGAGCCTGGCCGAACGCCGCGGCCGCTTCGTGTCGGCGGTCACCCACGAGCTGCGCACGCCCATGACCACCGTGCGGCTGTACGCCGACCTGCTCGCGAGCGATGCGGCGCTCGACGATCGGCGGCGGGAAGGCTTCGTCGCCACCCTCCGCGACGAATCCGGCCGGCTGGCGCGGATCATCGAGAACGTGCTGGTGTACGCGCGGCTGGGCCGCCGCGGGCACTCGGGCAACGGCAGCCGGTGCACCGTCGGCGTGCTGCTCGATCGCGTTGCCGCCGAGCAGCGGCCCGGCGTGGAACGCACGGGCCGGTCTCTGGTGGTGCGGTCGCCCGTCGAGGTGCGCGATGTCGTGGTCGACGCCGACGCGGAGGCGGCCGGCCGCATCCTGGGCAACCTCATCGAGAACGCGTGCAAGTACGCGCTGCCCGCCGAGTCACCCACCATCGAGTTGGTTGCGCACGCGGACGGCGATCGCGTGCGGATCTCGGTGCGGGACCACGGCCCCGGCGTGCCGAGCCACGAGCGGCGGCGGATCTTCGAGCCCTTCCACCGGGCCGCCCGCGACGAATACACCGAGCACGGCCTGGGCCTGGGCCTCGCGCTCGCACGCGGTCTGGCACGGCAGATGGGCGGGACGATCGCGCTGGACGATCCGGATGGGTACGAGGGCGCCGGCGCGCGATTCACGCTCACGCTGCGGCTGGCCACGCGGAGCTGAGTGACCGAGGTCGGCAGCGGCGGCTAGTGCAGGCTCGAACCAGGTGTTGCGTGTGCGTTCGCCTAGGCCCGCCGGATTCACTCCGGCGAGGCCGTACCAGAGCGAGCGTCGCGGCCGGACGGCCGCGACGGAGCGCTCGAAGATGCTCTAGGCGGTGACGTCGAGGGCCGAGCCGGCCGACGCGGCGCCGACGCGGGTGGCGGCGACGTTCGCCTGCGCGGGATTGGTGTAGAAGGGCAGGCCGTCGCGGCTGGCGACGGCGCCCGAGACGAAGTCCATCGGCTGGCTCACGCGGGCTGCGATCAGCTGGCGGGCGCCCTGCGTGGTCGTCGACGCGAGGCCCGTGGTGCCGTAGGTGGCCGGCGACGCCTGGGCCGCGGGCGTGATGTCCACGCGGTCGGTCGTGCGGGCGGCCTGGCTGGCGTCCGGGACCGGTGGCTGGCCGACCGGGCGAACGAGCAGCCGCTGGCCCGGGACGAGCCGGAGCTGGCCCGCACCCAGGGCGGCGTTCAGCCCCGAATTCACGCCCGAGATGCCCGATCCGCCGCTGTCCATGGCTGCTCCATTATCGACCGCCGGAGGCCCGCGGCTGATCCGAAACCGCGGCGGCGACTATACCCCAGCGCACGGGCCGCGCGGGGGAGTTCCGTCACGCCGCCCAGGGCGGTTATGCGGGCGTGGACTCAGCCGCCCGACGCCTCGCGGATGACCTGGGCGATGGCGCCCGCCTCGCCGGCGCGGTCCAGGGCGGTGCGACCCCGGGCGTCGGTGGCCAGCGGATCGGCGCCCGCGCCCAGCAGCACGACGACGGCGTCGAGGTGGCGGCCGTCGGCGGCGTGCATCAGCGCCGTCACGCCGTCGACGTCGGCCATGTCCGGGTTGGTGCCGGCCTCGAGCAGCACCCCGCACAGGTCGGCCGCTCCGGCGCGGGCGGCGAGCATGAGCGCGCTGCGGCCCTCGACGGTGCGCGCCCCCGCGTCGGCGCCGGCGCCGAGCAGCGCGATGGCGGCGTCGGTGTGGCCGCCGCCGGCCGCGTGCATCAGCGCGGTGCGGGCCGACTCGGACTCGAGGTTGGCGTCCGCGTCGGCGGCGAGCAGCAGCGCGACCATGCGGGCGTCGCCCGAGCCGCTGGCGAGCATGAGCGCCGACGTGCCCAGTTCGTGGCCCTCGATCGCCAGGCCGCTGGCGGTCTGGGCGTCGATGACGGCGTTGGCGTCGGCGGCGTCGGCGAGCGCGGCCTCGACGCCCGAGCGGTCCTGCGTCGCCGCGGCCTCCAGCAGCCGCTGCTCGGGGCTGGCCTGCGTGGCGACCCGCTGCGCGCCATCGGTGGACGCCGGCGCGCCCGATGGTGCGGCCGAACCGTCGGCCACGGCGCCATTCGCCGTCGTGCCCGCGCCGTCCTGGGGCAGGGGCGGGGTGCCGGGCAGCAGCATGGCCACGACGATCATGACCACGCCTAGGAGCGCGAAGGCGGCCAGCACGATGGGGCCCGCGAGAGTCTTCATGTCATGCACCTTCCAGAGAAACCGGCCGCCGCACGCGGCGCCGGGTGCCGTGCAGGGCCGCGGACCGCCCCGGACCGGGCGCGTCCGCCGCCGTCGCCACTGTACGTCGGCCGAACGCCCGCCCGGCGGACAGCAATCGCCGCCCGGGCGTGCCGGCCTCGGGCCTAGTCCTCATCGCCGTGGGGGTTGTAGGCGGCGACGACCTCGGCCTGCACGTTGGGCGGCGTCCGCTCGTCGTGGCTGTAGTCCATCATGTACGACCCCGCGCCGTGGGTCATGCTCTTGAGCTCGTTGGCGTAGTTCTGCAGTGCGCCCAGCGGCGCGATGGCCCGCACCATGCAGCTGTCGCCGTCGACGGCCGAGTCCTGCACGCGGCCCCGCCTCGTGGACAGGTCGCCCGTGATGTCGCCCATGTACTGGGAGGGCGCGTGGACCTCGACCTCGACGAAGGGCTCGAGCAGCGCGGGCTTGGCCTTGCGGACGGCGTCGACGAAGGCCTTCTTGCCGGCCTTGATGAAGGCCGTCTCCTTGCTGTCGACGGGGTGGTGCTTGCCGTCGTAGACCTCGACCTTGACGCCGGTGATCGGGTAGCCGGCGATGGCGCCCTCCTCGAGGGCCTGGCGGACGCCCTTCTCGATGGCGGGCATGAACTGCCGGGGGATCGAGCCGCCAACGGTGGCGTTCTCGAACTCGAAGGGCGGGGGCGGCTCGCCGGCGTCGTCCACGTCGCCGTTGAGGGGCGCCACGCGGAGGTAGACCTCGCCGAACTCGCCCGCGCCGCCCGACTGCTTCTTGTGGCGGTGGTGCCCCTCGGCCGGCGCCGTCACGGTCTCCTTGTACGCGACCTTGGGCGTGTGGGTCTCGACGTCGATGCCGTACTGGTCCTTGAGGCGATCGAGGACGGCGCGGAGGTGCATCTCGCCCAGCCCGCGGGCGACGGTCTCGCCCGTGGCGGCGACGCGATCGACCACGAAGCAGGGGTCCTCGGCCTGCAGCTTGGCGACCGCCGGCGCGAACTTGCTCTCGTCCTTGTGGTTCGACAGCGTGACGGCGAGCCCGAACATTGGCTTGGGCAGCGGCAGCGGACGCAGCCGCAGGTGCTCGCTGGCGCTGGCGTGCAGCACCTCGTTGAACGCGATCTCGTCGATCTTGCTAATCGCCACGATCTCGCCCGGGCCCGCCTCGGCGACCTCGACGTGGTCCTTGCCCTGCAGCTTGAACAGCGTGTTGACCCGCACGGGCTTGCGGCCGTCGCCGATGTAGACCTCGTCCTTGAGCTTCAGGGTGCCCTGGTGCACCTTGAGCGCTCCGAGTTTGCCCACGAAGGGGTCCGAGGCCACCTTGAAGATGTGCGCGAGCAGCGGCCTGGCGGCATCGGACTCGGGATGGAACTCCTCGGCCACGCCGCCGTCGTCGTCGAGCTTCTCGAAGGTGCGGGGGTTGGTCTCCAGCGGGCTGGGGCACTGGTGCTCGATCAGGTCGAGCAGCGCGTCGGCCCCGGCGCCCGTCTTGGCACTCACGAAGCAGATGGGCACCAGGTGTGCCTCGCGGAGCGCCCGCTCGAAGGCGTCGTGCACCGCCTTGCGATCGAGCGACGCGGCGCCGCCCTCGAGGTACTGGGTCATCAGGTCGTCCTCGACCTCGACCACCTGCTCGACGATGCTGGTGTGCGCATCCTCGATGCCGCTGAACAGCGGGTCGCCCGTGCCGCCCTCGCCCAGCACGTCGATGACGCCGCCGCGGTCGGCCGTGGGCAGGTTCACGGGCACGCACACGGCGCCGAAGGTGGCCCGGAGCGTCTCGACCAGCGCCTCAAGGTCGGCCTGCTCGTCATCGATCTTGTTGACGATGAGCATGCGCGGCAAGTTGCGCTGCTGCGCGACGGTCATGACGCGGCGTGTGTTGGTGCCGATGCCCTTGGCCCCGTCCACGACGACGCCGACCATGCCGGCGCCGGGCATCGCCGCGATGGCATGGCCCAGGAAGTCGCTCAGGCCCGGCGAATCGATGAGGTTGACCAGCGTGTCGCCGCGCTCGTAGTGGCAGAGCGAGCTGGCGTGGCTGTGGCCGGCCTTCTTGGCCTCGTCGCTCCAGTCGCACACCGTGGAGCCGTCCTCGATGGAGCCCATGCGGTTGATGGCGCCGGCGGCATGCAGCAGGCGGTCGGCCAGCAGCGTCTTGCCGGCGCCGGCGTGGCCCGCCAGCAGGAGGTTGCGGATCGAGGATGGGCTGCGTGCGGCCATGGTCGTGCCTCCGGGAATCTGGCGCACCGGCGGGCGCGCGGCGGAACCTCGCGGCCCGCGCGGCCAGGGAACCCCCTCGGATCTGGTCGCCTGCGGGCCATCGCGATCATACCGGGAAACCACCCGGCCGCGGGCGCGACCGCACCCCCGGCTTCCGGTAACGGGCCAAGCGGTGTCCGGGCTAGGCCTTAGCGGCCGTCATCACCTGCCCAAACCCAGTGATGGTGGTATGTTCAAGGAGAGCGTCGGGCAGGGCGAAGCCTCCCCGACGTGGACTACTTCTGTACGGGAGAAAATCGGTATGCCGATCCGGACGACCATCGCCGCGGCGAGCCTGCTCGCCTGCACCGCCGCCCACGCCGACGAAGTCGAGCAGATGGCCGACGTGCTCATCGAGTTCGCCACCACGCCCACGCCGGCCGACATCGCCCTGGTCGAGTCCGTCGGCGGCCGCGTCATCACCGCCTGGACCGTCGCGCCCGGCCTGCACGCCGAGATCCCCTTCGGCAGCGACGTGGACCTGTTCACCCTGAGCGACCGCGTCGTCGGCATCGAGCTCAACGCGACGGGCGAGTGGCACACCGAGTACGACGCGACCTGGGGCGTCAGCCGCATCAACGGCGAGGCCGTCCACGCCGCGGGCCAGAAGGGCACCGGCGTCGGCGTGGCCGTGCTCGATTCGGGCCTGCGGGCGACGCACGAGGACATCGCGGCCAACTTCGTCTTCGGCTACGACTTCGAGATCGACAGCCCCGACTTCTCCGACCCCTTCAGCCACGGCACGCACACCAGCGGCACGGTGGGCGCGGCCCTGAACGGCACGGGCGTGGTCGGCGCCGCCCCCGAGGCCGACCTGTACATGCTCAAGATCGGCACCTTCTTCCCCAGCACCAGCGGCACCATCAACGCCCTGCAGTACGTGCTGGACAACGACATCCCCGTGACCACGAACAGCTACGGGCTGGGCGGCGGCTCGCGGCTCGTCGAGGACGCCTTCCAGGCCACCTGGGACAACGGCACGATCCACTTCGCCTCGTCGGGCAACGGCGGCGGCGGCAGCGTGTCGATCCCCGCCCGCTACGACACGGTCATCGCCGTCGGCGCCACCGACGACCGCGATCGCCGCGCCGGCTTCTCGCAGGGCGGCCCCGATCTCGAGCTGGTCGCCCCGGGCGTCGACGTGCTGTCGACCACCTCCAACTCCGATAGCAGCTACGACGAGTTCAGCGGCACCTCCATGGCCTCGCCCCACGCCGCGGGCGTGGCGGCCCTCGTCATCGCCGCGGGCATCACCGACGAGAACGGCAACGGCCGCATCAACGACGAGATCCGCCAGCGGCTGATCGACACCGCCATCGACCTGGGCGCCACCGGCAAGGACAACGACTTCGGCTACGGGCTGGTCAACGCCGAGGCGGCCATCGGCCTCGACCCCGTCTGCACCGCCGACCTCAACGGCGACGGCGTGCTGGACATCTTCGACTTCCTGGCCTTCCAGAACCTCTTCGACGCGGGCGATCCCGCCGCCGACTTCAACGGCGACGGCGTGCTCAACATCTTCGACTTCCTGGAGTTCCAGAACTTCTTCGTTGCCGGCTGCCCCTAGCCCGCGGCGCGAAAGACGACCAAGCGCAACAGATCCCACCATGAGCCCGGGCCGACGCCCGGGCCTTGTTGTGCGCTCCCACTACGATGGTCCAATGACCGACACCAACCACTCCGGGGCCCCGGGCGTCGTCACGCGGTTCGCGCCGTCGCCCACGGGCCACCTGCACGTCGGCGGCGCCCGCACCGCGCTGTTCTGCTGGGCCTACGCCCGCGGCCGCGGCGGCCGATTCGTCCTCCGCGTCGAGGATACCGACCAGAAGCGGTCGAGCGAGGCCGCGACGCGGGGCATCCTCGAGGACCTCGCGTGGCTGGGCATCACGTGGAACGAGGGACCCGAGTTCGATGGCGCCGGCGGCGATCCGCGGAGCGTCGGCCCCTTCTTCCAGGCCGAGCGGATCGACGAGTACAACATGGCGCTCGCGACGCTGCTCGAGAGCGGCCGCGCCTACACGGCCTTCGAGACGGCCGAGGAGCTGGACGCCAAGCGCCGTGCCGCCCGGGACGCGGGCGAGACCTACCGCTACGACCGCGCGGCGCTCGACATCCCCGAGGCCGAGCGCATCAGCCGGATGCACAACGAGCCGCACGTGGTCCGCTTCCTCGCCCCCGATCACGACGTCGTCGTCGACGATGAGGTCCTGGGCGAGGTCCGCTTCGCCGCGGGCGAGCTGGACGACTTCGTGATCCGAAAGGCCGACGGCTTCCCGACCTACCACTTCGCGGTCGTTGTCGACGACCAGGCGATGGGCGTCACGCACGTGCTGCGGGGGCAGGAGCACCTGCAGAACACGCCGCGGCACGTCGCGCTGCAGCGGGCGCTGGGCTACCGCACGCCGGTGTACGCGCACCTGCCGCTGATCTTCAATCCAGACAACTCCAAGATGAGCAAGCGGGACAAGGACAAGGCGCTGCGCGCGCATTGCAAGGCCGAGGGCATCGATGCCGCGCCAACGGGGACTATCGGCGACGATGCGTTCCGGGCGTGGCAGAAGGACAAGAAGTCGCAGCTAGAGACCGGCGACCTGCGCGCAATCGCGGACGCCACCGGCTTCACGCCGCCCGAGATCGATGTCGAGGACTTCCGCCGCAGCGGATACTTGCCCGGAGTGCTGTGCAACTACCTGGCGCTGCTGGGCTGGAACCCGGGCGCCAAGAACGAGGACGGCACGGATCTCGAACGCTTCGGCATGGGCTATCTGGCTCAGGCCTTCGACCTGCCGCGCATCGGCAAGAGCGCCAGCAAGTTCGACCGCGAGAAGCTGTTGGCCTTCAACGCCGACACGATCCAGAACGGCATGGGCGATGCCGAGTTCGCCGACGCCTGGCGGACCTGGCTCGAGCGCTACGACGCGGCAACCCTGGAGCAGCTGGGTGATCGCCTCGCCCTCGCCGCCGCGGCGGCGAGGCCCCGCACGCGGATCTTCCGCGAGGCGGCCGGCGTCGTGCGGTTTGCGCTCGTCGACGGCGATGCGCTGGAGTACGACGAGAGGGCCGTCACCAAGGTGCTGCTCAAGAACGACGGCGAGGGGCTGGCGGCGCTCCGCGAACTCGCCGGTGTCCTGGGCAAAGTCGAGCCCTTCGAGGCGGACGCGATCGAGACGGCCATCAAGCAATGGTGCGAGGCGAAGGGCCTGGGCATGGGCAAGGCGGCCCAGCCGCTGCGGATCGCGGTCACGGGCGGCACGGTGAGCCCGGGGCTGGGGCAGACGCTCGCGCTGGTGGGCCGCGAGGGCGTGGTGACGCGGATCGAGCGGTGCGTGGCGGCGAATACGCTGCCGGCTAGCTGACCAACCCCCGGCCCTCGAGGAACTCCAGCGCCTGCCGCACGCAGGCCTCGACGTCGTGCTCGGCGGTCTTGAGGACCAGTTCGGCACTGGGCGGGGCCTCGTAGGGATCGTCGATGCCGGTGAAGCCCTTGATCTCGCCGGCGCGGGCCTTCTTGTAGAGGCCCTTGGGGTCGCGCTCTTCGCAGACATCCAGCGGCGTGTCGACGAAGACCTCGAAGAAGGGCAGGCCCGCGTCGTCGTGCATCTGGCGGCAGAGGTCGCGGTCGCTGCGGTAGGGGCTGATGAAGCTGGTGAGCGCCAGCACGCCGGCGTCGGCGAAGAGCTTGGCGACCTCGCCGATGCGGCGGATGTTCTCGGCCCGGTCCTCGGCGGAGAAGCCCAGGTTCTTGTTCAGGCCGTGGCGGACGTTGTCGCCGTCGAGGCGGTAGGCCGCGGTGCCCTGCTGCACGAGGACCTGCTCGAGGGCGCTGGCGATGGTGCTCTTGCCCGAGCCGCTGAGCCCGGTGAACCAGACGGTGGCCCCCTTGCACTTGAGGTTGCCCCACCGCTCGTCGCGGCTCAGATCGCCCTCGTGCCAGTGGATGTTGGTGGCCTTGGCCTGGGTCATTTCCGCCTCCTGTTTGGGTATCCGCCGCTCCGCGACGCGAGAAGGGATGATAGACGCCACGCCGGGCAATGCCGATATCCTGCGGGCCGTGCCTGCCGAGGGAAGCCCGATCCGCGTGCGCATCCAGCAGCCGGGGCTGCCCGGGTATCGCGTGCCGGTGTTCCGCGAGCTGGCGAGCCGGCCGGGCCTGTCGGTCGAGGTGCTCTACTCCGGCACGAGCAAGGTGCCCAACGTGGACGCCGAGGGCTTCGCGGCCTCCCCGGTGCGGCGCCGCGCGCTGCTGGGCTGGCCCCGAGAAGTCCGTTGGGAGGACGCCCAGCTGCGGGCCGTGGATCCGGCGCACGCGGACGTGGCGATCCTGGAATTCAACGCGGGTGTTGCGAGCCTCGTGCCCGCGCTGCTGCGGGCGCGTCGCGCGGGCGTTGGCACGGTGCTCTGGGGGCACGGCTATTCGCTGCGGGAGACGGCCGTCGCGCTCCGGCTCCGCACGATGCTCGCGGGCCTGGCCGATGCACTGCTCTTCTACAACGACCGCGGACGCGACCTGTTCGCCGGCCGGGGCGTCGCGCCCGAGAAGCTGCACGTTGCACAGAACGCGATGGACCAGCGGTCGATCCAGGACCAACGCCAGGAGTGGCTCGGCCAGCCCGATCGGCTCGCCGCCTTCCGTCGGGAGCACGGCCTCGACGCCGGGCCCGTGGTGCTCTTCGTGTCGCGCCTCGTCGAGCAGAATCGCGTCGACCTCCTGCTGCGAGCCGCGGCGCTGCTGCACGCCGAGATTCCGACGCTCACCGTGGCGATCGTGGGCGATGGCCCCGAGGCTCCGAAGCTGCGGTCGCTCGCGGAGGAGCTCGGCTTGGCCGATCGCGTCCGCATGCCCGGCGCGGTGTACGGCGAGCCGAGCATCGCGCCGTGGTTCCTCTCTGCCGACGTGTTCTGCTATCCCGAGTACATGGGCCTGAGCATCCTGCACGCGATGGGCTACGGCGTGCCCGTGGTCACGAGCGGCGACCCGCGGGTGCATGGCCCCGAGATCGAGGCGCTGCGCCACGGCGAGAACGGGCTCGCGGTCGATGCCGCGTCGGCGGACTCGATCGCCGACGCGTTGCGCGAGATCCTGGCGGACGACCAACGCCGGCGGCGTATGGGCGAGGCCGCCCGCGCGACGGCGACTACGGCCTACGCCGTGGAGCGGATGGTCGACGGGATGGAGGCGGCGGTCCGGTTCGCGGCGCGGCGGGCCGAATCCCGTCGCCGCCCCTGAGTGGACGAGGGAGACCCGAACATCCCTCCACCTGCCGGCCGGTTCGTTGCTCCAGGGCCGCGTGCGTCATAACCTCGCCTCCCCCCGAGCAATTCCGGCGTGGGGCAGGAGATACAGATGCGAGGGTTGATCCAGCCGCACGGCGGCACGCTTGTGGACCGGGTCGCAACCGGGGCCCGCCGAGACGAGCTCATCCAGGAGGCCTCGGGCCTGCCGCGGATCGAGCTGTCGGCCAAGCAGTCCTGCGACGTCGAGATGATCGGCATGGGCGCCTTCAGCCCGCTCACGGGCTTCATGGGGTCGGCCGACTTCGACGGCGTCGTGGGCGGCATGCGGCTGGCCAGCGGTGTGCGGTGGCCCATCCCCATCACGCTGAGCGTGGACGGCGCGGGTGCGCCCAAGGCGGGCGATCGCGTCGCGCTGCACGCGCCCAACGGCGCGCTGCAGGCGGTGATGACGATCGAGGAGGTCTACCCCCACGACCGCGAGCGGGAGGCGATCATCTTCTTCAACCAGGCGGGCGACGACGACGGGGAGCACCCCGGCGCCCAGGCGGTCAAGGCCGAGGGCGACACCTGCCTAGCCGGCCCGATCGAGGTGGTGACGCTGTGCGTCGACCCCGATGGGCCGGAGGCCTTCCTGGAGCACCGGCTGACGCCTGCGCAGACCCGCACGGCCTTCGAGGCCAAGGGCTGGTCGACGGTCAGCGCCTTCCAGACGCGCAACCCGATCCACCGCGCCCACGAATACCTGTGCAAGTGTGCCCAGGAGATCACCGACGGGATTCTGATCCACCCGCTCGTCGGCGAGACCAAGCCGGGTGATATCCCCGCGGCCGTGCGCATGGAGTGCTACACGACGCTCATCGACAACTACTTCAACAAGGAGCGCACGATGCTGACGGTGATGCCGGCGGCGATGCGCTACGCCGGCCCGCGGGAGGCCGTCCTACACGCCATCGTGCGGCAGAACTACGGCTGCTCGCACTTCATCGTGGGCCGCGACCACGCGGGCGTGGGCAGCTACTACGGCACCTACGACGCGCAGAACATCTTCGATGAGTTGGAGGCGGGCGACCTGCTGATCGAGCCGCTGAAGTTCGAGCACGCCGCCTGGAGCCACAAGGCCCAGGGCATGGTCAGCGGCAAGACCTTCCCCAAGATCGAGGGCGACCAGGTCTTCCTGAGCGGCACCAAGGTCCGCGGCATGCTGCAGGAGGGCCAGCGGCCGCCCGCGGAGTTCACGCGGCCGGAGGTGGCCGACGTGCTCATCGCGTGGGCGACGAGCGGCTAGCAGGCTTCCCTTGAGCGGTCCGGCCGGGCCTAGGCCGCAACGCGGCCGTCGGTCCAGTAGCCCAGGGCCCCGCGGATGGCGTCCAGCAGCTCCGCGGTCTCGAAGGGCTTGTGGACCACCGCAAAGGCGCCCTTCTCGATGGCCTGCGAGTCGACCGCCTCGGCGCTGGCGCCGGTGACGTACACCACGGGGATGCCGGCGATCTCCTCGATCTTGTCGGCCCGCTGCTGCACGCTAAACCCGTTGCCCGCGGGCATGTTGATGTCCAGCACCAGCACGTCGGGCTGGCGGGTCCGCGCCTGCTCGAGCGCCTGGTAGGCGTCCTGCACGGCGATGACCTCGAAGCCTTCGGCCTCGAGGCGGGCCCGGACGGCCTCCAGGAAGAGGCGATCATCGTCGGCGATCAGAATGGTGTGGCTGCTCATGGCGACTCTCCTTCCAGCACGCTGGCCAGCTCCCGACTCGATCCAAATGCACTCGATCCGTTGGGCCGTCCTAGCGCATGCAGCACTAGGGCTACGAGGGCCTCGCCCGCGATGGGCTTCTGGAGCACGGTGGCGTCCCGGATGCCCCGCAGCGTGCGGCGATAGTCGTGCGTGCGGCCGGTGAGCACGAAGATCGGCACGCTCGATTCGGCGCGCACCGCGTCGGCGAGCGCGACGCCGTCGCCCATGGGCATCGACAGGTCGGTTATCACGAGGTCGACGTCGCTCGAGCGGAAGGCGGCGATGCCCTGCGCGCCGGTGGATGCCGTCACGCAGGCGATGCCGCGGGCCTCGAGCCGCGTGCGGATGGCCGCGATGAGGCCCGGATCGTCATCGACGACGAGCACGGTGCATGCGGGGTCAGGCATGGCCGACCTCGCCATGGATCTCGGGCTGGTCGGCCATGGCGCTCTCGAGCGCGGCGATGACGTCGGCCGCCTCGTAGGGCTTGGTGAGGAAGCCCGCGGCCCCGATCTCCATCGCCTGCCGCCGCGCGGACTCCTGGGCGTGGGCCGACAGGAAGACGATGGGCGTGCGCTCGAGCTGGGGCAGCCGGCGGATCCGCTCGAAGGCATCGAAGCCCGAGATGTCGGGCATGCGGATGTCCATGACGATGGCGTCGGGCAGGTGCAGCGCGGCGGCCTCGACGCCCGCCAGACCGTTGAGCGCGTGGTTTACCTCGTAGCCGTGGGCCTGGAGGCGGGTCATGAGCGCCACCGTGATGGCGGGCTCGTCGTCAACGATCAGCACGGACCTAGGCATGAACGGCCTCCTGGGTTCGGGTCACGATGGCAAGAAGCGGCGGCTCGGCGCTGGCCAGGTCCCACCGTCCCAGGTGCTCGCACCGCATCGCGCCCGGGGGCTGCCCGGGGCCGGCCTGCGGCCGAGCGCGATCGAGCGCCAGCAGGCGGGTCCGCCAGCCGGCGGGGTCCTGGGCGGGGCCCAGCAGGATGACGCCGTCGCCCGCGGGATCGGGCAGTTGCAGGTCGTGGGCCCGGGATTCGGTCGCGAGGAACGCGAAGAGCGCGTCGCGGTCGCCCGCGGGCTCGTCCCGCTGCACGCGGAGGGCCGCGACCTGCTCGTGCCGCTGCTCGCGGGCGAGCCACCGCAGGTAGTGCCCGAGCACGCTCCGTGGCTGCGGCGTGGGCAGCGTGAAGGAGAAGGTGCTGCCCTCGCCCAGCCGGCTCCGCACGTCCACCGCCCCGAGGTTGATGTCCACCAGCTCCTTCACGATGCTCAGCCCGAGGCCGAAGCCCTTGCTGCCGAAGGTCTCCATGGCGTCGGCCTGCCGGAACCGCTCGAAGAGCTGCGTCTGCTGCTCCTCGGTCATGCCCGGGCCCTGGTCCTCGACGGCGATGCGGATCGCATCGTCGCCGTCGCGCCGGACCGACACGGCCACCTCCGTGCCCGCGCCCGAGAACTTGATGGCGTTGATGACCAGGTTGATCAGCGTGCGGCGGGCCTTGTCCGGGTCGCCGAAGGCATCGCGGACATCTGCCGCCAGATGCCGCTCGAGCGTGATGCCGCGGGCCCGGGATTCGAGCATGGGCCAGGCGGAATCCAGCAGCGCGTCGACGCCGATCGGCTGCCGGGCGACGCGGAGCGTGCCGGCCCGCAGCTTGCCGCCGTCCAGGAAGTCGTCGACCAGCTGGGTGAGATCACGTGTGGCATCGACGATGAAGCCGAGGAACTCGCCGTGCTTGGGGCTGATCTCGCCGCCGATGCCATCACCCATGATGGAGGCGAATTCCTGGATGACCGCCAGCGGCGTGCGGAACTCGTGGGCGACGTCCTCGACGAAGCGGTGCGCCGTCTCGGACATGGCCGCGAGCCGTTCGCCCTTGGTCGTCAGATCGTTGTTGGCCTGCTTGAGCCGCCGCGTGAGCTCCCGGGTGGTGTGCTCGAGGTCGTAGCGGCGCAGCGATTCGAGCAGCGCCCGGCGGAAGTTGGCCTCATCGCCGAACGCCGTGTCCTTGCGGATGTAGTCCGCGGCACCCAGGCGGAACACGCGGGCGGCTATATCCTCGTTGCCCGACGAGGTGACGACGATCACGGAGCCGACGCCCGCGCGGATGAAGTCGGGCAGCCAGTCGACGGCGGTCTCGGTCGCCAGGCGGTAGTCGCACAGGATGATCGTGCGCTAGGTGGGCACCGACGCGAGCGCTTCGGCGGGCGAGTGGTAGGCGTTCACCCGGAGGTCGGGTAGGTCTCGCGGAGCGCCGATCGTACGGCGTTCTTGGTCAGCTCCGAGTGGTCCGCGTCATCATCGATGATGAGCACGTGGAGTTCGCCAGCGTTCGATGATGTAGCCATGCCGGAGCCTCCCGATCCCGACCGGCTATCGGGGAATCAGATTCACGGCTCCACCATGCGGGTGGCAAAGGCACCGGCGGATCCCGATCGATCCGGTTCGGTGGTTGCTGGGCGTCCAATAAGCCGATAGCTGGCGTTGCCGAAGCGGCGGCGCCCTCGTGTTCGACGCCGAGTGCACGGATGCGCGATTCACCGCCATCCCGGCCCCGGGGCCGCGTCGATCGCCGCCATCGCCGGCCTCGTCGCCACTCGACGCCGCCGACGCAACTGATCCAAGGGCGCGGCGAGCCGGCGGCTCCGCATCGAATGGCGATCGACCCGAATGGGCGGGCGGGGACTCGAACTACCCCATGATTCCCCGACGAAAACTGAATCCAAGCTCGAGTGCGGCGCGGAATCCGGCGCATGCTCGGCCGCGGAGTATGCGACCGTGGCGCGGCTCATCGCTGCTCGCTAGCACGTAGCGATACGACATATCTGTGCTCGGCGTGGTTTCAACGATCACCCTGGCGATTGGCGGCGGAATCAAGATCTCGCCTAGCGGCCACTCTAGAGGATCATGAATACGCCGATGGCATTTCGATCGGCGTTCCGCCTAGTAGCGTCGCCGACTGCCAAAACAGATCGCCCCGAGTCCCGCCAGGCCAAGCACACCGCTGCCCGGCAGCGGAATCAGCACCGCTTCGACCGGCTCGTATCGGATGGTGTCGATGAGGACGTCGCCCCCCGCACCGGAGATCTCCACGCTCGCGATCCCGCCCACCGAGAATGCGAATGTCTGCCAAGGCGCGCCCGAGCCGAGCGTCATGCCGAGATCGATCGTCTCCAGCACGCCGCCGGAGCTGTCCAGGGCCGACATCGTGACGCCGGAGGTCGTCAGCGCAAGCACCTCGAACGCGTCCCAGGTCGTGCCCACGGCGGACATCTCGATTGTGGTGAACGTATCCACGCCGGCCGTCCGGAAGGCGTTGACCAGGCTGACTCCCCCGTCGGCGCCCGCGAGCCCGGGCAGGACGGCGTCGTGGTTCCACCCCGATGCGGTGCCGTTGAAGTCGATGCCCGCGCCGGCGAACAGGTCGTCTATCGCCACGGTGTTCATGCCGTCCCAGCCCGCGCCGGCGTAGATGCCGGGCTGGTCCAGGCCCTCGAAGTCGATGGTGACGGGGCCGGCCGCGGCGGCCGCGGCAACGGCCAGTGCTGCCGCGCCGCTTGCTGTGGTCGTCTGCTTCATCGTTGCGTCTCTTCTCGTGCTGAACTACTCGCAGCCCGCGGCGAACCGGGTCTGGAACGCCAGGAAATCGAACAGGTTCAGGATGCCGTTCGCGTCCAGGTCGGCGGCCGGATCACCGCTCGTGAACAGGTTCAGGAACGCCAGGAAGTCGAAGATGTCCAGCACGCAGTCGGGCTCGAAGTCGATCACGCACGGCAGCACGGGCGCCAGGCCGTCGTAGATGATGGTGTCGGAGAGGGTCCGCACCGACTCGAGCGCGAGCGTGCCATCCGGCCGGATGTCGAAGGCGTAGAGCTTCGTGCCCGCGTCTGGGAAGGGGGGTGTGAAGCCGATGGCGAACAGCGTTGCGTCGTCGCCCTCGCCAACGACCGTGAGGTCGCCGACGGACCCACCGAGTTCGGTCGTCTGCGAGAACAACCCGATCCCGGCCACGGTGATGGGATCCAGGCCAACCTCGTAGAACTCCGCGTTCAGCGTGCCCTGGCCGTCCGCCGCGACGAGGCCGTCGAGGCCTCGGCCGAGGCCGTCGAATTCTCCGCCGTCCAGCGTGCTGCCGCCGGGGACCAAGCCGATGGGCGTGGCGACGCCATCGAGCCCCAGCGAGAACAGGCCGTTGCTGAAGGTCGTGCTCGGCGAACTCGCCAGCACGAGCGAGCCACTCGATGCATCGAAGGCGAGGCCCTCCGCCACACCGATCGTGCTGCCCGAGGTGATCGGGAGGAGCGACACCAGCGGGGTATCGACCGCCGGATGGACCAGCGTAAGGAGCGGCGGCCCCGGAAGTGTGTTGCTCAGGCTCACGCCGGCCAAGCAACCCGAGATCGAGGCGAGATCCTGGTTGATGTCCGGGATGAGACCGTCGACCGGATAGTCCGCGACTTCATCGACAATGCCCGTCGTCGCGTCGATCCGCACAAGCGTGCCGGCGAGCACGTCCACGCTGTACAGGAACGGACCGTCCGAGGGTTCGACCACCAGCACGCCGTCGTCGGCAAAGTGGCCGTCGAACTCTGATCCGCGCGCGCCGTCCAGGACGTTCTCGATGGCCGATGCGGTGACCGTGAGGAACGTCGCCCCGGGCGGGAGTGCCAGCTGCACCTCGGCCCGCTCCCAGGTCGACGGGTCGCCGTCGGTGATGATCCTGGTTTGTGCGCTCGCCAGAAAGTCCACGCGGGTCCTGTCACACGCGATCGGGAAGGTGCTTGGATCGCCATCCAGCACGTTGACGAAGACGCCGAACTCCGTGTCGGTGTCCGCGTCGCCCGCGACGCGGTTGAAGGCCATCGAGAACCTGGCGACGGCTCGACCCGTCGCGATCAGGTCCGCAAACGCCGACAGGTCGACGATCTGCCCCACATCGCCGCCGATGCCATCCGTACGGAACGGTGGCGTGCACACCGGCAGCGTGCCTTCGAAGCGGAGCATCCTGTCTCCGACCAGGGGCGTGACCCCCAGCGTGGGCCCAACCGAGCTGCCGGGATCAATGCCCCAGACACCCGGAACGTCCGGGATCAGGCCGGTCGATCCTGCCGTCTCGAAACCCGGGTCGACGATGGACTGGGCATGGGCTCCGCTGGCGGCCCCCATGAAGGCGGCAATGGTGGCGCGGCTTGTTTTTCTCATGTTCTCTCTCTGTTTCCAATGTCCCGTGAGGCTCCGGCGTCCGTCCTCGCGAGACAAGGTGCGATGCGCCGATCCATCGGAGGCCACGAATCCTGCACAACGAAGGAGATTCGTAGAAAAAACGCGGTCGGCCGGCTCTGGGACGCCGGCCGACCGCGTTGCCCAAGAGAGGCTCGTGCTACGGGCAGCCCAGGGCGAAGATGTTCTGGAACTCGAGGAAGTCGAAGATCGTCAAATCGCCGTCGCCGTCGAAGTCGGCAGCTAGGTCGCCCATGGCGAACAGGCTCTGGAATTCGAGGAAATCGAACACCGTGAGCACGCCATCGCCGTCGAGGTCGGCGGGGCACGGGCTGCCCAACGGCGGCGCCAGCCACCCCGCCACTGCGGAACTGACGATGTTGCCGGCGAAACCCGGGCTCGGCGATGGCGTGAAGGCCTCCCAGTCGCCGCCGGCCGAGATGCTCCCCCGGTACGACGGGAAGGCCGAGCTCTCGCGGATCGCGTACACGTCGTCGCCCCAGACGGCGGTGGCAAAACGAACGAAGCTCTCGGGCGTGGGCGCGACGAGTTCGACGGCTCCGTCGCCCAGGATGTCGATCGAGTACACGCCCGCGCCGCCGGGGGACGCGGTGTTCTGATTGAAGCCGTAGAACAGCCCGTCGCCGGGGTTGTAGCTCAGGTCGTCGATCCCCAGGTCCGTGCCGATGTCCAGGATCTCGACCGCCGAGGTGGATCCCGGCGTGATGCGGAAGATCCGCCCGCGACCGAAGCCGCCGGTCATGCCGTACAGGTTGCCCTCGGCAAAGGCCAGCGACTCGACCGGCGCCGGCAGGCTGCCCGGCGCGAAGCCGTAGCTGCCCGCCGCGTTGTCCCACCACGCGATGCTGTCGCCCCTGCCCAGCGCGAAATAGATGCGCTCGAGATCCTGGTCGACCGCGAGCGCCCGCGTCGGACAGGCGCACAGCTGGCCTGCGCCGCCGGGCGGGATGCACCAGGGCTTGGCGTACAGCACCCGCCACGCATCGTCATCGAAGACGAGGGTGGGCAGGGCAGCCGTGGCGCAGCCCGGCTGTTCTTGAGCGGCGAACAGCACGCCCTGCTGCGCAACCGCCGAGCCCGCGCACGCCAGCACCGCGGCGAGTGGGCCTACCAGCAACTTCGGATCGTTCATCGTGTTCCTCCTGGGTCTCCACTGGGGTCGATCCAAGAGGCGTCGGCCGCGACCATGAGGGGCCACGCCGCTAGCGCATTTCGTCGAGCTTCCGCTCAAGATCCACGATGTGGGCCTCCAGCCGATCGACGAGCGCCCGCTGACCCTCCAGTCGTTCGAGCAGCCCCTGGATGGCGGCGAGCGCCACGCCGTCCAGATCGCCGGACGCGACGTGGCCGTCTCGGCCCAGACCGAGGGTGGCGAGTGCTTCGGCCGTCGGTCCGATGTGCTCGATGTCGTCCTGCCCCTCGCGGGCGTACCGGGCGATCTCGATGCCGGCGACCGCATCGAGGACGCTCGATGGGTCGACCGGCCGGCGGTCGAGCTGGGAGCCCTCGGCCAGGTGCTGGCTCCACGAGCCGGCACCCGGCCGCAGCATCGCCTTGGTGCCCATGCCCGTGAAGAAATGGAAGCCACCGCGGGCTCGGGCGGTAAAGCTGCCCCGGCCCTGCGAGACGAGGGGAACGGTCTCGCCGAGCAAGGTGGGCCGCCGCCTGTCGAAGATCGAGCGATCGGAATCGGCCCACACGAACGAGCCGTCGTCGATGGCCTCGGCGGCCACGCCGGCCGCGAACGAGCCGAGGCCCGCAGCCTTGTTGCGTGCGCCGCCGGGGACGGCGGCGAAGGCGCCGTCGAATCGAGAGTCGCCTCCCGCGACGTTCTCGCCCCCACCAGCAACGACGGCGTAGCTGCCGATGGCCTGATTCTGGTACCCACCGCCGATCGCACCCAGGTTGCCAAAGGCGGTGTTGCCGATCCCACCGGCGATGGTCGCACCATCTGCGCCGCGAAAGTCTGCATCAAGCTTGCCAATGATGTTTCGGCTTCCGCCACCTATCGTCGCGCGCATGTCGTGTGCCTGATTGCTTTGGCCACCACCGATCGTCGTGCCCGGCCCGTGCACGTTGTTGGACTGGCCACCGGCGATTGTGGTGGCGCGCGCTAATGCATGATTGTTCCTACCGCCGCCGACGAACGATGCATCGCCGTTGATGGTGTTCTGCATGCCACCCGCGATGATGGACTGTTCCCCATTCGCGGTATTGCCCCGCCCGCTACCGACAGACGCGCTGTTGCCGGATGCGCTGTTCATCGTGCCGCCGCCAACCATCGCGTAGTCCGAGGCTGCGGTGTTGTGGCGACCCCCACCCACGAGGGAGTACACCCCGCCCGCACGGTTGGTCCGCATGCCGTTGACCCACGCGCCCTCCGGCAATCCATATCGCCGCCCGCTGGCGTACTCCTCGACGCCCCGCTGCACGATCTCGAGCACGCCGGGCACGCCGGGAATCCGACCGGTCGCCCAGACCGCGGCCACCAGCAGGACGCCGGCGGCGATGCCCGCCCACCGCAGCCGCCGCGCGTTGCGGCGCACCAGCCGGGAGGCCGCCGACATCGGTCGGCCGGCGGGCCGCGCGTCGACCGCCCGTCCATCCAGCCAGCGTTCAAGATCGTCGGCCAGGGCCCCGGCGTGCGCGTACCGCGCCTGCGGCTCGCGATCCAGGGCCCTGCCGCAGATCCAGTCCAGCTCGTCGCGCACGAGGCGGGTGATGCCGCTGCTCTCGGCGTTTCGCTGCCTTGCGATGGAGCGCAGCCCGTCGCCCAGCTCCGCGAGCCGCTCGCTGGGCGGCACGTGTTCCCTCTCGGTGATCGCGCGATGCACCTCGCCCAACGCGGCGCCACGGAGCTGCATGGAATCGATCGGGGTCGTGCCCGTCAGCAGCTCGTACAGCACGCAGCCCAGCGAGTAGACGTCGGCCCGGGTGTCGACGTCCGCTCCGCCTCTGGCCTGCTCGGGGCTCATGTACGCCGGCGTGCCAAGCATCTGGCCGTGCAACGTCTGGGCCGTGGAGTCGAGCGAGGCCCGTACCGCGCGGGCGATGCCAAAGTCGATCACTCGGGCCGTGGCCCGGTCATCGCGGACCTCCACGAGGATGTTCGCCGGCTTGAGGTCGCGATGCACGATGCCGGCATCGTGCGCATGCTGCACGCCGCGGCACGCGCCGATGAGCAGCCGCACCCGCTCGCGGATGCTCAGTCGATTGGCGTCGGCGTGCTCGGTGATGCGGATGCCGCGGACCAGCTCCATCGCGAAGAAGGGGCGCCCTTCGTCCGATGTGCCCGCATCGAGCAGCCGCGCGATGTTCGGGTGGTCGAGGATGGCCAGCGCCTGGCGCTCGGCCTCGAAGCGGGAGAGCACGTACCGCGAGTCGAGCCCGGGACGCAGCAGCTTGACGGCGACATCCCGCCGCACGGGCTCGACCTGCCGCGCGAGGAAGACCTGCCCGAACGCGCCCTCGCCGATGCGTCGGACGAGCTCAAACTGCCCCAGGCGTTGGCCCGCGATTTCGTCCCGGAGCTCGTGCGCAGGGGGGACGTCCACGCTTCGCCCGCCGCCCCCGGTGGGCGTCCGCATGAACGTGCCCGCATCCTCGTGCGCCCTGAGCAGCCGCTGCACGAAGTCGAGCAGTTCGGGACGATCCGCGCAGGCCCGCTCGACGTACGCGGCACGCTCGTCCGGAGCCCGCTCGATGGCCTCGGCGAAGATCAGCTTGGCATCAATCGTCAGCCGTCTCTCGTCCATCGGGATCGCCCCCCGGAACCTCTCGGCCGTCCGCCGGATCGCGCGGCACGGCTTGCAGCAGGTCGAACAACCGCGCCCGCGCGAAGGCCCACTCGCGCTTCACCGTCCGGGGGCTGATGGACAGCACCGCCGCCGCGTGCTCCACGCTCAGCCCCGCGTAGAAGCGCAGGCGGACCACGGCCGCTCCGCGCGGGTTCTCTTGCACGAGGCGACAGAACGCCTCATCGAGGGCCAAGATCTCCTCCGGCGAGGCCTCGGCCGCCGCGATCGAGAGATTTTCCAGTTTCGCAATGTCCAGCCGTATGGCGGCCGATCGACCGTCGCCTCCGCGCTTGTGGCGCGCGCGACCGCGGGCGTGATCAACCAACACCCGGCGCATGGCTTCGGCGGCGGCAACAAAGAAATGGGCTTCTCCGCCCCAGCCGCCTTCCGACTGCGGACGCCCGGCCAGACGGAGGTACGCTTCGTGAACAAGTGCCGTCGCGCCGAGCGTGTGATCAGCACGCTCGCCCGACATCGCCCGCCGCGCGATCATGCGAAGGCGTTCATAGACGTCCGGCACCAACGCCTCGGCACTAACGTGTCTGGTCTCTCTCACTCGGTGTCTACTCGGGGATTCGGCTTTCGGCTGGCATGCATGCCGCCGCAACAGCATAGCGTCGATCGAAAGACGGCGGGAGCGTCCATGACATTCCGAGCCGGCACCCCATCCAACACGGCCATTGGAGGTCGGTGTCCTTGCCGTAGATCGATCCACGATGGCAACATAGAGCGCAGCATGCATCAACGAGCCGGAGAGCGAACTCTCCTAGTTGCGGCAGCTGCTGGACTTGTTGCGGAGCTTTCTATATGTGATCGACGAAGATGATCTCTATCGCATGGCGAACAACCCAAATACGGCCGGGGCCTGTGTTCGCCGGCTGGAACCAGCCCGCCCATGCGACGGGTGGCGAATTCTGTGACTGGTTCAATGCTCCGAACGGCGCGACAGACACTCTGCTCGGTGATGTTGCCGGCCACGGCATCGGCCCGGCACTCATCGCCGCCATGATTCGTGCGTATGCGTGCCGTGTTCCGCGATGACGCACTGCTGCAGGATCTTCTGTCGCGACCAAAGGCACGCCGCATGCCGAGCTCCCATCGGGCTACTTCGTGACCCTGGCGATCGCCATCCCGCCGCGAGGCGGCGACGGCATCGTCCGGCTCATCTCGGCGGGGCACGGCCCGAGTTTCTTCCGGGGCGCGAACTACATCCACGACATCGGGAGCGGTGGTCCATCGCTCGCCGACCTGCCGAAGGTCGCATTCGAAGGTGCCGACGTAATCAGTTGAATGGACATTCACACCACCTCTTCCCGGCACATAACTCGCAGGTTCAAACCGTTGGCCTGACATTGCAGATGCAAGCCAGGACCGGCGTGCTACATCCCGGATACGTCCGCACCCGCGATGCTTGGAGCCCGCAGCCGACGGATCGCGTTCGCGATCGTGATTGCACGGTCTAGGTGGAAGAACGCGAGGATCGATGCGATCAGCCCGAACGGCAGGCCCGCGTAGGGAATCACCGAGATTACCAGCAGCACGCTGACTGCCGTCGCCAGCCCGACGTTCGATCGTGGCGCTTCGACCCCATGCTCCGCGACGAAGCGGTTTGCCTCGACGGACCAGCCGCGATACACCCGGAAGACCCAGTACAGGTTGAAGAACGGGATGAACAGAAGCCCGATTGCTCTTCCTGCGCTCGTACTGGCAGGCTGGATCGTTGCCCACAGCTTGTACAGCAGGACCATCAGCATCGCCGCGCTGTAGACCGTGAGCAGGACAACGAAGCACGACAGGCCAAGGAGGACGCTCTCCGCATCCCGGTCGTTCTGGACCATCAGCACGACCAGCGGAACCATCGTCGCCCAAACCGCGATCGCCGACCCGTAGATCGAACCAAGGAAGAGTCCCTTGGAGATTCGCGAGGACACCCCCGGGGGCAAGCCGGTGCTGGCGCCGGTTGCTGCCTCCGAGTGATGCGGGTGGGCGGCAGCGGTGCGCCCGGACAACGCGGCGAACACGAGCAGGCCCAAGGCGCCCGCACGGATCAACGTCGTCCCGACGGCGAGCGCGGTGAACCATGGAGCAAAATCCACCACGAACTCCTCGGTGTACATCCGGTGGGACAACCACGCGTACCCAAAGACAAACACGAACTCGTTCAAGAGCGATGCGGCGCACGCGATGACGACGAGCACGCCCGCTCTGTGCGCCCGATGCATGTATGCGAATCCAAGAATCAGCCCAAGGATCTCAACGATCAGCATCGGCGAGGCGCCGACCAACTGCCCGAACACCAACGACCAGAACGACGCGGGATCGACCGGAAACATGTTCGTCCTCCTGCCGCACCAAGTGCCATGCCCGGATTGGGCCTATTCGAAGTGCCAGAGCCTATGGCAGCGCTGTTCCGTGGCTTCCCCCACCGGAGGAGTGCGTGGATCGACCCTCCGCAAGTGCACTGGCTGGAGGCTCATGCCGCGATACAGCGTGGATTGTATCGGATTCGCATATTCGCTCATTAGGGGCGGCCGTTCGGAGCGCGCATTGACTCCGGACGCGGATCGCATGCCCGTCTCCTTGTCCATGCTCGGGAACTGGCCGAGAAGGCCAGGCGGACGACATCGCGGCGATCCGGAGCTTCCTGGATCGACTGGTGGAAAGGCGATCTCCGTCGTCCGAGATGCGCAGAACGGGATATCGCTTGTCCCTGTCGGATACGGGTCAAGTGGCCGTCGCGCTCGGCAGATCCCTCCATCTCCGCCTGCACCGTACATTGCAGTAGATCGCATGGATGCGACCGGTGGCGGCAGCGTCGATCCAGTAGTCAGCGGGAGCTATGAACGCTGAACAACCATGGAAGCGCGACGATGAACTCACCCGGAACTTGCATCGGAAGGCCAAGATGTATCTCCGCGTGCTGCAAGGTTGCACACGGCCGCACCCCGAGGGACGGGAGGTGGTACACCCACTTCCACTCTGCGAGGTTGGGGACGATCTTCGGATCTCATTGGGCACCTCTGGCCTTCCGAGCAAACCGACATGCGAGTTCATCACCAATCAAGACGGCAGCACGAGCATGCAGATGGCCACCGGCCGAAGAGTCGATTCCTCTGCGATAGCGGCATTCATCGACTTGATGCACGTCATTGCAGTTCGATCCGATGAGGATATCCACAAGCGGTACCCTCGCGGATTCCGCTTCTGCCAGGCAGACATCGAAGCCGTTGAGCGAGCAATTGTGCTGACGCAGCCTCTTGAATCTACGCTGGCCACCCAATCCATGGAAGGGCGCGGGCCGGAGCAGCAAGGAACCGCCCCCGAATCCGAACCGCTGGATCGAGAGAGGAAGCGACGCCCACAACGTATTCCAGAGGATGTCGACGAGGACCATCGCAGAATCGCGGCATATCTCGCATTGCATCGTGACGACGCCACTCGCGATGGCGTCGCGAGAGCCCTTGGCATCTCCAAAGCGTACGTATCGCAGTCGCGGTCGTGGTAGCTCGCCGTCGCCGCCAAGAGGAACGCGAAGGCAAGGGAACGAGTCGTCAAGCAGGGCTTGGGCGGCGTCGGCGACCCGACCGTCGATCTCGGTTCATTCGACGACGATGCGATTGGATCGCCATCGAGCACGCGACCGATGTGCTCCGTCAGTGACGGCCCCCAGAAAGGTCGATATTGCTCGTGCAGTACCGATCCTACCTCGGGGCGCGGGAGGTGCGTTCGCCCGCTCCTCAAGCACCGTCGTGCGCTACGGCCAGACCCGCCGCCTGCTCACCGAGCACTTCGGCGAGGACCTCGATCTAGAAGCTATCGGCCCGCGCGATGCCGAGGGCTGGCGGTCGTGGCTCGTGGACGCCGAGTACGCGCCAGCTAAGGTCTCCCGCGAGGCTGGCATCGCACGGATGGTCTTTCGCGCGGCGGTCCGTTCGTGCTGGATCGACACAAATCCCTTCGAAGACGGGAAGGCGGGCTCGCAGCAGAATCCCGAGCGTCTGCACTACGTCACGCCCGAGGACACGGCCCGGCTGCTCGACACGACGGCCGACCACGATCGGCGGTGCATCATCGCGCTGGCGCGGTGGGGTGGGCTGCGTACGCCATCCGAGACGCAGCTCGTCCGCTGGATGGACGTGGATTGGGACCGTAATCGGATGCGCGTTCGAAGCCCCAAGACCGAGGCCCACGCGGGCAAGGGCGTGCGCACCATCCCGTTGTTCCCCCGGCTGCGCGCCGTGCTTGTAGACGCCTTCGCGGCAGCCGAGGACGAAACCGAGCACGTGATAGCTCGCTATCGGAACTCCAAGCGGACGAACCTTCGCACCCACTTGCTGCCGCTGATTGACCGCGCTGGCTGTCCCCCTGGCCGCGGCTCTTCAATGCTCTCGGAGCGAGTCGGGCGCCTGAGCTTGCCGCGGAGTATCCCTCGGCGGTCTGCACCGCGTGCATGGGCCACACCGCCGCAATCGCCGCAATCTCCGAGCAGCATTACCACATGGTCCGCGAGGAAGACTTCGAGCGCGCCGCCACGATGCACGACGGCGCAGAATCCGGCGCACTCACGGCGCAAGAAGCGGCGCAGGGAGCGGCGGCAACCTCCGGCGGCACACGGAAGCACGGATCGCCGTGGCAAGAAGTTGTGCCGAGGCAGGCCGAATCTCGCACCGGATTGCAGCCAACCCGAATGGGCGGGCGGGGACTCGAACCCCGGACCCTTCGCGTGTAAGGCGAATGCTCTAGCCAGCTGAGCTACCCGCCCGGTAGCCGCAGAGTCTAGATCGCTCCGCCGCGGGCTGGGGCGCCGCGGTCAGAACGGCGGCGTGTCGTCGTCGGGCTCGAGCGCATCGCCGCCCGACGGCGTCCGCTCGTCGAAGGGGCGATTGTCGATGGCGCGATCGGCCGTCGAGGGGCGGCCGCCGAACGCCGATCCGAAGCCATCGCCGCCTTCATCGCCCGGGTGCTGGGGTGGCGCGGGAGGCTTGGCCTCGACGCCGCTGGGCACGTCCGAGGCCCAGGCATCCGGACGCTGCTGGTGGGCGCGGCTGCGGAAGCGGGTGATGCGGTCATCCCACACCAGCCGCACGATGCCCGTCGGCCCGTTGCGCTGCTTGGCGATGATCAGTTCGGCCTCGTTGGCCCGCTCCTCGTTCTCGGCCAGCCACTCGGCGTTGCCCTGGTGGTAGTACGCCTCGCGGTGCAGCAGCAGCACGACGTCGGCGTCCTGCTCGATCGACCCCGATTCGCGGAGATCGCTCATGCGGGGACGGTTGCCCTCCCGCTGCTCGCTGCTGCGGTTGAGCTGCGCCAGGCAGATCACCGGCACGCCCATCTCGCGGGCCATCGCCTTGATGCCCCGGCTGATGGCGCTGACCTCCACCTGGCGGCTCTCGCGGCCGTGGCCCGGGCTGGTCAGGAGCTGGAGGTAGTCGATCACGAAGCACCGAACGCCCCACCGCTGCACCATCCGCCGCGCGCGGGCCCGCAGCGCCGTAGCACTAAGCGCGGGCGTGTCGTCGATGTAGATCGGTGCGTGCTCCAGCACCTCGCACGCCGGCCGGATGTGTCGGTGCACGTCGGCATCGCGGAATTGGCCGGTGCGGAGCTTGTGACTGTCGATGCCCGAGGCCGCGCTGATGAGCCGCTGCACCAGGCTGGCCTTGCTCATCTCCAGGCTGAAGATGCCGACGGGCACGCGCTCGCCCGTGCTGGCGGACCGAGGCGTGATGTGCCCGCCCTCCATCCGCGCGCCACCCAGTGCGATCTGCTCGGCCAAGTTCAGCGCCAGCGCCGTCTTGCCCATGGACGGCCGTGCCGCCAGGATGATCATCTCGCCGTCCTGCAGCCCGCTGAGCAGGTTGTCGAGGTCGGCGAAGCCCGAGGCCGCCCCCGTGACCGCGCCGCTGTCGCGATCGAGGATCCGCTGGAACTCGGCCTTGAGCAACTCCTCGAGCCGCGCGATGTCGGCCGACTGGTCGTCGTCGGCGATCTCGAAGATCGCCTGCTCGGCGCGGTCGATGAGCTGGCGGGCCTCCTCCGGCTCGTCGCGGCCGGCGTGCATCGCCTCGTAGATCATCTGGTTGGCGGCGGCGATCAGCTTCCGCAGCCGCGCCTTGGTCTGCACGATCTTGGCGTACAGGTGCGCGTTGGCGGGCGTGGAGACCGACTCGGCCAGGCTCGCCAGATAGGCCGCCCCGCCGATGCCCTCGTACTCGTCCCGCTCGCGGAGGCGGTCGGCGACGATGTTCAGGTCCGCGCTGGGCTCCCGCTCGTAGACCTCCTTCAGGGCGCGGAACACCGCGACGTTCGACTGGCGGTAGAAGTCCTCCGGGTCGGCGACGAGCGGCAGCACCTCGGCCAGCGTGTGCGGGTCGAGGATGATCGACCCCAGCAGGGCCATCTCGGCCTCGGGCGAGTGCGGCGGCAGCTTGTCGTAGACCTGGGCCAGGTCCACCGTCGAGGCCGAATTGCCCCCGCGTGCGCGCCGCGGCGTCGCCGCGGGAGACCCATTCGCATCCATGCGGTTCTCCAGAATCGAGACCGTCGAAACCGTCGAGGCCGGCAATCAGGATACCGTTGCCCATGGCTTCGACGCAAGACGAACGGTCCCAAAAGGAGCAAGCCACAGCAAGCGCCAGCCCGCTCGATGCTGTCCACGCGTATTCCACGACGCACGGCGAGCCGCTGCCCGATGCGCTGCCCGCCGAGCCCTTCTCCACGCTGCACGCCTGGCTGGACGAGGCGACGCGGCGGAAGCTCCAGCCCAACCCCAACGCCATGGCGCTGGCCACGGCGAGCGCGAACGGCCATCCCTCGGTCCGCATCGTGCTGTGCCGCACCATCGACGTGGAACGCGGCGCCCTGTGGTTCTACACCAACTACGACAGCCGCAAGGGCCGCGAGCTGGCCGCCAACCCGCGGGCCGCGGTGGTCTTCCACTGGGACGCGGTTGAGCGGCAGGCCCGCGTGGAGGGCGTCGTCGAGCGGCTGAGCGACGCCGACAACGACGCCTACTTCAGTTCCCGCCGCTGGGAGAAGCGGGCGGGCGCCTGGGCCAGCGACCAGAGCCGGCCGATCGAGTCCCGCCCGGCGCTGCTGGACAAGGTCGAGCGATCGCTGCGGCGCTTCGACATCGATCCGGCCGATCCGCCGCCCGCCGACGCCGACCTCGACATCCCCCGCCCGCCGCACTGGGGCGGGTTCCGCCTAGTCGCCGACGCGGCGGAGCTGTGGGTCGGCAGCCCGGCCCGCATCCACGACCGCGCCCGCTGGACCCGGCCGACGCCCGATGCGCCGTGGACGGCAACCCGTTTGCAACCCTAACCGAGCGCCCATCGCGCGGGTTATCGACGCCTGCTCCGAATAGGCATGATCCCCAGCCGCGTGCAGGCCCGCAAGCCGATCCGCAGCCGCGTCGATCTTGGTAGAGCGTGGGCCGCGGTGCGGCACGCCGGGGAGATGCGGGCCGTGGCCAAGGTGCGTTCCAGCCTGACGAGCGGCGAGGTCGAGGCGCTGACCGAGCGGCTCGTGAATCGGCTCGACACGGTCATCATCGAGACGCAGCCCGAGGTGGCGGCGCGGCTGCTCGAGCTGGTCTCCGATGCCGACGCCGGCCTGGCCGACTTCGCCGACGTGATCCGCTCGGACGTCTCGCTCAGCGGGCGGCTGCTGCGGATGGCCAACTCCGCGTTCTTCGGCCAGCGGCAGGCGGTCACCTCCCTCGAGCGGGCGGCGGTGCTGCTGGGCTTCAACCGCATCCGCTCGCTCGCGCTGGGCTTCTACCTCAGCCGTTCGGTGGACTCGGGCGGCGATCCGCAGTTCAACCGCCGGCTCTGGGGCGTGTCGCTGCTGAGGGCGTGCCTCGCGGCGAAGCTCATGGAGCGATTCGACGCCAAGTTCTACGCCGAGGCGTTCCTGGTGGGCCTGATGCTGGACGCCGGCATGCCGCTGGCCCGCGTGCTCCAGGATTCGGCGGCCTACGACGCAGTGTGCCCCGCGGACCATCCGCCGTCCCGCGCATTCAAGGCCGAGGAGAACGCGCTGGCGTTCACGCACGTGGACGTCGCCCGGGCGCTGGTCCGGCGGTGGCGGATCCCCGATCTGCTGGCCAAGCCCATCGTCTGGCACCACACGCCGCCCAACGACACGACCTCCGACGAGCCCATGCAGGTGTTGCACCGCATCGCGTTCTACGTGGGCTCGATGCACGTCGAGCACGTGCCGCCCAAGAGCACCGCGGTGCCGCTGCCGTCGCTGGGCGAGCGGCTGCTGGGCATCACGCGGGCGCAGCTGGGCGACGATTTCGCTGCCGCCTGCGCCGAGTACCGCACGCTGGCGGACTTCTTCGGCCAGGTGGCCGAGAGCCTGCACGACGTCGAAGCGCTCGGGCAGCGGGTCCACCGCACGCTGATGCAGCAGATCGAGCGATCGATGGAGGCCCAGATCGCCCAGGAGGCAAGCAAGGGCCCCGCCTCGTTCGAGTTCCAGAGCGGCCGCCTCGAGGTGGAGCACGACGGCCAGCAGGACGACATCGCCGTCGCCTACCTGCTCGACCAGGGGGGCGTGCGGCAGGCCATGCACCGCTTCCACATCGGCACGGTGACCGCGGGCGACCTGCTCCGCGAGCTCTCCATAGAACCGAACGACCTCAGCTCCACCGAGATGGAGAGCATGGACGACTACCTGCGGGCGCTCGCGGCCTAGGGCCCGAGCGTCACGCGGTCTCTGGTCGCTCCGTCGCGTCGCGGACCTCCTGGTGCCGCCGCGACATGCGGATCAGCTCGATCGGTCCGACGGGCCGTACCCCCAGCTCCCGACGCATGGCGCCCAGCCGGTAGGCGTGGGCCCACTGCCTGCTCATCACGTTGATGGCCCACCACCACGTGCGGCGGGGGTCGTAGACGTTGGTCGCCTCGGCCGACGAGCCATTGAGCTCCACGATCGAGAAGCCCTCGCCCCGCATGAGTGACTCCTCGTCGGCGTAGCGGATGTCGAAGCGGCCGATGTCCAGCCCGCCGGGCGTACCGTCCGCGTCGGGGTATTGTCGGCAGACGCGGTCGATCGCATGCGTGAGCGCGTCGGTGATCAGCTCGGCGGCGTCCTCGAAGCGGCAGCCCATCGAGTGGTTGCCCGCGAGCCCTAGCCGCACGACCTCGCCTCGCGGCGGCACCAGGTCGATCGCGCGGCCGAACCGCCGGGCGAACACCGGCTCCTGCACGCGGAAGCGGTCGTCGTCGAGCACCAGCTCCCGCAGCGTGTGCACGCCGTCGCCCTCGATCCGCGGGAAGACCTTGCGGGTGATCGCGAAGATCTCGCCCTCGAGCCCGCCTGCGTCGGGTCGCCCCGGCGGCGTCTGGCGGACCCAGAACAGCCCGATCTCGTGCGGCGCGGGATCGAAGCGCTGCAGGATGATCGCCGCGGGCACGCCCTCGATGTGGGCCCGCAGCTCAGCGGCGTCATCGCACACGCGGACCGCCAGCCCACGCTCGCCGACGTCGGGCTTGCACACGATCGGATAGCCACCCAGTTCGGGCCGCTCGGCGATCGCCCGCTCGGCGTACCGCACGCGCGCGTCGGCGTCGCCGCCGGCGGGGATGAGCTCGACGGGGAGCACGGGCGCGCCGGCGGCCTCCAGATCGCGCACGATCAGGGACTTTCGCTCGCCGACGAAGCCCCCAGCGCCCGGGATGCCGGGGTTGGCGGCCGTGAACAGCACCGGGTGCCCGTAGCGGATGTACTGGCGGATGTAGGTTGGCGCGAGCAGCACGTGGTTGAGCCATGTGGGCCAGAACTCGTGCCCCGCCCAGCGACCGATGCCCGCCCGCAGACGCTGGCGGTTGGTCCGCGTCCACAGCCGGGGCAGCACCCAGGTCATCGGCATCGTGATCAGCACGACGGCGAGGAGCGCGGGCGTGCCGTATTGCTCGACCGCCCACCACCCGCCGAAGCGCACGAGCATCCACGCCGGCGTGAGCGCCAGGATGCCCAGCACCAGGCAGAGCGCCCGCCGCCACACGCCCGGCCCGCGGATCGCGATCGCCAGGGCCAGGCCGACGCTCGCGACGCCAAAGTCCACGTGCATGCCGGCCACGAGCACCGCCGCCAGCACGAGTCCCAGCCGCCAGGACAGCAGCGCGAACGCGAGCACCACCGCCGCCTCGAGCGTCCAGTGCCGGGTGCGGAGCCACGAGCCCAGCGCGTCGAAGCCGCGGTACAGCGGGTCGAGCGCCGGCTCGACCGCCAGGTCGGCGGCGCTGCGGACCGCCGGCGTCGCGGGATCCTCGTGCCGGCGCACGAAGGCGGCGATGTGGTCGACGGCCAGCCCGGGACGCAGGAAGGGCATGAAGTGGTCGGCGTCGGTCATCACGAGCGTCGAGCGGGGCGCGAGGGCGTGGTGCTCGTCGGCGGCCCAGGGCGCAATCAGGAAATCGTGGCGGCCGTGCAGGATGAGCAGCGGCTCGTCCATCGTCCGAAGCACGTCCGCGAGCGGCCGCTGGTCGGTATCCAGGAAGCTGCGGATGAACGCGTGGCGGAAGCTCGTGGGCCCAAGCAGCCCGAAGTGCGGCACGGCCTCGACGCCCGCGACCAGCGACGCGAATCCCAGCAGGTACTTGGCCCGCTCGAAGTAGAAGTTGCCCGAGCCCTCGGTCCGCTGCGCGCCCGTGGCGAGCATGAGCGTGAGGCTGGCGAGATCGACGGCCGCCGGATCGTCGCGGGTGATGTCGGCCATGTTGAGCAGCACCGAGCCGCCGTTGGACCAGCCGACTAGGTGCACCCGCTCGGGCACGTCGCCGCGGGCCCGCAGATCGTCGAGCAGCGCCAGGCAGGTGCGGGCGTAGCTGCGGGCCGAGTAGTCCGCCACCCAGGGCTCGGACCCGCCGAAGCCCGGCAGATCGACGGCGATCGCGTCGATGCCCCGGCCGGTGAGCACCGGCGCGAGGGCCTGGAAGTTGGTCGCGTCGCCGGGCGAGCCGTGCACCAGCAGCACCAGCGGCGCGTCCGCCACTCCCGATCGCCACTCCATATACGCGACATCGATGGTGCGGCCGCTCTCGTGCGGACCGTCGGCCGTCATCTCGGGCAGCTGGACGACGCCGGTGGGCCGTGGCACCGGCAGCACCGCGCCGCCGCTGGTGCGTTGCACGGCATGCGACGCGATCAGCAGCACCGCGTAGATCGCCAGTGCGATGGCGAGCCGCCGCCGCGTGACCCAGGGCCTGGGCTTCGTCCAGTGCTCCGTGCCGCGGACCACGGGCTACCCGGGAACGCTCACGGTGACGGGCATCGCCGGCGGCTCCACGACGCGGCGTCGCCGGATGCGCGGATTGCCCAGCTGGCCGCACGCCGCCATCGTGCCGCGGCCCTTGGTCCGCCGCCGCTTGACGAACACGCCCCGCGACGACAACCGCTCGACGAAACGCGCCACGCTCGATTCCTCGGGCGCGGGCCAGGGCGAATCACGCCGGGGGTTGTAGGGAATCACGTTGACCATGCACCGCAGCGGAGCGACCCACTCGGCCAGCTCGTCGGCGTGCTCCATCGCGTCGTTGAGGCCCGGGATGAGCACGTACGCGATCAGGTAGGGCTTGCCGGTGCCCAGCGGGAAGTCGAGCAGCGCCTCGCGGAGGCGATCCATGGGCATGGCGCGGTTGATGGGCATGATCTGGCTGCGGATGGCGTCGTTGGGCGCGTTGAGGCTGATCGAGACGCCCAGCCGATGCCAGCCCGGCTGCAGCACCGCCTCGCGGAGCCGCGCGAGCCCGTCGAGCCGCCCCACGGTCGACACGGTGACCTTGCTCATCGCCAGCCCCGGGCCGTTGTGGTCGGTGAGCACGGCGATGGCCTGCAGCACGGCCTCGGTGTTGTCCAGCGGCTCGCCCATGCCCATGAACACCAGGTTGCTTGGATCGGCGCCGAGCTGGTGCCGGGCGGCGTGCCACTGGCCGACGATCTGCGCGGGCGTCAGCGAGGCCATCAAGCCCATCTGCGCGGTCTCGCAGAACGCGCAGCCCATGGCGCAGCCGACCTGGCTGCTGACGCACAGCGAGTGCGCCAGCCGGCCCCGCCGCCCGATCATCGGGATGACGACGCTCTCGGTCTCCAGCGCGTGGCCCTGCCGCTCGATGTCGAGCCGCTGGATGAACTTGGTGATGGGCCCCTCGGGCGTGTCCTCGCGCATCTCGCGGGTGATCGGACCGACCGCGGGCGCCCCCACCTGTGCAAACACGAGATCGTCGACGCGGCCCTCGCGGTAGAACGCGCGGTAGGCCCGCAGCGCCCACAGGCGGCCGCCCTTCACGCGTGGACCGACCGCGGCGACCCAGTCGTCGGCGGTGGCCCCCAGCGGCGAGGGGATCTCGCCCGCGGACGGCAGGGCGGCGGTCTGACGCACGTGTGCGGCCATTGCCGCCATGGTACGGGCTGCGGCCCCGGCACAGGGCGGCGCAGGACAACCCGGCCAACCCGCCTGAAGTCGCGCCCGGGGATCGTCGAAGCACGGGTCGGTGCACGGAGTGCCGGCGGGGCGACGCCCGATGCCGGCGGGAGAACGGCATGCGACCGACCAGACCTGGCCGCCGCGGCTTCACGCTCATCGAGCTGCTGATCGTCATCGGCGTCATCGCCGTCCTGGCGGCCCTGATCGTGCCCGCGGCCGCGTCGGCGCGGCAGACCGCCCAGAGCACCGTCACGCTCCAGCGGCTCGGCCAACTCGCGACCGTCGGAACCCTCTATGCGACCGATAATCGCGACCGCATCTGGACCGCACGGGACTGGCTCAAGACCATCGAAGGCGACCGGGCCCTTCCCGGGCTGCTCGTGCGGGGCGAGTACATCACCGACGGCGGCGTGCTGGAGTGCGCGATCAATCGACGCCGGCTGCCGCTGGACCGCACGGGCGAGCCGGCCAGCCCGCCGCCGTCGCTGTTCGCGAACGCCGAGATCGATACGGACTTCGCGTTCGTGCACCAGGTCGAGGGCGCACGACTCGGGCTGCACACGCGGTTCGCCTACTACCGCCAGCCGCGGGAGCGGGGCTGGTCAGCGGGCGTGTGGCTGGACGACGGGGCGGCCCTCGAGCCGCTGCCCGGCGTGCCCCTGTTCGTCGAAGAGCACCTCCGCTTCGCGCACGCCTGGGACGAGATGGCGACCTTCAAGGGCTTCGACCAGCTCGAGCGGCGGCACGGCGGCGCCCGCGGCGGGCAGACGCAGATGGCCTTCCTCGACGGACACGCCGCCGCCATCGCGCCCCCGCCCACCGAGGACGACCGCGGGCTGGACGTGGGAGACCTGACCGCCGGCCACTTCTACCTCAGCGCCGCCGGCGGCCGCTGGCGGGCGATGACGCTCTCGGACCGCTATCGCTACGGGTGGGTCAACGACCCCCGCTGAACGCGCAATCGCGGCGCGCTACGGCGCGCCGTGGTGCCAGGACCGCAGCATCCAGGTCTTCTTGGCGATCTCGTCGCAGATGTCGTCCACCAGGTTGACGCTCGTGCGGTCGCCCGCGGACTCGGCGGCGTCGATGACGTCCCGCGCGGCGGCATGGATGGTCAGCAGGTCGGCGATCGTCCGCTCCACCATCGTGCGGGCCTCGGGCTGGCCCTCCTCCTCGGCGAGGCGCGATTGCTGGACGCACCGAGAGAGCGTCGGCAGCGGCGTGGCCTCCTTGGCCCGGATCCGCTCGGCGATCGCATCGATGTGGTCCGTCCACGCCGTATAGAGCACCTCGAACTGCTCGTGCAGATCGAAGAAGTGTGGCCCGCGGACGTTCCAGTGGTAGCTCTGGAGCTTGTAGCGGAGGACCACGGCGTCGGCGAGCAGGCCGTTGAGGCCCTGGACGATGGTGGCTTCGGCTTCGGGCGAGGGCTGGCTCATGGCGGTCTCCGGGTCTGGGGCACTCGGGCATGGGGCAATACGGACGGGGCGGCGGCGTTGCAACTCGGTCCCGAATGGGAGGAACCGAATGGGGGCCCCGATGACCTCGCTCCGATGCGCGTCCCGCTGCACGCTCGCGGGCCTCGCCGCCCTGTGCGCCGCTCCGGCCGCCCGTGGCCAGGCGTGCGATTACGCGGCGACCGATGCCGCCGCCCGGGCCATCGTAGATGCCCGCCCGCTGATCGCCGGGGGCGGCCTGCGACTCGAGGATCCGCTGCTGCCCGGGCCATCGCTCGAGTCGTTCTATGGCGGCTACGACGCCTCGACGGCCATCCCGATCGCCAGCGCTACCAAGCTGCTCTCGGCGATCGTGGTGATGACCTGCGTGGAGCGCGACGGGCTCGACCTCGACGAGCCCGTCGCGACCTACCTGCCCGAGTTCGTGGGGCTCAAGGGCACGATGACCGTGCGGCAGATGTTCAGCCACACGTCCGGCCTGCCCGGCCAGAGCCCCTTCGTCGGTGCCACCGACATCACGCTGGCCGAGGCGGTCCGCCGGATCGCCGCCGAAACGCCGCTGGAGGCGATGCCCGGCACCCGCTTCTGCTACGGCGGGGTCTCGATGCACGTGGCGGGCCGCGTGTGCGAGGTTGTGAGCGGCACGGACTGGGACACGCTCTTCGCCGAGCGCGTGGCGATCCCCCTCGGCATGACCGCCACCGACTACGACGGCCTGGCCGTCACCACCAATCCCCGCATCGCCGGCGGCGCGCAGAGCTCGCTGCGGGACTACGCCCGCGTGATCCGGATGCTCGTCGACGGCGGCGTGTACCGGGGCACGCGGATCCTCGAGCGGGCGTCGATCGACGCCATGTTCGCCGACCAGACCGCGGACTTCCCCTTCGCGTGCACACCGCCGAGCGTCGGCGATCGTCGCTACGGGCTGGGCGTCTGGGTGCTCGATCGGGCGGACGGCACGGCAATCGTCGAGAGCCCCGGCGCCTTCGGCTGGACGCCCTGGGTGGAGCTGGACACCAACGGTGCGCCGATCCTGGGCGGGGTCTTCATGGTCCAGGACAGCTTCGCAAGGCTGGCGGCCGACATCGAGGGCGTGCAGGCTCGGGCGCTCGCCGATCGGAGCGCTTGCACGCCCTGCGCCGCGGACCTCGACGCCGACGGGAGGCTGACGCTGTTCGACTTCCTGGCGTTCCAGGTCGCGTTCGCCGTCGGTGCCCAGGCCGGTGACTACGACCGCAGCGGTGCGCTGGACCTCTTCGACTTCCTGGCGTTCTCGAACGACTTCGCGCTCGGCTGCCCCTGACGCTTGCGGGGCTTCGGGCGCTCGCGGGGCGTCTTGAGCTGGGCGGCCGTGAAGTCGCGGCCGGTCGTCCGCTTCTCCCAGGTCGTCGCGGGCCCCTTGGCCTGCTCGTAGTGCATCCACAGATCGAACCAGTAGCTCCGGAAGGCCTGGCCGCCGTCGCCAAGGCCGAACTTGGCGTAGAACTCCTCGACCCGCTTCATGATCGCCCGATCGGTGCCGTCGAAGCCCAGCACCGTCCGGCCGTGGCGGACGCTCTCGGTATCCAGGGGGATGCGTCCGTAGCGGCCCAGCAGCTGCATGATGTTGTTGGCCGCGAACGGGCCGATGCCCGGCAGTTCGAGCAGGAAGCGGCGGACCTCGTCGTCGGGCGTGGCGGCGTCCTCGAGCCATGCCTCGTCGATCTCGCCCCGCACGAAGAGCTTCGCGAGGTCGACCAGCCGCTGGTCCCGGTAGCCCACGCGGCAGCGGGACCGCAGGAAGCCCGGCGTGCGGCGTGCGAGCTGCTCGGCCGTGGGGAAGGCGTGCCGGCTCGACGCCGACTTGCTGCCCACCCGGGCGCACAGCGCCGCGTTCATGTCGATGGTGCCGGGCCAGCGGACGTTGCAATTGGTCACCGTCTTGGCGACGTCCTCGAAGAGCGTCGGCGAGCGCACGAGCCGGCCCCGCCCGCTGAAGCGCCACCGGGGATCCACGTCGTGGAATGCCGCGATCGACTCGGCCGACTCGTCGAGGCGGAGCATCCGCCGCAGCATGCCCCGCGCCCGCGCGGACTCGCGCCGGCTGAGCATCCGGTCCGCCGCCGCGACCACCGGCATGCCGATCCGCTGCTGGCGGAGCACGAAGGCCGCGGCCCCATCCTCCAGCGCGAGCACGGTGGCGAACCGCTTGGAGGCCGGATCCCAGTCGTTGGGATCCAGCAGGAAATAGCCGTAGGAGCAGACGTCCCGCGCCAGGTCGTAGTCGTCCGGCGGCGCGAGCCGCAGCGTGCTGCCGCGCGGGTTCTGCTTCGTCGCCCGGGCCGCCACGCTACACCGCCAGCAGCCGGTTGAACGGGAACGCGAAGGACGCGATGTTGATGCACAGCCGATCCGCGGCGCGGGCAAAGGCGGCGTAGTGCTCGTCGAGATCGCGCTCGAGCGACGCGAGCGTCATCCCACGCTCCCGCATCTTCGCCAGCCGCGCCGCGACGTGCGCGGTGATCGCAGGGCGATCGAACTCGAAGTGGTACTGGAAGCCGTAGGTGCGGATGCCGACGCGGAACGCCTCGACCGGGCACCGCTCGCCGGAGGCCAGCACGGTCGAGCCCTCGGGCGGCTGGCTCACGTGGTACTCGTGGCTCTGGAACTGCTGCACGCCCCAGGGCACGCCGGCGAGCATCGTCTCGGTCTGGCCCGCCACGGTGATATCCACCCGGTCGAAGCCCAGGGCAACCTCGGGCATCCGCTCGAGCGTGCCGCCGAGGGCCCGGGCGATGAGCTGGTGGCCCATGCACACGCCGATGACCGGCAGTTCCGCGTCGTGGGCCTTCCGCACGAGGTCGAGTGTGCGGTCGATCCAGGGCAGGTCGGCATCGGGAGCGACATCACTGCCCATGACCAGCACGCCGTGGGCGCCGTCGAGATCCGCGGGGATCGCGTCGCCGCCATCGCGATCGACGCGGCAGATGGCAAGGCGGTACCCGTGGTCCCGCAGGGTGATGCCGAGGCGTCCGGGGCCGAGGTCGTCGCCGTCCTGGATTACGATGATCGTCGCCATGGGAGGCGATGCTAGACGGGCGGCCGCCGGCCGAGCCACGGGGGCGCAAGCCCGATAGCCTCTGGCATCGCTCTGGTATGGCTCTGGGCGGCCCACGCGGACGTTGGGATTTGCCCCCGAGCCGCACGAACACGGGAGGTTCGAGTGCCAGCGTTGTTATCGAGCCGGAGGCCCCTGGTGGCGCTCCTCGTCATGGCCGGCGTCGTGCTTGGGTTCGCGGCCACCTCCGCCGCGCAGGACGCCGAGGCCCCAACGGCCGACAACGGCGGCGCGACCGACCTGCGGCAGTCGGTCGTCAAGATCTTCACCACCGCCCGCGGCCCCGACCTGACCCGGCCGTGGACGCGGCAGTCGCCGCGGGACTTCTCGGGATCGGGCCTCGTCATCGACGGCGGCCGCATCCTGACCAATGCGCACGTCGTGGAATACGGCCAGCAGATCTTCGTGCAGCCCTACCTCAGCAGCGAGCGGCTGGCGGCCACGGTGGAAGCCCGCAACTCGGGCGTCGACCTCGCGGTGCTGCGGCTGGAGAACCCCGACGCGATTGCCGGCGTGCCCCGCGCCGAATTCGCCGACGCGCTGCCGGCCATCGGCGAGACGGTCAACGCCTTCGGCTACCCCATCGGCGGCGACGAGCTGTCGATCACCGAGGGTATCGTCTCGCGGATCGAATTCGTCACCTATCGCCCCGGCACGCTGGGGCTGCGGATCCAGGTCGATGCGGCGCTCAACCCGGGCAATTCGGGCGGGCCCGTGGCCGCCGGCGAGCGGGTCATCGGGCTTACCTTCAGCGGCATCGACCAGGCCGACAACATCGGCTACGTCATCCCGACCGAGGAGATCCGGCTGTTCCTGGACGACGCGCGGGACGGCTCCATCGCCGGCCGGCCCTTCCTCCGCGAGACCTTCGATACAACCGTCAACGACGCCATCCGCGCCAAGCTGGGCCTGACCGGCGGCCTCGACGGCGTCGCGGTGCACCGCGCCCACGAGGGATTCCCGCTGCGGTCGTGGGACGTGGTTACGAGCATCGCGGGCCGCAACATCGATAGCCAGGGCCTCGTCACCATCGATGGCGACCTGCGGCTGTACTTCGAGTACTTCGTGCAGCACGGCCTCAATGACGACGGCACGGTGACGCTGGGCGTGCTGCGCGACGGCGAGGCCATCGAGGTCCGCTCGCCCGTGGTCCGCAAGTCCTCCAATATCTTCGCGTCGCTCGACAACGACTACCCGAGCTACTTCGTGTACGGGCCGCTGGTGTTCACGCCGGTGTACCAGACCCACGTGCTGCGGCTCAATCTCGACGTCTTCTCGTGGCGCAACAGCCCCATCGCGCGGCTGGCCTACTCCGACCAGGACACCGAGGTCGACGAGTACGTCGTGCTCGCGGGCGGCCTGCTCAACCACCGCATCAACCAGTCGTACACCGTCGCGCCCTTCTCGACGCTCAGGTCGGTCAACGGCACGACGGTCACCAGCCTGCGGCACCTGGTCGAACTCGTCAAGAGCGCCACCGATTCGTCCGAGCCGTTCATCGTCTTCGAGTTCTACGACCGCGGATCGGACCGCCTGGTCTACCGCGTGTCGGAGCTCAAGGCGTCGGCCGAGGACGTGCTCGAGGAGAACGGCATCCGCCGGCCGATCTCCCGCGACCTCGCGGACGCCTGGCCCGGGCTCTAGCTCCGACCGGGCCGCGTGCCTACGCCTTCGGCTCGGGCTGCTGCGCGTACACGGCGATCGTCGCGTCGTGCGGCCCAAGGTAGTCCTGGCGGTAGAGCATGCGGCCGCTGGCCCGCTGCGCCCAGCGGAAGAGCTCGCCGCTGCGGAAGCGGTTGGCCGGGCCGAGTGCCTCGCGGCGTCGCCGGCCCGCGCTCGTCAGGAAGTTGAACGCGAGGGTGCCACCCGGCCGGGCGTGCAGCGCATCCCAGGCGCGGTCGAGCACCGCCAGGGCCGTGCGCTGGTCGAGCGTGTTGAGCGAGCCGCTGAAGACGATGACCGACGCGTCGTGCTCGCGGACGAGCGTCTCGAAGAGCGTGCGATCCCGCACGAAGTCGCCGGCCAGCCAGCGAGCGGTCTCGTGCTTCGCGTACCGCTCGCGGCACGCCGCCAGCAGCTCCTCGATGCCCTCGACGCCGACGTATCGCGCCGGCGCATGCCCGGAGGACTCCAGCGCGGGCAGCATGTCGCCCCGGCCGCAGCCGAGATCGGCCACCACCCGGCCGCCGGGGCGGGCAACCTCGGCGAGCACGGCGAAGCGGGCGTGCTGGAACTCTTCGTTGCGCCATAGCAGCGCTTCGAAGCTCGGGCCGTGCCGGCGGACGGCCTCGCGGTAGGGCTCGAGGTAGCCCGGATCCTGCTCGCGTCGGCCGGGCATCGGGCGTCGCTAGGCCACGCGGACCATGGCCGCGAACGCCCGGTAGCGCTCGTCGATCTCGCCGCGATCGAGCGTGGCGAGGCGATCGAGGCTGAACGACTCGATGTTGAAGCTGGCGATGATCGTGCCGTGCGCAACCGCCCGGCGGATGGCGGCGAAGTCGCCCGGGTCCATCGACGCGTCTGCCTCGGCCTCGCTGGCGATCGAGCCCATCATGCCACCCGCGAAGCTGTCGCCCGCGCCGGTCGGGTCGACGACCTCCTCGGTCGGGTAGGCGGGCAGCGCGGCGATGCCATCGCGATGCACGATGATGCAGCCGTGCTCGCCCTTCTTGACGACGACGAAGCGGGGCCCCAGATCCAGGATGTGCCGCGCGGCCGACACCGTGTTGCGGCGGCCCGTCAACTGCTCGGCCTCATCGAAGTTGAGCACGAGCCCGTCGATCTTCTGGAGCAGCTGCTCGAGCTCGGGACGGGCGGTGTCGATCCACAGGTCCATCGTGTCGGCCACCGCCAGCCGGCGCTCCCCGAGCTGCTCGAGCAGGCTCAGCTGCACCGCCGGGTGCGTGTTGGCCAGGAAGACGTACCGGCTATCGCGGAAGTGCGGCGGGACGGCCGGCGGCTCCTCGGCCAGCACGCCCAGGTCGGTGTAGAGCGTCTCGCGCTGGTCCATGTTGTCGAGGTACTTGCCGCCCCAGCGGAAGGTCTTGGAGCCCGATCGGACCTCGAGCCCGCTGTGGTCCACGCCCGCGAAGCGGTCGATCGTGGATCGCAGCTGCTCGGGGAAGTCGTCCCCCACCACGCCCACCACCCGGACGGGCCGGCAGTAGAACGACGCGGCGGCGGCGAAGTAGGTGCACGACCCGCCCAGCACGTTCTCGCGGTGGCCGTGGTCGGGGGTGTAGACGGTATCGATGCCGACGGTTCCGGTGACGATCAGGGGCATGCCCGAGCATAGGTGCCGCGTGACGCGGACCCGGCGTCGCTACGCTCGGCCGCGTGAACGCGGAGCAGCAGCATTCCGGCCGGGCCGGCCTGGCCTACGGCCTCGCGGCGTACGCCTGGTGGGGCAGCGCCGTGCCGATCTACCTGCACGCCCTGAGCCAGGGCACGTGGTCGGCCGACCCGATGGAGCTGCTCGCCCAGCGGGTGTGGTTCGGGCTGCCGCTGGTGCTCGGGCTGCTCGCGCTGCGGGGCCGGATGGGCGAGCTGCGGGCGGCGCTCGGCGATCGGCGGATGCTGGGCACGCTGCTGGTGAGCTCCGCGCTGCTGGTGGCCAACTGGTTCGCGTTCATCTGGGCTGTGGGCAACGACCGGCTGCTGGATTCGAGCCTGGGCTACTACCTCAACCCGCTGGTGTCGGTGGCGCTGGGCATGCTGGTGCTGGGCGAGCGGCCCCGGCGGCTGCAGCTCGCCGCCATCGGCATGTGCGTCGTGGCGGTCGCGTGGCTGACCTACCAGCGGGGCAGCCTGCCGTGGGTCGCCGTCACCGTGGCGCTGAGCTTCGGGATGTACGGCCTGGTGCGCAAGCGAGCGACGGTGAAGCCCATGCCCGGGCTGTGCGTCGAGCT